>CAZXBK010000004.1:0-59248 GCA_964638765.1 uncultured Synechococcus sp. | reverse complement strand
TTGAAATGCAAAATAATTTGATTGCTCTGAAAAGACAATAGAATACATTTGCTAACGTAAAAGCCCTCATCCACTGTGATGGGGGCTTTTGCTATTGGAAAAAAAGATGATTGCAAATTCTTAATGGTTTAGCAAAATTACTCTAACGGAATTTACTGTGGAAGCAAGCTCTTGAGTAATGGTGAGGTTGTTCAACAATGGATTTTACAAAGGATGAGATAAAGGCGATCGCCCGAGAACAAGGCCGTTATCACCAAGATCAAGCAATAGATTTAGATAGTAATACTTCAGTCAATGACGATTTTATAACTGGTGTGAGCGAGACAGAAAATATTGAGCTTTCAGAGCAAGAGAAGCTAGTTCTTGAAGAAAAAGTTCAACGTTACCTGCTTGAAGAACGAAAAAAACGCCAGCAAGAAGAAACAGAATATATCGAGAAACAGAAAAAAAGATTCCGCGAAGAGAAAGAACTTTATGTGCCTAACCGAGCAATTTTTGTAGCAGGTGCTGTAGGGGGTATCGGTAGTGTTTGTCTGGAATTAATTGGCGAAGAGAATTTAGAAAATGAAGTAACTCAAACTTCTGAAACAGAAAATCCTCAAGGTGGATTGCTTTCTGTCGATCTCACTCAAGTATCGTTTGGCTCAAGTGTCGAGTTTACTTTATTTCTAGTGATGAGTATTTTCCTCGGTGCTTTATCAGGATTTATCTTGATTAGTGTTGGAGGTATTTCCACTCATGTTAAAAATCGACGACGCTGCTTAGCGAATGCCATTTTATTTGGATTATTTTTTCCTTCCAGTATTCAGTTAATGAAGCAAAATGTTGAGCGGCAGGTCAAGATCGAGACTCAACAAAAAGAGGTGCAGGAGCTTAAGGTTAAAGAAGAGTCTTTATCCCAGAAAAATGCAGCACTGACAGAAGAAGGTAAACAGGCGATCGCCACATTGACGCGTACTCAAGAAGTACAAGATAATCCTGAACTTAAACAAAAAGTTTTAGATGGTTATATTGATATTTTTCGTAATGTAGAAGAAGTTCCGAAACAACAGGAACTGTTGACGAATATCGCTGATGTTGGTGAAGGTAATATTGTGCCCAATACTGAAATTACTCAAGATGCTGTCGACTTTCTAGAATTTGTTGCTGTAGACGAGCAATACGAAACTTCAGTTAAAAATATTGCTGAGCGACGAGTGACTGATATTCGTGCCAAATGTGAACTAGAAGAAATTGATTGTGGTTGAAGTCGAATGGCTAGTATTTTGTTCAAGCCATCAACAGAGCAAATTTTGAGATGACTTATGTTGCGTAATCTCTGGGGTAAATTATATGGCGATTGCCTCTGCACAGGCCCTCGGTAAAGGACTCAAATTTTATAGTGACTTTCTTTCGAATAAGGATTGGGAGGTTTCTCTCTTGAAAGATGTTAGATGGGATTGCAGTAGGTTGCATAAGCTATGTAAGCTATGGAAACCCCTTCCGCATTCGGCACATTCCCCAAGGAAGGACTACAGCTCTCTATTCTTTAATCGAAACACTATAGTTTTTTAGTAAGAGATTAGTCACGACTAGAGGGATTAAGCCATGTGTTTAAACCTTCGCCCATGAGTGATAAGCCCATAACCATTGTTGTCATGGTCAATCCCGGAAAAAGTGCTGTCCACCAAATTCCTGTCGGCAAAGCATCAAGGGCTAAACGTAGGTCATGACCCCATTCGGGTGTTCCGTCGGGTAAACCTAATCCAAGAAATCCAAGGCCACCTAAAATCAAAATTGCATCGGCAGAATTTAGGGTAAACAGAACAGGTACGCTCTGAATGACGTTGAGGAATAAATACTTTGACAGAATTCGGCTGGGTGTGGCTCCCATAGCCTGGGCGGCTTCGATAAATAGTTCTGTTTTAGCGCTAGTGGTGCGGTTACGAACCACACGAAAATACTGGGGAACGTAGGAAATACTAAGGGCGATCGCCGCGTTAAAGACTCCTTTTCCGACCACAAAAGCCAAGGTTACCGACAACAGCAAACCTGGCAGCGTATAAATCGTATCCATCAGGAATAGCAAGGCACGGTCAACTTTGCCACCAAAATAACCGCTAATCATACCCAAAGGCACGCCGAGAACAAGGCTCAAACTGGTAGCGAGTAAAACAACCTTGAGCGCCGCCTGGGTACCAAACAAGGTACGGGAAAGAACATCATAACCCTGGCGACTGGTGCCAAACCAATGTTCCCAACTGGGCGGTTCGTGGATAGGAAAACTAAGGGAATCGAGAGGGTCTTTCAGCCAGCCAATATTTTCGAGGAGAGGAGCACCGACGGCGATCGCCACAAATACCCCTGTAATTGCAATACCAACAAAGGTTAACCAACGGGATAAATTTGCCTCAGGATTTCCCCCTGCCATAGCAGCCTGTCCGAACTCAAAATACGACGTAGTCAGTATACCGCTGATACTGTCACCTATTGCCCCCTACCAAATATCTAACCCAATTAATAAGCTTTCGCGGTCAGACAAGTCACCAATTAATTTTCGTAATGGTGGCGGTAATTTTTTGATTAGCGTCGGTGTTGCCACAATGTGGTCAGACTCGGCCAGCTCGGGATGCTCATAAATATCAATTACACGAATTTCATGGCGTCCGGCTAAGTATTCGTTGCAAATACTGTGGAGTTGTTTGATGGCTCGCCGGGAGCTACTCGTTTTACCAGCAACATACAGGTACAACACGTAAAACTCTTTTTCTTGGTAATGTTGCGATTGATGCTTGCTTTGTCGATCAAAGTTTAAAGGGTTATCCTTGCTGGAATCCGAAGACATAGATTTGGATAAAAAGTTTATGTGAGGAGCAGTCCCGCCACTTGTTGTCTGAGAATCTGCTTAAGGGCGATCGCCGTCCATTCTATATCCTCTGGTTGAGTTTGAGCACCGCAAGATAAGCGAATTCCCGAAAGAGCCGCAGCATCGGAATAGTCCATTGCTTTCAGAATGGCACTAGGACTTAAGGTGCCACTATGGCAAGCAGAGCCAGCGCTAACGCCGATACCAGCTAGATTGAGTTGACGCACAATACTTTTACCCGTCAGCCCTTTTAAGGGTGAATCGTCCCGAATAACAAAACTAATGTGGTGGGGCAAACGGTTCTGGCGATCGCCAGTTGGTTGCAAATGTTCGCAATCAGTAAACAGCTCAAAGCAGAGTTTTTGTAGATTTTGTAATCTTACGGATTCGGTAGCCAAATTTTCGGCAGCAAGTTCAGCGGCAACCCCAAACGCTGCAATTCCCGGTAGCCCCTGTGTGCCAGACCGTAATTTATTTTCTTGGCCACCACCAAATAGTTGAGGTTGGAGCTGCAAGCCAGAACGCACATATAAAGCCCCGGTCCCCTGCAAACCGTAGATTTTATGGCTCGACAAGGACAGTAAATCTACAGGCAAAGTATCGACATCAATGGAAATTCGACCCGCTGCTTGCACTGCATCCGTATGAAAAATGATGTTGTGCTTGCGGGCGATCGCCCCTAATTCGGCGATGGGTTGTAGTGTACCCACTTCGCTTTGACCATAAATAATCGACGCTAAAACGGTATTCGGTTGAATCGCTCGTTCGAAATCAATTGGATTCACTCGCCCATAATGATCAACAGGTAAGCGCGTTAATTGCCAACCTTTGGTTTCAAGATAATCCGCAGGCTTGGCGATCGCCGGATGTTCAACACTAGAAATAATCAGATGTTGGGGCGTTTGAAACTGCTCCGTAATTCCAAAAACGGCGAGGTTATCAGCCTCAGTTCCTCCGGCAGTAAATAAAATTGTGTCTGGATTTGACGCTCCAATTAGACCAGCTACTTGCATCCTTGCCATTTCCAGTAGCGTCGCTGCTCGATTTCCCCACTGGTGCAAACTCGATGGATTCCCCCATTCCGCCGTGCAAACTTCCTGAACCTTCTCTAACACCAATGGATGGGGTGGTGTTGTCGCACAGTAATCAAGATAAATTTGCATAGCATTCTTCAAGGTTGTCTATGTTTAATGTAGCGATTTTTTCTAGAAAATACGGTCAATAAGGGTAAGCTCGGAGCATCAACCTAAGCAGCAAATATTGCCCTCGCAGGATAATAAACCCTCGCGTAAAATTTTCCAAACTAAAACTGAAACAATCCACTAACTAGATCATTTCAGTTCGAAGGTTATCTATTATTTAATGTTGTTTTTAGACTAATTCGCGAACGTCGCTCACTTCACCTTTAATTGCGGCAGCCACAACCATTGCAGGACTCATTAGTAAAGTCCGACCTGTGGAAGAACCCTGGCGACCTTTAAAGTTGCGGTTAGAAGAGGATGCACTAATTTGATCACCCTCCAACTTGTCGGGATTCATCGCCAAACACATCGAACAACCCGGTTCGCGCCATTCAAAGCCTGCTTCGGTGAAAATTTTGTCTAAACCTTCTGCTTCCGCAGCGACCTTAACGCGCTCCGAACCCGGAACAACAAAGGCTTTGACCCCTTCTGCCACTTTGTGACCTTGGGCATACTTGGCAGCTTCTTGGAGATCGCTTAAACGACCATTAGTACAACTACCAATAAAGCAGACATTGATCTTAGTGCCTTGGAGGGGCTTACCCGGTTCAAGCTGCATGTACTTGTAGGCTTCGCGAGCAAGGGCTTGTTCGTCAGCAGGCATCGTATCTGTCGTGGGAACTGGCTCATCAACGCCAATACCTTGACCGGGTGTAATGCCCCAAGTAACAGTGGGCGCAATATCCGCGGCATCAAAGGTGACTACATCATCGTATTCGGCATCGTCATCGCTGCGAAGGCTTTCCCACCAGGCGATCGCCTTGTCCCAGTCCCCATCTTTCGGTGCAAAATCACGACCCTTGAGGTAGTCGTAGGTCACTTGATCGGGATTCACGTAGCCACAACGAGCACCGCCTTCGATCGCCATATTACAAACGGTCATGCGCTCTTCCATCGACATTTTTTCGAAGGTGCTACCGGCATATTCGTAGGCAAAACCCACGCCACCTTTGACGCCAAGCTTTCGGATGATGTGCAAAATGACGTCTTTGGCATAGACACCGGGTTGCAAATCGCCATTGACTTCAATTTTTCTAACCTTCAGTTTTGCTAAGGCCAATGTTTGAGAAGCAAGGACATCCCGCACTTGGGAGGTACCAATACCAAAGGCGATCGCCCCAAAAGCACCGTGGGTAGAGGTATGGGAATCACCGCAGGCTACCGTCATGCCCGGTTGCGTCAAACCCTGTTCTGGCGCAATTACATGGACAATACCTTGACTACCAGAACCGACATTGTAGAAGCGAATATCATTTTCTTGCGTATTCTTTTCCAGCTCCTGCATCATCTGCTCTGCCAACGGATCCGCAAAGGGACGGGCTTGATCCGAGGTGGGCACGATGTGATCGACTGTGGCGACCGTGCGCTGGGGGTACATCACTTTCAGACCGCGCTCTCTCAGCATGGCAAAGGCTTGGGGACTGGTGACCTCGTGGATCAGGTGTAGTCCGATAAATAGTTGTGTTTGACCAGAAGGCAGCACCTTAACGGTGTGTAAATCCCAAACTTTGTCGAAGAGAGTGCCTTTACTCATGTGTCTGAAATACTGAAATAAATTAAATCACGGTCTTCAATGATACATCCTTTATTCCTCCTCGCTGGCGTTACTCGTCCGAGTGCTCTGATATGTCGGCAAAGTAATAAAAAAGCTAGTCCCTTGCTTGGGTTTTGATTGGAAGGAAATTTCACCTTGGTGAGCTTTAATAATGAGTCGCGAAAGGTGTAATCCGAGACCACTACCGCCCTTGAAATGCTTACCCTGACGGAATCGTTCGAAAATTTCTGCTTGGTCACTCAAAGCAATGCCCGCGCCGCTATCGCTCACTTTAACCAAAATTTTATTGGTGTCTTCGTAGCTCAGTTCTACTTTGACAAAGCCGTCATTTGTAAACTTAATTGAATTACTGACTAGGTTCGTGATTACCCGGTGCAAGGCTAGGCGATCGCCTTCAATCCAGACCGGATGGGAAGGCACAGACATTTCAAGGGAAATCTTTTTGTCAATGGCGAGGGGTTGCAACTCTTGAATGACATTATTAACAACTTTTTTTAGATTCGTTTTACTAAAGTGAAAAGTCTTTTGCGCTGATTCATAACGGTAGACCTCCAAAATATTGTTCACCATTTCCAACAGGTTGGCATTACTGCGGGACATGGTTTGCAAAATTTCGATCATCGAATCTGATAGTTCACCCAAGGCGCCTTTCATCATCAAATTCAACATACGATCTGCGGCGATTAAAGGCGTACGCATGTCGTGGGTCAGGCGTGAGGCAAAATCTTCCCGTTGTAGGGCGATCGCATTTTTCTCGTCTACGGTGTGTTTGAGGCGGAGTAGACAACGTACCCGTGCGACTAATTCATCAATTTCGACAGGCTTACGAATAAAATCATCCGCACCAATGTCCAAACCTAATGCCACACTGGGTTGAGCATGGGCCGTAATCAGCAAAATTGGCATGTAGGGCAAAGATTCATTGCTACGAATACGACGCGTCACCTCAAAGCCGTCAATATCGGGCATCATCACGTCGAGCAAAATTAACTGGAACGATTCTTTTTCGACGAGTTCGAGGGCTTCAGTGCCATTAGTTGCCGTTACCAAATCCAATTCTTCATTCTCTAGAATGCTTTGGATTAACAGCAGATTATCGGGGGAGTCATCCACCACTAAAATTCGATCTGAAGTATTTGCTGAAACCATAGATGTTGAACAAAAGGATTGTGAATAGAGAATTAATCTGCCTTTTTCAAGTAAAGAAGGTTCGCACTTTTTTTTAAACCTCCTTTGGATATATATGAAAAAAACATCGTCATCTCAAGAGGTAGTCAACCCTTATAAACACACTTTTGCTATTTACATTGTTCTATCGTTGCCCTCAGGTTAGTGAGTCCTAGAGAGGGAATGCTTGATAGTGCGATGATCGTTTATGACTTACTTCCCTTGCTAAAAGATACTTTTTAAAATAAAGATTTAATCGTACTTTTCGTGTTTTCATCAAACAAGCGGAATTGCTTTAAATTACTTTTAAAATATTTCTCAACTCTCGGAATTTTTACTGCTTATTTTTTGATGCCTGATACTGCCAATATTTAATAGTTGTATCCCAACTAGCACTTAAAAGATTGTAGCTATTGGGCAAAAAGCTTATTGACCAAATCCAACCTTGGTGGCCTGTTAAAGTGGCGATCGCCTTTCCAGTTTTAAGTTGCCATATTTTAATAGTTTTATCTTGGGAACCAGTCGCAAAAAGCTTGCCATCACGACTAAAACAAATACTGTTTACAGCTTGCTCGTGGGCATGGAAACTTTGTAGAAGTCGTTGCTCCTGTAGTGACCAAAATTTCACAACCCCATCGGCATCGGCGCTGACGGCAAACTTACCGGAAGGATGTACTGCTGTTGCAAGAATTTCTGCCTTGTGGCCAACGAGAACTTTAAGGACTTGATTACTAAATAAAGACCACAACCGAACGGTTTGATCCTTGCTGCCGCTCACGAGAATTTGTTGTGGGGCACTGACGGCTAAACTCACAACCCAATGGTCATGGCCGGATAATGTGGCGATCGCCTCGTTTGTACTATTCGGTTGCCAGATTTTAATCGTTTTATCTTGGGATGCACTAATCAAAGTGTGCTGCTCAAACAACAGCGCCCGCACCCAATCCTTATGGCCGGACAGTTGGGATAGTTTTTCCCCTGTACGAGGTTCCCACAGCTCAATTGTCTCTTCGTTGCCTCCCGTCGCGACAACAGTGCCGTCAAATTGCACTGCCACACAACGCAACCATGAGCGGTGCCCCCCAAAGGTGTAAACTGCCTCCGGTCGATTGAATTGCCAAACTTTTGCTGTTTTATCGCCACTGGCCGTCACAAAAAAATCCTTTGCTGGACTCACGGCGATCGCCCGCACCCACGATTGATGTCCTTGGTAGGTTGTGGTGCAGTGCCAGAACGACCTCATTTGGGAAATGCCCCAACTCGACTAGAAAGCATAAACGAATGAAAACCTTGTTTTTTATTTTTAAAGTTTTTTATTTTATTGCACCTTGATGTTTTCTTTTTAAACTTAAAAAATCCGTATAAAAGTCAATTTTCAAAGAGACAAAAAAACTCAGCTCACCAAAATTCTCCTAAAAATAGCCCAATACAGTTTGCTAACATTGAATGTAGATTTAATCTAAAAGTCTCTATAGCAAGCAAACATTAAGATAATTTAATCGACCTTTACTTCTTTAATGTATTTTGCAGTTAAGAGTATTAATTAAATTGTTTCTGGTGTGTCCAAACTTTAGAGCAAAAATCACAACAAATAGTATTGCAATGCTCCGTAAAAATACGGACTTTCTCCTAGTTTAATGATTTTTTAAGGACAGTACAAAATTAAGGTATCGATGTCTCAAGCTGCTTCTCGTCATACTCCTGCTCCAGAAAATCCCCTATGGTTCCTGTTACTTCAGTCGTACTGTGGGGCGATCGCCGCACTTCACGAGCAAGCAGAGCAGATCGAGTCTAGCGAGGCAACGATGGTACAAACCCTCAAAAAATATCACGAGGCAATGCACCAGTACCATGAGCTAAAAGAACAATTTGACCACCAGTATAGTCAGCAATATCAGCAGTATTTTGCGTTGCCAATGCCTTGCTATAGCTGGCAATTTATTGATGGAACGCTACAGCTCATTGATTTTAATCCCGCTGCGGCACGCTTTAGTCGGGACAATCTTGACCATCAAACCGTTGCCATTGGTCATTCGCCAGATAAGCTCTTTTTAGGTTTGCCTGCGCTCTATCGTTATCTCATTGATTGCTACGAATCCCACACTTCTAACACCTATCACCTCGAATTTGCCCATCTCCAGCTCTATCTCAAAGTTGATTATGTTTACCTAGAGCCAGACCAGATTTTGATGTTTATCGATGATGAAAGTGAGCAGGTTTTAACGGAACAAAAATTACGCAATAAAGCCAAACAACAATCAACGATTGCTCGCCTCGGACAATTAAGTCTAGAAACCGGTCAGCTCGATAAATTGTTTTGCCAAAGTGTGACGGCGATCGCCCGTATTTTGGGACTGCCTTTTGCCTGTCTCTATCGTGCCCAACCGAATACGGCCAGCTGTCTTCTGGAGGCGGGTTACGGCTGGGCGCAGGATCTGATTGGATTAGTGACTGTCAGCAAACAACCCACCCAAAGCCACGTAGGTTATATTCTCGCCCACCAAGAAACGATCACCATCGAAGATCTGCGCGTGGAAACTCGCTTTAAGGGAGAACCTTTGCTACACAATCACCGTATCGTCAGCGGTGTAGGGGTGTTAGTGGGTAGAGGCGATCGCCCGTGGGGCGTTTTAGCCGTTTATAGCTTAGAAGCGCGGCAATTTTCCCGAGACCAAATCCACTTTTTACAGGCGATCGCCAACATTTTGGCAACAGCGATCAGCCGAGAACAGCAAACCCAAAATATGAATTTACTGCAACGCTCGATCGATGCCATTGAGCAGGGCGTTGTCATTACCGATCCACAGCAAAGTAACAATCCAATTATTTATGCCAGTGAAGGTTTTGCCCGAATTACCGGCTACGAAACCTCAGAAATTATTGGTCAAAACTGTAGTTTTTTGCAGGGTCAGGAAACCCAGCAACCAGCTCTGGATGAGCTAAGAAATGCTATTTTGCGAGGTCAGCCTTGTCAGGTACAGCTACGCAATTACCGTAAAACTGGCGACCTATTTTGGAATGACCTGCGGATTTTTCCCGTTCGAGATGACAAGGGTTATTTAACCCACTTCATTGGTATCCAAACCGATGTGACAGAACGCCGCGCTGCCGCCGACCATCTCCACCAACGGGATTTTCAATTTCGGCAAACCTTTAATCTTGCCCCCATTGGCATGGCGATTACCGATTTAGAGGGTCATTACGAAGCAATTAACCCCTCATGGTGCAAGACTCTCGGCTTCGACCTAGATGAGCTACAGGGTAAAAGTCTGATTGAGGTAACCCATCCTGAAGATGTAGCGGAGGATTTACGTCAAAATCAAGAGCTACAAAGCGGACAGATCAAACAGTTTCAGCGGGAAAAACGCTACGTCGCCAAAAATGGTCGCACTATTCACACGCTAATGCAGGCTGTGTTAGTGGAAACGGCGGCGGGAGAACCTCTCCACGTTATTCGGCAGATGGTGGATATTAGCGATCGCAAAAACATGGAAGCCCAGCTCATTCACGACGCTTTGTACGATCCCCTCACAAATTTACCGAATCGCTCTTTACTACAAGAACGTCTCCAGCAATCTCTAAAACATCATCAGCGCTACCCGGTCTACAATTTTGCCGTACTGTTTCTCGATCTCGATCACTTCAAATGGATTAATGACAGCCTCGGTCACCAAGTGGGCGATCAGTTACTCAAAGCCTTTGCGACGCGAGTGCAGGATTTTTTGCGGGAAACGGATACCCTAGCGCGATTGGGTGGGGATGAATTTGTCATTTTGTTGGATGAAATTCACCACGAAAGTTACGCGATCCAAATCGCCCACCGCATCCATGAAGTGCTCCAGCAACCGTTTCCATTGGCGGGTCAAGATATTTTTGTAAATACCAGTATCGGCATTGTGCAAGGCTCCAGTGATTATCAAACTCCCGATGCACTATTGCGCGATGCCGATGTGGCAATGTATCAAGCGAAATCTCGGGGGCGATCGCGGTCGGAAATTTTTGACCACAAGCTCCAGACAGAAGTCCTCCATCGTCGCCATCTAGAACAGGATTTACGGGAGGCGATCGCCGCGGAAACGTTGGTCATGCGCTACCAGCCTATTTTTAGTTTAGACACCCAGTCGTGGGCAGGCGTTGCCGCACAGATCCATTGGCAGCATCCACGCGATGGTTGGATAGACCCTGATTATTTTTTGGCGATCGCCACGGATATCGGCATTAGTCGTCCCATACTCTGTTGGGGTTTAGAAAGGGCTTGCCGCGACCTACAACAATGGCAACAAACTTCGGCAGCGCCATCTCTCAAGTTGCGCATGGCAATGTCGAGTGCCCAATTGCGTGATCCGCAGCTCATTCAGTTGATCACCGATATGCCAGAAATCTACAACTGCAACTATGATCAGCTCATCATTGAATTTCGCGAAAAGCAAAAGGGTGAAATCGCCGCAGAAGTCCGCCAACACCTAACCCAATTAAAAACTCTTGGCGTACACCTCTACCTCAGTCACTTCGGTGAAACAAGTCTCGTTCTCAATCCCCAGTACCACCAATTCATTGAAGGGGTAATTCTGGAAGCAACACTCCTCAAAAATGCGACCGAGGTGCAGGATTCGGAAGTGGCATTATTTGAGGCTCTTGTGCATCTTGCTCAGAGTTTGGATCTAGATATTTTGGTGCGGGATATCCAGACCTCAACCCAACGTCGCCTCGCCCGTAGTTTCAATTGCGCCTTTGGACAGGGGGCATTATTCGGTGAATGGCAAACCCAACAGCAGATTTCTCATCTACTCCAGTCACCGGCGATCGCCTATCCTTCAAGTTCGTAGATCTCTTGTGTGAGCTTGAAATCTTTAAGGGCGGGATGGGGACACGGAGATACGGAAACGAAGGGAAAGACCATCAAAATTTAGAGTGATATGTCACTGGTAATCGGCAGCTCTGAGAACACTACCCATTCACCTCTGCTATTTTTGCCTTTTCAAAAATTCTAATGACCTTCAACCTCTGCAATGAGTTGATCGAGTTCCGCCTGCATTGAGGTTAGAACCTGCTGATAACAAGCCTCCACATAATCATGGTCAGTTGCCGCTTGGCGGCCATATCTTTCGAAACGAATAATAGGGCAAACGCGGGTATGCATCTGGGTTGGTAACGGAAAATTTGGGAAAGGGCCAAAGGCTAAACCCCACGGTAAACCGAGATACACCGGGAAAACCTCTGGATCGATGCCAAAGAGCCACGGCAAATTGAAGGTTTGTAGAAACTGCTTCATCTCGTCATAAATATCGTCAATCACAAAAATGCTGTCGTGGGCACCCCAAGAAATTGCCGGCACAATCGGTACACTCTGGCGCAGCGCTAACTTGATAAAGCCCCGCCGTTCCGCAAAATAAATCTTGTGGCGATCGCCGTGGGGGCGAAAAACATCCTGTCCACCGCCGGGATAAACCAACACATCCGCCCCAGCCTTTAACGCCTTAATACCCATCCTTGGGTGAGCTTCTAAAGCCCCTGTTTTTACCGCAAACTTTGCTAGTTCAGGAAATACTGTCCAGATATTGCGGTGCATCAAACCGTAGGTCAGACGCTCTGTGCCAAAGCGCTTAAACCAGTCGTACATCATCATCCACATATCCGGCGCGGCTAGACCGCCATTGTGGGAGCCGACCACCAAGACATTTTCATCGCTTGGAACATGCTCCCAGCCACTGGTTTGCACTCGAAAATAATAGGTATACAGCCATTCCCAAATGGGCATCCACTGCTGAATTGTTTGCGGATCACGGCCCTCTAGCGACCAACCATCGAGGGGGGCTTTAGGACGTGAAAATGGCGGGAAAAGCTGCATATTGCCGAAGATTTAGCGTTACATATCTTCAAAGTATGACATGTTGACTCCGCCAAAAGCTTGTATCGCAACCTATCGAAGGGTTTCTCCCCCTAGTGATCAATTGTTTGAGTTCTTGCCAGATTGTTAATTTTTTGAGTGATCCGTAAAAAGTCCCGCCACAATTGGAGGTAATTACGACGTTAAGTTGTTTCTGGAAATATGGACATTAGACCAATTCACCGGGCGATCGCGCCGCTTTTGTTAACCGTCTTTTTATTAACCGCCTGCGGAACACCAGCTCCACCACCAGTGAGTACAGGCTCAGGCTCCAGTGGCTCCACAACCACAACGACAACGACACCAAAAACTGAGTCAACTCCCGCAGCGACACCCCCTAGCACTGAAGAGGTGGCCGAAACACCTGCTGCAACAGAAGAAGCTCCGGCTTCTGCCATGAAAGATATTGCAGGTCTACCGCCCCAGAAAGGCAGTGCCTTTAATAAATTTTTCCCAGAGGGTACAGGGTCTGATTTTGATGTGACCTACACCCAAGAGAAAGAAGGATTTGCTGAAGTAAAACTGTCGAAAAAAGGCACAGAGATGGCAAAGATCTCCATTTCTGATACCGTCACAAACTTAACGGCACGCAGCAAATTTGAAGGTGCCAAGGATCAGGTTTCTGGTTTTCCCCTCGTGGCTCAAGGCAAAAAAGCCCATGCCGTTCTCGTCGGCGATCGCTACCAAGTGAAAGTGATGTCGCGGGATGATTCTTTTACGGATGCAGATCGTAAAGCATGGCTCGGTAAAGTTGATTTAAAAGGACTTTCGAGCTTATAGACATTGAGGCAATACGAGTGGGTTGGTGGAAAGGCTCATCAACCCGTTAAATTTTCTGCCTTGCTCTTAGAGTTCTGACAAACATCCTTCCTTGGGGAAGGTGCCGAAGGCGGAAGGGGTTTCGACAAGTTGAAAAACCAACAGCATGCCCCTTGACCCAAAGAAAAAGCTTTAAGGGACTTCTATAGAGGTCTTTTGCATCCACCAGCTATTAACCACATTTGATTGACAACAATTAGGAGTTTTTATGAGTGAATCCATCGTCGAACTAATGGACGAGCTACCTCGCCGCAATATTACGACCATGATGCTCAATGGTCTTGATTTTGCCGTGCCGGGAGAATGGAAAAACATTGTCGGCTTCGACAACATGGTCACAGAAGTAACCGGCGAAGATGATCCGGAGATGGTGCAGGCCATCCGCGATCGCGCCATTGTGCTCTATTCGGACAAAGACCAAGGTTACCAACGGGCAATGTGGATTTACCAGACGGTAGATCGTGCAGATAAAGCCCTTGCGGCCGCGGCTCTGGCGAATAAAGTAGGCGATCGCATTCCCCTTGTCGGTGGCTTTATGAAAAAAGTTACCCCCAGTGCAGACAAAGCCCAGGCGATCGATTTAAGTTTGAAACTTGTCGCGGAAATTACTTGTTACTGCAAAATTAACGGTATTCCCGGCGATAGTATCGGTGATTTTATGGGAGCAGTGGGCAACTATAGCGGCGAAGAGATTATGCGCTTAGCGACCCTCGTTTGTGTGGATGGTTTGATTCCCCTTGGTCCAGATTTTCTCCAGAAGGTTCAACAGACGATTCATAATCTTTCGAGTGGCGAACTGTCGAATAACCCGGCCTTTGCTCGGATTAGCAAGTTCATTCCGGGGAACGGTGATGCTGGCAAACTAGACTTCATCAATAACAGCTTTGACTCGATGAAAGAGTGGATGGATGGTTTTGTCACAGCTCGTGGTTTGACGCCCGAAAATGTGATGGATCACATCAAAACAATCATCGAAGTGTCCGACGATAAGCTCGACTACGTGGCCGCGTTTATCGATGCCAGCACTAACTACTACGAGCACACAGGCACACAAACGATCGCCAAGAGTCTCATTGATCGTGCCTATGGTGAAATTTAGAGTCACAACTAAATGACATCTGTTAACTTTATTGGGGGACTATCCCCCTTTTTTCTTGCTTATTTTTGCTCTGTCTAGCTTTTAGGTTGTGCTCATGTTTAGCCGTTTCGGGCGATCGCCGCGCTTTTTGACCTCTATTTTTGCCTGTGTATGTAGTTTGCTCTTTATCTCAGGCTGCACAACGACCGTACCAGAAGCTACGCCAACTAATCCCCGCACCTTTCTCAACAACCTATCCGTTGAATTTCTCGACGAATATCATATCCTCAATAGCAGCTTTGAAGGCACAAAAATTGGTGGCCTATCGGCGATAAATTACGACCCTCGGCGAGGGATTTTTTATGCCCTTAGTGATGACCGTTCTGGTTTTGACCCCGCCCGTTTTTATGAGCTAAATATTAAGCTAGACGAATCCGGCGTGATTCCGCAGATTGATAATGTTGAATTTCAAAAAGTTGTAACTCTTACTGATGCAGAAGGCAATAGTTTTGCTAACGGCACCATCGATCCAGAAGGCTTAAACTTATCACCGCGAAATTCGATCTTCATCTCCAGCGAGGGCGTAACCAAACAGCGGATTAATCCCTTTGTCAAAGAGTTCAGCTTAGACGGTCAAGAAATTGGTGATTTACGTATTCCAGCGCGTTTCTTGCCTCAAACTCCCCAGCAAGGTGTCAGGGATAATCTAGGATTTGAAGCCCTAAGTCTTGGTGCACCGTCGATGGCTCCGGAAGATCCGTTTCGGTTATTTGTTGCGCCGGAGTCTTCACTCACCCAAGACAATTCTCCCGAGAATATTTCACAGCCGATTCGTGTCCTGCACTATGTCATTAATCCCATCGGTAATCCAGTTCTGATTGGCGAACATCTTTATCCCCTAGAGCCCACTCCAGAAGGCGTTGTGGCTAATGGCTTAGTGGAGTTAATTGCTTTACCGAAGGAAGGTTATTTACTGAGTTTGGAACGCACCTATGGCGTTGGTGGCGCTGGCGCAAAATTATTTCAAACCACCATTGGCAATGCCACTGACACATCGCGCATCGAGTCAATTCCTGAACTTGCCGACACCATTACGCCAATGCAAAAGACGCTACTGTTTGACCTCAGAACCATTGGCATTGGTCTAGATAATTTAGAAGGGATGACCCTTGGCCCCAAACTTGCAGATGGGAGCCAAAGTCTCATTTTGGTAAGTGACAATAATTTCAGCGAAAATCAGGTCAATCAAGTACTACTTTTTCGGCTGAGTAAATCTGCGGCTAATTCCACATCAAAATAACTCTTTTCGCCAACTTCACCAGAAATGACAGTAAAAGGCTCGTATGGTTCACCGAGGTTACTCAGAATCAGATCTGCGCCAGTGAAATCTTGGTTTTCAGTGTAATTATTCACCGTCACAACGGTCGTTAAATCAGAATCTCTTGCCGACAACCAGCCATTACCAGAATCTTCAAACGCCACACATTGATCGGCATTGAGATTCATCTTTTCTAAGGCGTAGAGGAAAATATCGGGGGCGGGTTTTTTCTGGGGAACCATATCACCCGCAGCAATCACCTCAAACCAATCCATTGCATCCGGCGCAAGGGAATGAGTTACGAGGGCTGTCACATTTGCCGGAGTCGTCGTAGTGGCGATCGCCAAACGAATACCTTTTTCGCGAGCTTCATTAATTAGGCGACGCACACCGGGACGCAAAGGTAGAACTTCATTAGCGAGTAGATCACAATAATGCTTTGTTTTGCTGGCGTGGAGACCCTTAATAAACTCTGTTAGATCTTCCACTTCAGGCATTTCTGGCTGCCAATCTTTGATATAAAACCGAATTCTTTCCTTACCGCCAGCGACCTTGAGCAACTTGCCATACAGCTCTACAGACCAGTCCCAACCTAATCCAGCATCGGCGAAAGCGCGATTAAAAGCGACGCGGTGGGCATCTTTTTCTGTATTGGCGAGGGTGCCGTCCACATCAAAAATCAAAGCCTCTAATTTCGCCATAATTTTTAGTCCAGTTCAATCCAATTTTTGTGACCTGATTAATATACTGGCAAAGCCCATAAACGCAAAGATTTCCAAAACAAAAGCATTTTGTCGGTCTTGTCATTGTCGGGGAACCCGCGCTTTTGATGGTGAGATAATCCGCAATCTTGAACGGGGGTGACACTTATAATAAAAAGCATTACTTTTCCAGCCCGTCGCCGGCATCGAACCGACACTATGAGAATCGCTAAAAATATCACCGAGTTAGTGGGAAAAACGCCCCTTGTGCAACTCAATCGCATTGCCCAGCAGGAAAATTGTGTTGCTCAGGTAGTGGTGAAGCTTGAGGGGATGAATCCGGCGGCGTCGGTCAAAGATCGTATTGGGGTCAATATGATCGAGGCGGCGGAAGCGGCAGGAGAAATTACACCGGGTAAGACCATTTTGGTGGAGCCAACTTCTGGTAATACGGGTATTGCTTTAGCGATGGCCGCAGCCGCAAAGGGCTATAAGCTCATTCTCACCATGCCGGAAACCATGAGTACTGAACGAAGAGCAATGCTTTTGGCCTACGGTGCACAGCTCGAACTGACTTCTGGCGATGCGGGTATGAGTGCTTGTATTACGCGAGCGCAGGAAATTGTGGATAGTTTGCCTGATGCCTACATGTTGCAGCAGTTTAATAACAACGCTAATCCCGATGCCCACCGCAAAACGACCGCCCTCGAAATTTGGGAGGACACGGAAGGTAAAGTCGATATGATTGTGGCGGGTGTCGGTACTGGCGGCACGATTACAGGAATTGCTGATGTCCTGAAAAAGTACAAGCCTGAATGTCAGGCGATCGCCGTCGAGCCGGCCAATAGTCCAGTCCTTTCGGGCGGCAAGCCGGGGCCTCATAAAATTCAAGGGATTGGGGCGGGTTTTATTCCGAGTGTTTTAAAGCAAGAGCTGATCGATGAAGTTGTTGCCGTAACTGACGATGAAGCGATTGAATACGGTCGTCGGTTAGCGCGGGATGAGGGAATTTTGTCTGGGATTTCGACTGGTGCAGCAATCTGTGCAGGTATTAAAGTTGCCCAACGTCCAGAAAATGAGGGCAAATTAATCGTCGTGATTCAGCCGAGCTATGGTGAACGTTATCTCAGCACGCCGCTTTATCAAGATTTACCTGCAAATGTCATTACGACAATGACCCACTAAGCCACTGCTTCGAAACAAGTAAAAAATATGGTGGTGATCGCCTTTTCCTCTGTCTCAGCTAATTTCGTATCGCAGAAGATAAACAAGAATAGTCATCGTCAAAAATTATCGAAGAATCCGACATGAACACAGTAACTTTAATGTGAATTTGCTTTCAGGAGCGCCTGCTTAAAACTCAGAGCATCTTGGAAATACAGATTATTTTCATCTTGAAGAGCTTGGTCTATCACTTGAGCGATCGCCGTCGGAATTTGAGGGTTACGACGTTGGAGGGGAATGGGTTTCGTTTGGAGAACGGTGAGTAATGGATCGCCTTGAAAATCACGGGGATATTGCAAAGTCAGCAAATAATACAAACAAGCTGCCGCTGCCCACACATCGGTATCGGGTTTAGCATATTTAAATTCCATGATCTGTTTGCGAGACATAAACTGAAATGTCCCTTCAAGATGTTGTCCACTCCTAGATAAGCCACTTAAGCCTGCCTGATCAAATGCTTTTGCAATACCAAAGTCGGCAATTTTTGGGATGAGTTTGCCGTCTTGTCGAGTGAGTAGAATATTGCTGGGTTTAAGGTCGCGATGGACTAAGCCTTTTCCTTTTCCCAGACCGCCATCTCGTTTTTTCACAAAGGGGACTTCGATGTTATGGGCATAGTACAAGCCATCTAAAATCGGTAGGGTGATATCGAGGGCTTCGGAGACAGTGAGGGGTTGGGTGCGGTCAGTGCAATATTGTTCGAGGTTTCCGGCTGCGCAATATTCGAGGGTGAAGTAAAAAATTCCCTCTGAAAAGCCATAGTCCATTAATTGCACAATGTTGGGATGATTGAGCGGTTTGGTATTTTCGACTTCCCGTAAAAATTGTTCTTTCTGGCGAGGATATTGCGCCACCTCCGGCAACATGACTTTAAGGGCGACTTGCTTCTGGGTTTTATCATGGGTTGCTAGATATACTTCTCCAAATGCTCCTGTGCCAAGGACATCGCTGAGGAAATAACCTTGAATCGGCAAGAGAGAGGGAGCGGGTCTGTCTCCACCGACTATCTTTTTTAGCCAACCTTTAACAAAATCCATCAAATTGCCTTGGGGTGGTGCAATGATGATTTGTTCTGTTTGTTGTTGCTGCTGGGCTTCGGGAAACTGTATGGTGTCGGCTTCTAACGGGGGGGTTGTGGGGATACTGACTTGGATTAGTAAGGTATCAATGCGAATGGTGTCGCCATCTTTTAGTTCGGTTTCGACGTAGGGGAGCTGTTTGGCTTCTTCTGGGGTGAGATGTTTGGGGCGTTGTCCAATTTTCTGGTCATTAACGTAAGTGCCATTTTTACTACCGAGATCTCGAATAGCGATTTGAGGTGGGTTGATGTTGAGGAGGCAATGGTTACGGGAGATCAGTCCAAATTCTGATGTGGTCGGGACTTGGATATTGCAGGTATCATCGCGGCCAATGACACAAATTGCTCTTTCTGTATAGGTGTAATTTTGAGCTCGTAGAGAACTATTGAGGAAATGAAGGATAACACTATTTGACATCGTTAAAAATATAAAAATTCCATCTGAAATTTATTTAATATCTTTATTCCATGCACGAATTCGAGCAGAAGATTCTTGAATCTCTTTAATGCATTTTCTAGCCTGATTTGCCCAGTAATTATCTTCAGCAGCACGAAACAATCTTTCAGCTTGTGTAAAGTCAGATAATGCTTTACTCAAATAATCTGGATATCTTGAAGGAGCAAACTGCTTTTTATAAGTAAGACCACGATGATAATAAAAAACACCATCTTCTGGTTGAAGTTTAATAGCTTGAGTATAACTGCTAATTGCTTCTTCATATTGACCTAGAATTTCATGTACAACCCCTTTACCATTCCAAGCATCTGCGTAGTTCGGATTTAGTTCTATTGTACGCTGGGCATCTTCAAGAGATTTTGCATATTTCTTCAATTCATAGAAAACCTTAGCTCTACTCTGATAACTACCATATTCTTGTGGAGCAAGTTCTATAGCTTTGTCTAAATAGAACAGTGCATTTTCATAATCTCTCCACTGAGTATAGACATTACCTAATCCAACATATGTGTCTGGGTCTTGTGGTTTTATACTATCTGCTTTAACAAAATTGTCAAAAGCTTCTTGAGATTTATTTAATCCGTGAAGATACAAGACACCCCTACTATAATATGCGTATGAATTATCTTCACTAAGTTCGATAGCTTTATTGTAATCACTCAACGACTTTTCCCATTCATGTAGGTCGTAGTAGACGTTTGCTCTGGCAACAAAAGAATTAGAATCATAAGGATTTATATTAATAGCTTTGTTGCAATCCAGTAGAGCTTTGTCATATTCTCCCCATTCCCTATAAATATTGCCACGACCAGCGTAAGCAGCAAAAAAAACAGAGTCTAACTCAATAGCTTTGTCATAATCCTGAAAGCCTTTATGAAAATCTTTTTTCTGCTCTTTATAAAGGTTTCCTCTATTGTTATATGCATTAGGGTCACTAGGATCAAGGCTAATCGCTTTTGAGAAGTTTAAAAGTGCTTCCTCATATTGTTCTAGCTCTACTAGAATCAAGCCATACTCATTATATGCAGGGAAGTAATTAGAATTCAAATTAATAGTTTTCTTTATCTCATTAATTGCTTCAGTATATTTCTTCTGCTCACGATAAATAATTGCCTTGCCACAATGCGCAAAATAATACTGAGGATTTTCAGCTATTGCTTGCTCATAAGCTTTTAATGCTTCTTCGGACTCTTTTAATTCTTTATATGCATTTCCTTTTGCTTGATACAGTTCCTCAAGATTAGAGAGTTCTAGTTCTATGTATTTATTAGCTAACTCGATAATATTTTGATGCTGATTGAGTAATTTGTAGACGTAAATCAAATCCCTGTATGTATCTATATAT
The DNA here is from genome assembly GCA_964638765.1 of uncultured Synechococcus sp. Classification (GTDB taxonomy): domain Bacteria; phylum Cyanobacteriota; class Cyanobacteriia; order Cyanobacteriales; family MRBY01; genus MRBY01. The sequence continues at coordinate 38,533 of CAZXBK010000004.1, read as the reverse complement.
TGAGGATTGATATCTAGTGCTTTTAAGTGACAAGAAACAGATTCATTTAGTCTATTCATATTCTTGTATGTAACACCTTGATTATAGTAAGCAATAGCTAAATCCGGGTTGATTTTTGAAGCAGATTCAAAATCAGATAACGCTAAGTTATATTCTTGAGAACGTTCATAAGATACGCCTCTGTAAATATATGCGTCTACATTATTTGAATCAATTTCAAGGAATTTACTGTAGTCAGAGATCGCCTTGTTATATTCTTGAGAATTAAAATAAAGTAACCCTCTGTTTAAATAAACTTGAGCATACTCCGGATAAATATGAATAGCCCTTTCATATTGCTTAAGAGCTTCCTCAATGTTGCCTATCTGAGCATATGACCATCCCAAACCATTGTATGCAAAACAAAAAGTGGCATCTACTGCAATAGCTTTTTGGTGATCTGCTATGGCTTCTTCGTATCTACCTATATTTTGATAAATATTACCTCGGTTATTGTATGAATTTATATGGTTGCCATCTAACTCGATAGCTCTGCTGTAATGTTTTAGAGCCTCATCATAATTCTGAGTGTAAGCATAAGTTGTTGCCAATTCACTATATGCATCTGCGTATGTTGGCTGAATACTTATTGCCTTTTGATAATCTTGTATTGACAAGTCATATTGATGAGATGCTCGATATACTGTCCCTCTATTGAAATAAAAACTTGCGATTTCTGGATCCATATCAATTGCTCGATTGCAGTCACAGATTGCCGACTCAAAATTATTTAAGCCTAAATAGGACATTCCTCTTTTGCTATAAGCTTCGCTATACATTGGAGCAAGCTCAATTACTGCATCTAACTGATTAACAGCCTCACTAAATTTATTGAGTTCGTAAAGAGCTATAGCTTCCTTGATGAATTTTTGAATCGACGCATTGTTGTCAATGTCATTCGATTTTCTGCCTTCTGCTTTAGTATTGCAAGGATCTTCCACTAGTAAAGATAACCATTCTCGTATTGACTGAGAACGATCAGATGCTTCCAATGCCATACCATTTAAAATTGCATCGTTTATTTGCTGAGAAATCTGAGGATTTAAGTCTTTTGGGGAAGGAAATGACATTTGCATAAGATGCATATGATATGCCGTCATAATGGGGTTTTCGAGAGGAATAAAGGGCGATTCCTTTACTGCGAGAATGGTGTAGAGGGTCGCGGCCAAACTATACACATCAAGGGCTGGCGAAGAACGTCCCCGTCTATTTTTCTCAATCGCTTGGGCTAACTGTTCTGGAGGGGCAAAGGCTGGAGTCGAACCACCAGAAACACTGACAGACTCTGCAAAGTTCAATTGTCGCGCTAAACCAAAATCAATCAGTACTGCCGCACCGTTTTTCCGCAGCATGATGTTTTGAGGCTTGATATCGCGGTGAAGATGATTTTTAGAATGAATCAGAGCAAGAGCATCACCAATTTGTTTAATAATGCGTAGTCCGTCGGTCTCGGAAAAATTCCCTTTTGTCTGGAGATAGCCGATGAGATCTTGCCCGTCGATATATTCCATCACCATGCCATGGAGCCATTTTTCCCCTGTGTCTTCCTGAAGATTAGGGTTTAGCTTTTCCCGAAACATTTCGTACATTTTGACGATGTGGGGATGGTCAAATTTCGCGAGGGTGATCGCCTCATTAATAAACCGTTCTTGTCGTTCCCCAAAAGTCGCGCCTTTACCTTTGCTGATTAGCTCTTGCACATTGAGGAATTTGATGACAACTTTTTCGTGAGTCTTTTGATTTTCCGCAAGATAGGTAATGCCAAAGCCGCCAGCCCCTAATACCCGCAAAATTTTGTATTTACCGTGGTTGAGGCTGGTGCCATCTGCAAAAATTGCCATCGTGTCTGCGTTGGGAAAGAGCTGATTATTCCTCTTGATTTTATTGTATTAATAATCTTTTGATGCGTTACGCTTCGCTAACTCATCCTACTTTTTGGCTTCTCTAGGGCATTAGGGTTGACCTATTATTTCTTTTTCTTCGCTTTCCAAGTGCCGCCATATCGATAAAACGGATTATCTTTCGCCAGTTTCTCCCAACAGTCAGGACAAACCAATTGCCATTGCTGCGTTTCGTCGTATTGGATGCGGTAGCAGATAGCTGCTAACTTTTGGCAGTGGGCACAATTCTTTTCACGAATTCTCATGGTTCGCACTCTTTGGGCGATCGCCCTGTGGGGAACAACAGGATAATATACCGTTGGCAACGCATCCCGAAGATAACGGCAATGGCAGACGCATTTGAAAAGGGCGGACAACAAGCTTGGTTCCACGACCACGGACATTGGGGCGGTTTTTTCCATACCTATGACGCATTGCAACTATCGGGCTTCGGCGAACATTTTGATCAGCCCCGCAAAATCCATGTATTTGTGCCCCGTGACTATGACCTCAGCTCAGACCATTATTCGGTGCTCTATTGCAACGATGGCGATGATATCTTTTTCGGCGATGGCGAGTCTGGCAAAAGTTGGCGTATGGCAGAACAGCTCAGTCAGCTCTATCTGCGGGATCAACTCAAAAAAATTATTGTCGTCGCAATCTGTACAGGCGATCGCCGCTATGAATATTCCCATGTGCCAGAAGATGGCGGCGGCTTAGAAAATTACAGTCGCTATCTCGCTAAAGGTTTAAAGCCATTTATTGACGAAAATTACCGCACTATTCCCTATTCGACCGTAATTTTAGGCGCTTCCCGTGGTGGTTTGGCTTCTTTCTATACTGCTTGCAAACATCCCCGCCAATTTCCGCAGGTAGCTGCTTTATCACCATCTTTTTGGATTGGCCTAGACCAACCGAGTTATGTCACCAGCAATTTAGACCGGGCGTTTTCAATTCCCCTCGCACAATCGGCACTAATGTTTGCGTTAACTACAACCTTGCTCGAACCGAATCTTCGCCCAAAGATTTATCTGGGTTGGGGGTTACAAAACGATCCGAGTAATAATTATGAAATTCGTTCCCAGCGACGTACTAAAGAAATGATTTATCTCCTCAAGACAGAATACGGCTACCAAGACCATCAAAATTTATTTGTCGTTGAAGACCCCAATGGCAATCACAGCATTAGAGCTTGGGGCGATCGCCTGCCTCATATTTTGCAGCTCTTTTTCGATTAGATATCCTTCCTTGGGGAAGGTGGCCGAAGGCCGGAAGGGGTTTCAATAAGTTATAAATCCCAATTTAGTATTTGATACGATCAGTATTTTTTGAAGGCGCAGCGTTCTTTTCAAGATATTCAATGATCTTGCCTGCCACATCAACTCCGGATGTTTTCTCGATCCCTTCTAGACCGGGCGAAGAGTTAATTTCCATCACCACAGGGCCATGATTTGAGCGTAATAGATCAACACCTGCAACCCTCAAACCCATCGCTTTTGCTGCCCGCACAGCCGTACTGCGTTCCTCCGGTGTCAGCTTAATTTTTGCAGCACTACCACCTCGGTGCAGATTTGAGCGAAATTCCCCCTCAGCTCCCTGCCGCTTCATCGATGCCACGACTTTATCGCCGATGACAAAACAACGGATATCCATTCCCCCCGCTTCTTTAATAAATTCCTGCACCAAAATATTGGCATCTAAACCCCGAAAAGCTTCAATTACCGAAGTCGCAGCCTGCTTAGTTTCGGCTAAAACCACACCAATGCCCTGAGTCCCTTCGAGTAGTTTAATCACAACGGGCGCACCACCCACTGTTTCGAGCAATCCCTCAATATCCTCAGTGGCATGGGCAAAGCCGGTAACCGGTAGCCCAATACCTTTCTGTGCCAAAATCTGGAGCGATCGCAACTTATCCCGAGACCGAGAAATGGCTTGAGAAGTATTTGCGGCAAAGACCCCCATAATTTCAAATTGCCGCACCACCGCATTACCGTAAAAAGTTGCCGATGCCCCAATGCGCGGAATAATCGCATCAAAATCATCCAGCCGTTTGCCTTGGTACATGATGAAAGGCTGGTGAGATGTGATGTTCATATAGCAGCGCAAAAAATTAATCACCTGCACCTCATGACCCCGCTCGGCAGCCGCTTCCTTTAGACGGCGGGTGGAATAAAGCTTTGAATTTTGGGAGAGAATAGCAATTTTCATTTTGACTCCGGGTGATCAGGGTGACTTTGCAAAAAGGATTTACTGACATCAACAAGAAAGCGTTTGCGTAGGGCTTTACGTCCTACCAGCATTCGGTAGCCCATGAGGGATCGATTTGTAAGACTAAGTTCAATATCCCAACTGTGTTCACCGAGCTGAATCGGCGTTTTAATTACAGGTCGAGTTTGTTTTTGACCATTAGAGCTTTTGATATCGCGGTGTTCAATGAGGGGAGCAACAACGGTTACGGTGTCGTGAATATTACGTTGGTGGGGATGGATCTGAAAACGAATCATCTCTTGACCATTTTCTTGGAAATACTCGATATGGGTCGCGTGGATCGAAGAGGACGCGGCTCCGGTATCAATTTTGGCGCGAATCAGGGGGATTTCAAATCCGGGCAGAGACACGCATTCACGCCAGCCAATAACAGTTAAAGGCAGGGATTTTTTCATATTGCATTCTTTCCAAAAAGAAAAAATTAACTAGAGGCGCTGGTATAGAATCGCAGCGCAAACCGCCAAACCAAATTTGATAAACACAAAAGGACTGCTCCTAAACAGCCTGCTCCAATTATCCAACCAATTGGCGATCGCCCGAGCATTGTTTCGGCGGGAACTGTAGTGAGGAAAGTAACGGGGACAATAAATGTAAAGAAAAAGCGATAAATCGCTGGATAGGCCACAATCGGATAGCGTCCAGCCTCTAGAAAACCCCGCAAAACTTCGGTGACGTTGTAGATTTTTACGAACCAAATGCTGGTTGCCCCCAACATGAACCAGAGGCTGTAGAGAATGGCGATCCCACAGGCAATGGGAATTAGACTCACTCCATAACGCAATGGTGGCAGCCCCAACTGAGTCCCCATATAAATCAAAATGAGGCAGCCAAGAATTAGATCCGGCAGTCCCCAAGGCGATACCATCCGCGTTGATAGCCAAAACTGACTACTAATAGGCTTTAGCAAAACATAGTCCAACGTGCCATCTTGGACTTGTTTCACGATACGGTTGAGGTTTGGCGACAAAAAAGTCTGGGAAATCCCTTGCAAAAAGGTAAACATCCCCACCACCAGCATCGCCTCCTGCCATGTCCAGCCCGCAAACTGATAGCCTGTTCGGTAAAACAAAAACAGACTAAACAAGCTACCAGCCAAATTGCCAGCACTACTAAGAGCCGCAATCACAAAATTTAGACGGTACTCCAATTCGGCGGCGATCACCGTTGACCAAAAGAGCTTTAAAATCCGCCAATATTTTTCCATCAGTGCTTATTCTTCTACTGCACGAATATCAATCACACTGCCATTGAAATCGTAGTTATAACCTTCTAAACGTAGGGTGTGACCAACTTTCACTTTGTTGTTACCAAAAAGAAAGCCGTTGGGTGTCAACTCAGCATCACTCGTGAGAATAATGGATAAATCAGTAATATTTTCCACTTCTGGACGGGGATCATCTAAAGCGGCGACGGAGCCGTCGGGCTGAGGCACAGGCGTTGTACGCGGTAATCTCTCAATGGATTTAATACCAACATTGGCAAAGGGCTGATTCCGGATAACGATCGAGGTGGTTTCAGAGTCGCGAAATTCTTCCACGAAACGATCAGGATTTTTGACGCTCAAACCACGCACGAGTAACTCTACTTCGACGGTTTTAATATTGGCTCCGAGCTGCGCCACTGAACCAGAATTTCCCGGCAAAAAGAAAATGCCGAAAATCACCGCTAAAACAATGGCGATCGCCCCGACATCAAGAATACTAATTTTGCCGAACAAACGTCCTTTAGAATCCAGCAGAGCCATAACTTACAGGGAAAACAAAAAGATTACCGCAGCCATTATAGTGCTTTGCGGTGGCGCAATATTTTTCCCAAGAATTTATAAGCTCTAGCGTTTATGTTTTAAACAATGCTTAATTACAAAGAACTAGAGTCTTAGGAAAAGGGCGCAAGATTGTTGCGGCGACGGACATCCATCACATCAACCAAACGCTTCGGGCGTTGCTCCTTTGCATTTCTAGCTAGTTGGGCGAGATAGTCAGCACGGGAACGCTTGGGTCGCTCGGCTGGCTGGGGATCAACGACTGGTTCAATTTTTAGGGTTGGTGGCTGCACTCTTTGTGGTGTCGAAATTTTTAGCGGTGTAACAGGTGGCACTTCAACCACAGGAATCTTAAGAGAGGGCGTACTCGCAACTTTCTTTTGCTCAATAGACCGACGAGTCAACTTTCGAGCTGAAGGTAATGCGTGTCTTCTAGGAGAAGTAAGTTTATACAAAAAGACCGTGATCACGGAAGAACCGGCAATACAACTACTGGCGATCGCCAAATAGATCCAAGTCGGTACATCGTTTTTGGGAACAGCATCAACAACTGTCGGCACCGGAGATGGCTCTTTTGCTATTTCTTCTGTACCAGAACCCTGCATCTCATCGACGACTGTGGCGGCATCAGATTTACCGTTAGCGAGAGAAATCACATCAGCAGAAGATTCGGCAGGTTCTGCAAAATAGCCTTGGCCGATAATGACAGCCGACAAAGCATCAATCGTTTTATCCGCTTTCTCATCTTCCGGCGCTGGCGCAAAAATATGCTCCTGCTGCTTCATCTCGGCGATCGCCTCTAGGAGCGGATCGATTAATGGTAAGCGTTTCTGCGGATTAACGAGGGCAGACATTCCCATAATGCCCATGGTTACCATCGCCAGCCAAGCACCACCAAGCATCAATAATCGCTCAGGATGGGACTGTGGCGTTAACTCTACAGACTCTTTGTTTCCACGCTTATCAAACGACATAAACTCTGCTCTCCAGCCTCACACAAAAACAGAAAAAACAGTTCAAAAGTATTGTTTTCTAGCTATTAATTGAGCGATTACTAATGACTCAAAAGTAGAAAAAATGAACTATTTTTACTGTCGAACAAATGTACTTTTTATTTCGTTTTAGAAATATTTAAAAGAACATAAACACAGCATAGCGAAGAAACTTAAAGTTGAGAATTGTTCGATGTAGATTTGTTCTTAAAAAGACGACTAAGGCGTTGTAAAGCTAATCCCAAAACCCCAAAAACAACGAAAATGGCGAGTAAAGGCACAGACAATGCCAATAAAGATAGTACGCTCGCACTAAGAACTTCTGTTGTAGACATCACTGGATTTGCCATACCGCCCGTCATCGCGGTCGAAGCTCCTCGGGTCATCACAGTAAAACTTTCGATAACACCCGCTGTACCGCCACCCGCAGCAATGGCGATCGCCCACTGGAGTAGGGGTTCGATTTCTGCCACAGCACCTAGGCTCGCCGACATAATTAAAGTCCCGATGGCGATCGCCGTAGGAATTTCAACAGTGTCTAAAAGATTATCGACAACTGGAACGTAGTAGGCCAAAACCTCAACTATTGTTGCCGCGGCAAAAGCAATTAACGCCGTATGGGTTCCCATCCAAGCAAAGTTTTCACCGAGGCTAAAATCTCCATAAATTGCCCCTGCACTCATCACCAATGGCGGCACAAAAATCCGGAAACCACAGGCTGCACTCAGCGTGATCCCGATACATAGAGCTAGCAAAATATCCATATTGAAACGATTGAAAATTTACACATCGTGAGAACAACCCATGCCTTGCGATTATAGAAAGAAGAACTGCGTCTTTTTTGTGAATAAATTTGGCCTCATTGAGCAGTCTCACAAACCCACACCTTGTTGATGTATTTGCACAGGTTAACCACAGATTTTCCGCACTGTGTTTTGAGTAAAGCTAGGTGAAAAACCTATTTTCCATGACAGCAATCAACCATATCTTCACAGTAACGCTTCAATTTCCCCATGCCTCTTTCCGTAATTTCAGCAAGTTAACCAAAGGTTAAGAATTCTTGCCCATCCCGATGGCTGGGCACATTTGTCAACTCAAGAATCCGTTTTGATTTCTTGTTTTTTCGTTGCGAGACGATGACATATAGATCCCGCTACAACATACTGATTTCAAAGGAATTGGCACATACCACCTTCCTTTTGACTTCATTATTTAAGCTTTGGTTTGACATGTTGTCGCAGTAATTTTGAGGTGATCGCCTGCGCTTATCGTGCGCCCCAGACTAGCAATGAGTAGCAATGCCTAAAATCTTGCTCATATTATTCCGCTGTAGATAGCCTCCCATTGGGTGTCAATCGTGCCCAAAGTCCAGTGGCGATCGCCTTTGGCGTCTTAACCCATCAGTTATTCCAGAGCAAACGTAAATTACTGTGACATTCGTTTCCAGACACGTCACTTATGTAGCGTGTGCTACTTTTTTTCAGTAGACTGGCTTCTAAACTTCAGTTCTTAAATGTAACTTAAACCAGTATTTATTTTCTCCTCACCACCCATTACACACACTCTTGAGATCAAAAGAAATTATGAGTAATCTCGGAAGACGTAAATTTATTCTTTACAGCTCTGCCGCTCTCGGTTCCAGCATTCTACTAAAAGCTTGTGGCACTCCTGAAGAGCCCGCTGCTCCTGATACTGAAGCAACGGATGGTGGCGAATCTTCAGCACCTGAAGCTAGTGGTGACACCATCAAAGTTGGTATTCTCCACTCCCTCAGCGGCACAATGGCGATCAGTGAAACCACTGTCGTTGAAGCTGAGCAACTCGCTATTAAAGAAATTAACGAAGCTGGTGGTATCGGCGGCAAGATGATCGAGGCGGTCATTGAAGACGGTGCTTCTGACTGGGATATCTTTAAGGAAAAAGCAGAAAAACTCATTGACCAAGACGGTGTTGCTGTTGTCTTCGGTTGTTGGACATCTGCCAGCCGTAAAGCAGTTAAGGACGTATTTGAATCCAAGGATCACCTACTCTTCTACCCCGTACAGTACGAAGGTCAGGAATGTTCTAAGAATATTTTCTACACAGGTGCAGCACCTAACCAGCAAATTGAACCTGCCGTTGACTGGTTGCTCGAAAACAAAGGTACTGACTTCTTCCTCGTTGGTTCTGACTATGTTTTCCCCCGTACCGCCAACACTATTATCAAGGCTCAACTAGAAGCAAATGGTGGCAATACTGTCGGTGAAGACTACCTACCCCTTGGTAATACTGAAGTAACACCTATCATCTCTAAGATCCAAGCGGCTCTTCCTGATGGTGGCGTAATCTTCAACAGCTTGAACGGTGACAGTAACGTTGCTTTCTTTAAGCAGATTGCCGATGCTGGTCTGACACCTGATAAGTACCCTGTAATGTCCGTCAGTATTGCAGAAGAAGAAGTTCGCCAGATTGGTCCTGAGTACTTGACTGGTCACTATGCTTCTTGGAACTACTTCCAGACTGTCGAGTCCCCCGAAAACGAAAAGTGGGTTGCAGACTTTAAAGCTGAGTACGGTGAAGATCGTGTAACTAACGATCCGATGGAAGCGGCTTACATCATGGTTTACATCTGGAAGCAAGCTGTTGAGCAGGCTCTCGCTGATGGTGCAGCTGATGCTTATGATCTTGAAGCAGTTCGCAATGCGGCTATTGGTCAGGAATTTGCAGCTCCCGGTGGCCCTGTAACAATGAATGCTAACCACCACTTATCGAAGACTGTCCGTATCGGTGAAGTCCGTGAAGATGGCATGTTCGACATTGTTTGGGAAACTGATGGTCCTGTTGTACCCCAAGCTTGGAACCAGTACGTTGAAGCGACTAAAGGTTTTGCTTGTGACTGGAGCGATCCTGCGAAGGGTGAGAAGTACGAAATCTAAAGCTGTTTAAATTGAACAGTTAGTCTGAAGCTGTGACTTGATACTTGTTGTTGAGTCCAGCTTTCTTGTTATTTGCACTTTGGCTCGGTAAAGTCCTAGTAGATTTTTTGGGAACTCGTGACTGAACTTTTAATTGGAATTTTTAATGGGGTTAGCATTGGCTCTGTCTTGCTGATCTCGGCATTGGGGTTGGCGATCGCCTTTGGTTTGATGGGGGTAATCAACCTTGCCCACGGTGAGCTAATGATGCTGGGAGCCTACACAACATTCGTTGTCCAAAATGTCTTTCGCAGTTTTGGTGAGGGTTGGTTCAATCTATACATCCTTGTCGCTATTCCAGCTGCCTTCTTCGTGGCGGCGGCAGTAGGCTTCGGTCTAGAGCGAGGGATCATTCGCTATCTCTACGGCAGACCCCTTGAAACGCTCCTAGCCACGTGGGGGGTGAGCCTAATCCTGCAACAGTTTGTCCGTAGCGTGAACTGGGCGATCGCCATCGGTGTAGTGGTCTTTTTATTAAAAGATGTATTTCGCTGGTTGGTGCTCAAGGCTTTAGCCATTGCATCTTTAGACAATCAAACGATTAGGAATTGGCTAAATCGCATCAATATTCTCGCGGGTCTTATTGCCGCTGGGGTTGCTATTTTTATTGTGAATGCGACTAAAAGTGAAGCCCTCACTAAAGCTTGGTTTAGCGCCCGTAATGTGGATGTAACGGCACCGGCATGGCTTCAAGGTGGTATTCCCTTCGGCTCGACTCAGTTGCCCTATAGCCGTATTTTTATCATTGTGCTGACACTAGTTTGTTTAGGTGCAATGTATTGGTTCTTAAATAAATCCAATTGGGGTTTACGTATCCGTTCGGTTACCCAAAACCGCGAAATGAGTTCCTGCCTAGGGATTCCAACAGCGCGTGTGGACTCCCTAACTTTTGCTCTGGGTTCTGGCCTAGCTGGCATTGCTGGGGTGGCGATCGCCCTACTGGGTTCTGTCGGACCAAATACCGGACAAAACTACATCGTTGATGCCTTTATGGTTGTTGTCGTTGGCGGTGTAGGTAACTTACTCGGCACAATTTTAGCGGCTCTAGGGATCGGCATTGTGAACTACCTTATCGGTTCCGGTACCTTTGTGACGCTGTTTACCTCGATGCAAGCACCGCAATTTTTACTCGATTTGTCGATCTTTTTCGCGACAACAAGTATGGCAAAGGTTATGTCCTTTGCGATTATTATCGCCTTCCTCCAATTCCGTCCGGCTGGACTATTTCCACCAAAGGGACGTACTGCTGAACTGTAACCAGACATCAAGACAAAACTATGAATGTAGGCCTAAGCCGACGGGATAAACAAAAAAAATCACGCACTCGTCTGTTCATTGAGGTGGGCATTATCGCCGCTTTGATGATTTTGACCATGGTGATTTTGCCACTGGTGTTGCCAGATTTTCGCTTGAAATTAGTCGGTCGCTTTCTGTCGATGGCGATCGTCGCACTGGGAATCGATTTGATTTGGGGTTACACCGGACTTCTGAGTTTGGGGCACGGCATTTTCTTCGCCCTTGGCGGTTATGCCTTCGCCATGTATCTCAACCTACAGCTGCCAGAAGGCGAGATGCCAGAATTTTTTATGCTGTATGGGGTCGAAAAACTCCCGGCATTTTGGCAACCCTTTAGTTCCTTACCCTTTACTCTAATCGCACTGGTTGTCATCCCCGGTTTGGTTGCAGGTATTTTGGGCTATTTGGTGTTTCGGAACCGTATTAAAGGGGTTTATTTTTCGATTATTACCCAGGCGGCTTTGTTGGTTTTCTTTAACTTCTTTAATGGACAACAAAAGCTCATTAACGGTACCAACGGTCTAAAAACTGACACTGCTACATTTTTTGGTCAGAGGGTTGGTGATCCAGAAACCCAGCTCATCTTCTACGAACTCACCATCGTTGCGCTGCTACTTGTTTATCTTCTCTGTCGCTGGTTGACGAGTGGTCGCTTTGGTCGTTTGCTTGTGGCTATTCGGGATGATGAAACCCGTGTCCGCTTTACAGGCTATGACCCGACTTGGTTTAAGGTTGTTGTCTTTGCAATTTCCGGGGCGATCGCCGGCATTTCTGGGGCGTTTTATACAGTGCAGAGCGGTATTATCACCCCGAACTTTATGGAAGTTTCCTTCTCCATCGAAATGGTAATTGCCGTAGCAGTGGGAGGACGAGGCACACTCATCGGTGCAATCCTCGGCACAATGTTGGTGAACTTTGCGCGAATTTACCTCAGCGAAAGCTTCCCCGAAATTTGGCTCTTTTTCCAAGGCGCACTATTCCTCATTGTTGTGACAGTCTTACCCGATGGCATTGTCGGTTGGTTTAGAGATGTCTTTTGGGTACAGGCAAAGCGTTTACTTGGCATGGATCAGCCAGTTACCTACCCTGCCATTGATGAAGACCCCGCAGTTCAAGGTGAAGGCGAAAAATTATTTACCGAAGAAGAATCAAAAGTGCCCTAATGCACCACTAGCCAACCTCGGGTTTTGATATGCCCCGCAGCCAATCACAGACACGCCTCCATTACAGAAATTGCAGTCACCATGTCCGAAAATATTCTCGAAATTAAAGACCTAACCGTTAGCTTCGATGGCTTTAAAGCCCTAAACAATCTGAACTTTACGATGCGTAAGGGAGAATTGCGGGTCATCATTGGGCCTAATGGCGCGGGCAAAACAACTTTCCTTGATGTCATTACCGGCAAAGTTAAGCCAACGGTGGGTAAAGTTCGCTTTAAAGGTAAAACCATTAGCGGTTTATCAGAACATAAAGTTGCTCGTCTCGGCATCGGACGAAAATTCCAAACACCAAGGGTTTATCTCAACCTAACAGTGCGCGAAAATCTTGATCTCGCCTGTAACCAGCAAAAAAATGTTTTGGCGACTCTCTTCGGTAAAGCAAAGTCTACGGAAAAGACCCAAACCGTTAGCCTCCTCGAAACCATTGGTTTAACCGAAAAGGCAGATATTCAAGCTGCGTGGCTCGCTCACGGCGAAAAGCAACGTTTGGAAATTGGCATGCTTGTGGCGCAATCACCCGATTTACTCCTCGTTGACGAACCAGTAGCTGGCCTAACGGACGAAGAGACGGAAAACGTCGGTAATTTGCTGTTGGCCCTCGCTGAAAGCCACTCCCTCATTGTGATCGAGCATGATATGGAGTTTGTCCGCCAAATTGCTCGACAGGTCACGGTTTTGCACCAGGGTTCGGTACTGTGCGAAGGCAATATGAACCAAGTGCAGAATGATCCCCGCGTCATTGAGGTCTATTTAGGAGAAGCCCCGAGCGTCACGCCAGAGCAGATGAATTTAATTCGTTTGGCGGCCAGTATGGCTTGGGCCGATGGAAATTTTGCACCCGAACAAAAAGAGGTAATCCTGACCCGTCTCAGTGAACAATTCACGAATGATAGTCAACATCAAGCGGATTTACAGGAAGAACTACAAAACTATTTAGGTGCCAATACAACCTACCTCGAGCCTCTTGTAGAGCCTCTACAAACAACGGCGGAAAAAGAGGTCGCCCTAAAGCTCTGTTATGAGGTGATTCGTTCCAATGAAGTTAATGCCCTTGAAGCTGTAACTTACCGCCATTTATTAGAACTATTGGCACTGCCAGCGGGACGAGTTGAGGCGATCGAGGCTGAGATTAATGCCATGTATGCCAATTAACCTTATTGGCTCTGGTTAAGGTGTTTTCCGCTGAAAAACCTGCTGGTTAGTTCTAGTTGTAGTCCTTCCTTGTTGTGAGTTAAGACCAATCCCACAGCATTGGATTGTCATCGAGTGGATCTGTTACGGTACTGCCAATCTCTGTAATTTTTGCAAGATCAGCATCACTTAATTTCACCCGTAATGTACCTGCGTTGGCGATCGCCTGTTCAGCATTTCTAGCGCCGACAATGGCGGATGTTTGAGGTTGTTGGATCAGCCATGCTAGGGCAAGCTGCGCCAAGGTGCAATTGTTAGCAGCGACGATGGGTCGGAGATTGTCTAGTGCTTTTTGTACCCGCTGATAATTTTCTTTGTCTGCATACAGACGATTCCGAAAACGATGGTCGCCTTCTGCAAACTGGTGGTCAATGCCGAATTTTCCTGTGAGGAAACCTTGAGCTAAGGATGAATAGGAGATGATCGAAATATTGTGTTCGACGCAGTAGGGCTGTAAGTCTTTTTCGATTGCTCGCCAAAAGAGTGAATAGGGAGGTTGCACCGTATCAATTCGTCCATGTTCGGAGGCTTCGGCTAGTTGCGCCGCCGAGAAATTAGATACCCCGATCGCCCGAATTTTGCCGTCTTCTTTAAGTTTATTTAGGGCTTTCATCGCCCCGGCAATGGGCACTTCGTCGTAACCCCACGAACCCGATGGCCAGTGGATTTGGTATAGATCTAGGTAATCTGTCTGGAGATTTTTTAGAGAGCGATCGCAAGCTTCAAGAACATCATCATATTTGAGATGATTGGCAAACACTTTCGTGAGCAATTCCACCTCACCACGACGGTCGGCGATCGCCTCTGCCACCCGCTGTTCCGAATAGCCATCACCGTAAATTTCTGCTGTGTCAATCGTAGAAATGCCGTTATCAACTGCTGCTCGAATGGCTGCGACAATATCAGAATCTTTTATGTCTGCCCAGTTTTTCTTTCCCGCTTGCCAAGTGCCCATAATAATGGGGCTAATTGAAACGTCGCTACTACCTAATTGTCGCTTTTTCATTACAGTTGACCCTTGCTTCTTTTCCCAATCTTAGACAAAATCCAAGGGTTGCTCGCAGAGTATGCGTATTCTGTATCAGAGTAATGTTCTTGAGAATTGCGATCGCCGACCCTAAACCGTAGAATCTAAAAAATTTAGACTTGTAACTCCTCCATGAAACGACGCCACTTGCTTAAATACGGAACAATTGCCGCCTGTGGTTATGGACTAGCTGCTTGTCAAAATTTGCCCGGATTTAAAAATTCTACTCAAGACGAACCCGCCCAGACTCAACCTCTTTTAACTGTCGCCGACCCCCAAACTTTGGGGAGACCCGAAAAAACAAAACTGGCCCTCGGATACGCACCGACGATTGCTATTTTGCCGTGGCTTGCTGCCATTGAAGAAGGTTTTTTTGAGAAATTCGGTCTGGAGGTTTCCCTCTACAAACAGCCTGATATGGGCGAGGTGGAACGGGGTTTACTAGAAAGTCGTTTTGATGCAGCGATTACACCGTTTTCCCTGCCACTCATTAATCAACTCAAGGAGCCACGTATTGATTTTGTGGCATTGATGCAGGTGCATCGTCACGGCGGCGTGTTCACTCTGTCCCAGGACACTTGGAATAACCAAATTCGCTCCGGCATTGATTACACTAATTTTGAAGAATTTAAACGCGACTATCGCAACTACGTTAGAGGCTTACCAGACCGTAGCTTTGGCGTGGACAATCTCTACAGCACTTCTGCTTATCTTTACCGCTATTGGTGGGCGGCTATGGGCTTCCATCCAGAACTGGATCTTGAACTACAGGAGTTTGCTCCTTCTGAGCTTCACCATAAGTTGCAGGCAAAGGCGGTTCACGGCTATTGCAGTTTAGAGCCTTGGGCACAACAGGCCATCGAAAAACGCATAGGTTATGTTGGCTATCTGTCTGGTGAGGTGTGGCGGGGTCATCCGGGATCTGTGATTACCACTGATTCTGGCTGGTTAGAAGAAAATCCCAATACGGCTAAGGCGCTGATCGCGGCAAGTTTAATGGGTTGTCAATATTGTCAGGACTCTAGTAATGCTGATGCCATTGCTAGCCTCGCCAGTGAACCCCTTGATACCCATCGCTCCAATATTCAAACGGTATTAAATGGTCGCTATTTCTATGGTGGTGATGGCGATCGCCCAATTTCTCGTAAAGATAGCCCCATTTGGTTTGACTTGGGTAAACGGCTCAAAGCACCGGATCATGCTAACTACTGTTGGCACTCCCACGGTATGTGGCTCCTCACCCAGATGGCCCGCTGGCAACATTTTGGTTTAACCTCCTACCCCAGCAATGCCGATACCCTAGTCGCCGCCGCCTATCCCAACGAACCTTATAAAGAAGTCGCGGAAGCTTTTTCAATTAAATTGCCGCCGGATCCAATTCAGCCGGAGCCGCCGTTTATTGACCAGCGGCGTTTTACACCGGATCAACCGTTGCGCTACCTCAACCAATTTAAGATTCGTACCTAGGGGCTATAGCTCATTAAACGTGCCGCGAATATTATCCCAGCGCTCTAGGGAAATGCTATTTTGTTTGTCGCGAAATACTAGGGCTGCTGTACCGCCATCCTGTAGATCGGCAATCGCCTTAAGGGTTTCCGTTTTATCATCGTCTAGTTCGCTGTAGAGTAGCTCCCCTGTGTCTGCAAAAATCAGGTTGTAGGCAGTTAAATCTTGATTTGTCGTTGCCAAACCGGGAGTCGCTAAGTCGCCGTTAGCATCGAGATAAATCTGTAGTCGCGCTTCTGCGTGATTATTACCCGTTAGCTCAACTGGAGATACCAGCGATGCACCAAGCTCAGCCCTCAGCGTTTCAAGGCTAGGTAGTGTATTTTCTGACCGTAAGTTACTCGCCCGCAGGTGCCGCCACAAATTGACCAAAATCAGATCCACCCAAGCGGGTTCAATGGCGGCTAAATTCTGCAAACTAAGGGTGTTTGGCGTTAGCCAGCGCAGGGTCGTTTGACTAAAGGCAAAGGTGGAACCAGTGGTGTTTTGTTGCATCCCTTCGACAAGTAGTTGCAATTTACCATCGCGAAATTTTGCCCCACGCACCTGTCCAAAGGTTTGACTGGTGGGTTGTTGCATGTCTGCACTGCCGACATTGATGGTGGCATTTTGATCGAGACCAAGGGTTTGCCACAGGGATTGGCCGGGCACAAAATTAGACAGGTCAATGGTAAATGGCGCTTGCTGCCATTGCTGCCCGTCAAAGAAGCGACTGACTTCTAGAATGTGCCAATTGCGGTTTGAGTCAAGGGCGATCGCCTCTTTTTCCGGCTGGAGCCACTGACTAGGCTGGATGCTGCGGACAGGCCGGAGCTGCCCCATTAATTTACTGTCGGCAGTGAGGGTGCGGGTCTGTTGACTGAGCGCTGTTTCGACGCGACCAAGAATTGTCTCGATTTTGCCTTGGAGCTTCTCATCTAGTTGTTGGTGATCTTTAATGGAGGCGATCGCCGCCTGGGAACCCTGTTGGGCGGTGAGAGTCAAAAATTGCCAAATTGTAACCGCATCGCGGAAGGGGTCAAGACTATGGAGAGCATCAAGGCGAGCTTGTAAATCTTGATTACTTGTTTCGAGGAAAGTCACCACAGTACTGACCACGAGGGGATCGTCAAAATTATTCTGCAAAAGACGCAATGCCTCATTAACATCACCAGCCCGCAGACAATGGTTGATCGTTTGCCCCACATTAAGCGTGGTCGATTCACATTTTTCTGTCACTTGCTTGCTGTGGTAGCTCACAAACTGGAGCTGATTTTCGGCAGCTTCTGTCCACTGGTGCGGTTTGAGGGTCTGTTTAATATCGATGAGTTGCCGTTGGGCGATCGCCCATAATTTCAGCTCAGCTAAGGCGATCGCCTCTTTGTACACAGGCAAATCTAAAGCAGCATTATCAAGATCTACGGGAAAAATGATAGGGGTTCTGCGGTTTTGCTCAACACGGAAAATCTCGAATTCCGGTTCAAGATTACGGCTCTGATCAAC
Source organism: uncultured Synechococcus sp. (assembly GCA_964638765.1). GTDB lineage: Bacteria > Cyanobacteriota > Cyanobacteriia > Cyanobacteriales > MRBY01 > MRBY01. The sequence continues at coordinate 20,916 of CAZXBK010000004.1, read as the reverse complement.
AACGAACTCCAACTCCCGCGAGGCGATCGCCTGTTCCCACCGGGGACTATTACCCGCGGCACTCTGCCACGTCAGCAAATTAGATAGCTGTTTTTCATAGGGGTCATAGTGGAGTAAAGCACCGTAGCGACTACCTGTCGTTAAATCGGAACTGGCATTTTGCCCCTCTAGGGATAACCAATAATTGTTGTCGCCTTCTCGGGGAAATAGCTTAAATTCGGAAAAATTATTGAGAGCAACGGTGCCAAGGCGTACTTCATTGAGCAGGCTGTAGCGCTTTTCACCGGTAACATCCCCTTCGACGAAGTAAACCCGTAGTGCCGTAATCGCTTCGCATTGGGTTGTGGTGCAATCTTGGCTCCGTTGCCACACGGGCACAACCATCTCGTCACCAAGGTATAGCGGTGCGCCGAGACTCTGTTGCTGTTCTTGCAATTCAGCCTCAATTTCTGCGAGATCTTGGAGAGGATTACTCAGGGCAATGGGCACATGACTCCATGTGGGCAAAAAACGGTTGAGCCACAAAATTGAGTTGGGGTCGAGTAGCAACATTAACCCCAGCCATAACCCGACAAAAATACTGCTTCCGGCAGTAACCAGCACGGCGATCGCCCCAAACTTTGGCCAACCAAGAGAACGTGTTGGTAGTTGGAGTTCTGGCAGTTGATCATTAGATTTTGCAGAAATCATAAAAATGCCCAGTCGAAGTCAAAGAATCAGCAAATGCCACGTTTTAACCAATGTAGCCGCAATTATCACCAACTGAATCGATATTTAACTTTCTTTGTCATCACAACAAGCAATACACCCTAAGGTCACAGAAAATTTTTGCGGTTTATACGGTTTGTCGGCGGTTAACGCGAATAGAAAAAGCATAGGATTTCGCGACCATAGAATTTGTACCCATGATCACCGTTTTTAGGACAACAACTAAAGTCACAACCATAGCTTGCCTAACCGTTGGTACTCCGTTAATTGCATCAACCTGCTTAGCCGAAACTATGCCCCAATCGGCAAGTCCTCACCACAACCAAAAACAGTTAGATTCTCAGCCTACCCTCCAAGCCCAAATTTTTCCGGCGCAGCTTAACTCGATCTTCACACCACCCCCTCGACCCGCCCAGCAGACTTCAACCTATACGAACTACACCATCACGCCTGTCCAAGAGCGTAGCGATCGCCCCCAACTCCGGGACATTATGAGCCGTTTAGAGCCAGCGGCACTACCTAGTTTTGTTTATCAAAATTAGAGATTGTCTTAATTGAGTTCTATCCACTACAAACTCGACATGATCAAAGGCAATTAAGGCTCAACTAAATTTGTATTTGTGCGAGCCGCCTCAAGCTTAATGAGGATTTTACCCTTGAGTTCTTGGTAAGCCTCTTTTAAACGCTGTTTACTCACATTTGGGTCAGAACCCTGTAACTGTTGACCATTATCCGCCCAGCGAATGAGTTGCTGTCGCTGCCGGGTGGCGATCGTTGCCTTAGTCAGATGCGAGCATTTTTCTGGTTGACCAAGGGCAAAAAGCAAAATGCAATAATCACCCCGCTGCGCTAAAGTCCGCGTAATCTGTTGGCCTACAGTCGTTTTTAAATCCAAATAACAGGGCAACCATTTCGCTCCCAAGTCATTGTTGTACAGCGCTGTAATCCACAACAACATGGGATGGGGAACTTCAATACATAAAAACTGGTTGTAACGACTATCCCGCTGCCGTTTACGCAACTCTTCCCCATCTAACATGCCCCATAGGCTAGGAATAGCGTGATGTTCTTCAGTGATGACTTGGGGAAAGACGATTTTTTGTTGAGGTTTATCTTCTGGCCAAGGTAACTGTTTACAGATTTCCGCTGTAGAAAGAGTGACGTCATCGTTTTTTCGACCTACTGTTTTCAGAGGCCTGGAGTCAAGTCGTTGACGCGCTGAAATGATCTGTGTGTCATCATTTGGCTCTGCTATTGATTCGTCGGTGGCATTAACTTGGGGCAGCGAAATTGCGGTGTCGGGATGGGACGCCACCTTCGGCAAAGGACGGTCAAACTGTTTGGCCAATGGCTCCATTGACCGCCAGATATCACTAGCGTTTTGGGGGCGATCTTCCCGATTTTTCGCCATGCACTGCATGATGATCGCTGCTAGGGGCGTTGGGACACTCAGATTTGGGTCAAAGGGAATGGGAGGTGTGTCGTGGTGGGCGCGGTACCATCCCCCGAAGGAATTGGTTTCAGGCATCACAGGCATATCCCCGGTCAGCATCTCGTACATCATGATGCCGAAACTATAGATATCAGAACGGGAATCTAATTCTTTGCCTTCCATTTGCTCCGGGGAGCAGTAGGCAAGGGTTCCCATAAAGGAGTGGGTTTGGGCGGCTCCAGCCTGACTCAGTTTGGCAATACCGAAATCTAGGACTTTAACTAATTCCCCGAGAGAAGCATCTTCTAGGACGAGAATATTACTGGGCTTAATGTCCCTGTGAATAATGCTAGTTTGCTCGCCATTAAATTTGATGCCTTCGTGGGCGGCTTCCATCCCTAGACAAATTTGCCGCACAATTTTAAAAAAGCGAGGCAAGGGAATTAGGGTCTTGGCAATGATGTCGTTAAGGCTGTCCCCCTGAAGAAATTCCATGACGTAGAAGGGAATGTCATGTTCATCGACACCGTAGTCGCGGACCCGGACGATATGGATACTTTTCTCACTGAGGAGGGCACAAATCGTGGCTTCTCGCTCGAAACGCTGACGCATTTTATCGTTCAGCAGGGTCTGGGATAAAAACTTGACGGCAACGGTGACGCCGCCGAGGGTCGTGTCTTCACCGCGATAAACTCGTCCCATTGCACCCTGACCAACAAGATCAACGAGGCGGTATCGCTCGGCAAGTATGCGATTGATGTTGGGATCTGTGCTCATGGAGGGAGAAAAAATAGTTTTTCGAAACTGACAGAAAGAAATTTACGAGGTAGATGCTTTGTTATTTACAGATGTGGTGCTAGGCCTGGCGCTGCAAAGTCCCTTCGATTGTACTGGTGAGATAGTGTCCTGCAAGGATACCACCGGAATATTGATATTGGTCTGGACTGATCTGGTAGTAGGTTTCAAAACCGCTACGGCGCTGGCGATCGCCTAACACCCAATAGCGTTGAATGATAGATTCTACCCCAACCCACCCTTCGCCTTCGACACGACCGAGGATACTCTGTTGGAGAACGTAGGTGTATTGTCGTTCTCCCCCATCGAGACGGCCTTTGTACTGGTAGGAGATTTCAGGGCGATCCGACTCTGGAAAGACGAGCTTTGTCACCATAGTGAACCAGTTGTTCTGACCCCAAGCGACGATTGTTTTTCCTCTAACGGCGATCGGCATTTGATTGCGTTCGATCCATGTCCCCGAAAGAGTCCATCGCCCTGCTTCTAATAAAAAACTGTGGGTCACAATCCTGTTCTACTCCTTGCCGTTATTTGCCGCTATCACCGGCTCACTAACATTTAGACGATGCACAAATTTCCCTGTAAAAAGCCAACACTTTCTCTCTAAGCTACCGTCGTTTTCTTCGATAACTTAGCAATGAATTCACTTGGCATATCCATTGTATGTAGTTATGAGTGCTTCGGGGCATTTTATTCGGTGAAATTTATCAGCTTCATGCCTTGGCTAAATTTGTTTTTGCAAACCAACGAAATCAATTGGGGAAGCTTTTGATGGCGATCGCCTAATTTTTAGCGAGTACAGCAGTCGGCAGCTGATAAATATGATCTCGATCCCACAGCAGCAAAGCTGTAGATGTTTGGGCAAGATTTTGGCCGTACTCAAATCCCTGGTCGGATGTCGCAAGATTTTGGCATTCTATTGCCTGACCTTGACTCACTAAGAGCTTAAGGCCATCGTCAGTGGCAACATATAGACCTTTTGCCGTCGCACAATGCCCTTGGATTTGGGGCAAAATCTCTGGCTCGACAATGCGCTGCGATCGCCGATTTCCTTTGGTGTCAAAAACATAGATGTGTTGTTTGATTTCTCCTGCCTGTTGCACGCTGAGTAGTAGCCAAATTTTGGTGTCGATGTAGCAGCTCATCTCTAGAATTTCGCCAGAGAGCAATGGTAGTGAAATTTGGTCGTTAATCCCCTGTTGACCGGGATAAAAGATAAAACCAGTGAGCCCATGACCAACTTGATAAAGCCCAAAACCAATGTTGTTTTCGACCCAAAAATAGGTTTGAGATTCTAAAACATCGCCGATCAAACCACGACCAAGGTGGCGATCGCCCCATAGTTTCCCTTGGGTGAGCCAGTAGCGCTTGCCACCTGCACAAGTGAAGCAGGGCTGTTGACGATAACGATCCACTTGCAGGGTTAAATCGGGTTGTAATTCTGAGCCGACAAAACACAAAACTGTGTCGCCTTTGCCGATATAGGTGCGATCGCCGTCCAGCCAAAACCGCAAATCTGGGTGGCGATCGCCTTTGAAGATTACAGAGCCTGTTTCGCGTTTAAATTCGCCATTTTCCCAGTAGAGATAATGATGATTTTTGGAGGTGAATTGTGTCGCGATAATGATGCCGCGCGTTTGAAAAATAAGTTGTTTATTCGCAAATTTTGGCTTGGTGAAAATAACAGGTTGACCCTGGCAGGTTGGACAATACTGGCGGCTATAAACTTGCCTACAGCTTGAGCAATTTTGCCACGTGAGATTATTCAATAAATCTATTGGAAATACGCCGCGCTTATCTTTCTCTGAAAGTGCTTTAAAGTGGTCAATTAAATCTTTATTTAAAATATTGAAACTCAATGCAGGCTTAGGATATTTTACTTTGGCATTGAAGATATTAATCCGATGGAGTGGCCGCGCAACTTGAGGAATCTTTTTATCTGGATAAACGCCACCATAGAGGTCTACATAAAGTAAACAGCGAAAGAGTAAAAGACTATAGGCATACCAATCTGAATTGGAACTGTGAGCGGCAATTAATTCTGGGTAATTCAAATTAGCATCACAAAGGATTGGGTCAACAAACCTTGGGGTGAAAACCTTGCAAGAAAAAGACTTAAACTGCCACGAATCAGTGTCAATAAAATAAGGGATATTTTGTTTGACGAGAACATTTAAATCATTAAAATCACCAACCACAATGCCTTGTTGGTGCAGCGCTGTCAGTGTGTGATGTAGGCAAATAAAAATTTGGATAATTTGGTCATGGTCAATACCGTTTTGCTCGCGGAAGCGGCGATCACCGTAACGATATAAAGGCTGGGCATCTTGGAGCCAATCCATTGTGTAGCCAACTATTCGACCACGCTTATCTGTGACAAGCTGTTTAGGAACAAGGACATTATTGGGCAAAGATTGTGGGAATTGCCGTAATTTTTTTTGATGTTCAGCAATGCGTTCTTTCGCGCCTTTCTGGGCTGCTTGATTTTGCGCAAAGCTCGGATGTTGGGGAGATTTAAATAGTTTGACGACTTCTTGGGAATTTAGTGTATAAATTTCGGCTTCCCCTCCCTGCCCAATAATTTGGGAAGTTGATAGTTTTATTGCTTTTTCTTGGATAAAATACTTCATCTCTAAACCTCCTCCTCTTGACGGCGTACTGAAATTAAAGTTGTATCGTCTTTGAGTAAATGTTCTTTTTTATTGGCGATCGCCAAACGACGGCGCACTTGGTCTGGATTTTTAAAATATTTTTCAGACTGCCAGAACTCGTTTATCTCTTTTTTTCTAAGCCAATCTTCTATGCCATCGGTTGCAATTAAAAGGGAATCAAGTTGAGAAATTTCAATCTGATCGTATAACTCTAATTTTGTGCTGGGATAAATGAGATAAGGTGGTGCATTTTCAGGAAAGGATAATTGTTTGATGTCACCATTAAAGGCATATATCCCATCGCCACAACCAAAGATAAAAACGTCTTCTTTTGTTGCAATAAATCCCAACAGAGTAAAGAGATAATATTGCTGGAAGTTTGTGATTTTTAGGAGTTGAGCAAGTACCTTTTCGCCAAGCAAATGAAATGTTTCTGGGGTTAAGGGTTCTGGCGTATGGGCGGCGATCGCCTCGGCCAGTAAATTAACACCCAACCAAGCACCAACTTCGCTATGGGGCTGACTGCCGCACCCGTCTGCCACGATACCGATTAGACAATCGTCGGTTTCGGTGACAAGCATCGCATCCTGATTATTTTTGTTCAGCCATTGGTGTTCTCGACCGATCACAGAGCCTGCCGCCCATTGGAAATTGTTCATCGAAAATCTTCTGCAAAAAAACCACCCTTTTATTTTAGTGTGCAAAAAACACCTTTGGTAATAGCGTGAACAATTTCGCTGCCAAAATACGGATGAACCCATTAATCTGTGGGTTAGTCCTATGAGCGATGTACCAAAACCAGAAAGATGACGAAGCCGAACCCGACCGCAAAGTTGCCAGATTTTATTGGGGATGAGGTTTATGAGTCCTACGAAACGGCGCGGGTTGTGATTTTACCAATTCCCTACGAAATCACCACGACCTATCGCAAAGGCTGTGAGCATGGCCCCGCCGAGCTTTTAGATGCGTCGTACCAACTTGAATATTACGATGATGAGTTGCGTTGTGAGCCTTGTTTTGACCTTGGAATTTTTACCCATCCGGCGATCGCCGACACGAGACAAAGTCCTGATTTAACGCCAGAAATGATGTTGCGGGAGACGAGCACCACGGTCAAAAAACTATTAGACGACAACAAATTTGTAATTGCCCTCGGCGGTGAACATGCCATTACAACTGGGGTGGTGCAGGGCTTTCTCAATTTTGAGAATGAGCCGTTTACGGTGGTTCAAATTGATGCCCACGCGGATTTGCGTCAAACTTTCGAGGGGTCGGAGCATAATCATGCCTGCGTGATGCGTCGCATTATGGATTTTGGTTTGCCAAGTTTGCCCGTCGCGATTCGCTGTCTCTGCAAAGAGGAAGCTGATCTGATTGCGGTGAAACAAATTCCGGTGGTCTGGGCTTTGGATATCCACCAAAACCCCAACTGGATCGAAGAGGCGATCGCCAACATCACTACAGAAAAGGTCTTTCTAACTATCGATTTGGACGGTATTGACCCCAGTCTGATCGGCGGGGTGGGTACGCCAGAACCGGGTGGCTTAGATTGGTTCAGTACATTGAAATTTTTACGGCGACTATTTCAACAAAAAACGGTGATCGGTTGCGATGTGATGGAGTTAGCGCCAATTCAAGGGACTGTCGTTTCGGAGTACACAGCAGCAAAGTTGGTTTATAAATTGATCGGTTATTGGCATGAAAAAAATTTTAGAAACCAATGTTGAAGTCCTGATAAGCAGCTACATTCAGCCTCAAAACGTACCTCTTAAGCCTCGTCCCCAGAAATAAGGGCGATCGCCTGATTTATAATTTCGTTTTGATCAACCATTGCAGCCAACTCATTCGCCTCATATCTCCCTTCAAACGCTTCCAAAGCTGCCTGTCTCAGACCAGATTCATAGGCATCCTCTAGGGTTTCTCGTAATTCCTCCAGAGTCAGATAAGTTCCCTTCGCCTTGCGTCGTTTATTCGTGCGTTGAATTTGTTTAACCGAATTAAAAATCGAAATTTCCCATGAGCGAGTAGATCGTTTTTCCGCTTTTTGCTTAATTAGGTGGAGCAACAGAATAATGCTGAAACTAAAAATTTTGTTGAGCTTGTCATCCTTGCTCATCTCTGTCATCTCCTCCACCAATAGCAAAGCATCGGCGATGTTTCCACTGAGCAAAAATCCCTTTAGTTCCAACAACTCTTCCATCGTCTAACCCTCCTGAGTTAAATCGTGATTTGCCCTAATCATTTGACGAATACTGTAGATGTTAACTCAAGCATCACCGTCCATAATTAAGTTGATCGCCCCCTTTCAGCGCTACAAACTATTCACTTTTGCCACTGTCCATTCCATTACTTTTTTACCGAGGGAAAGCCCGTCAAGACGATCCGCTTCACGCACTCCGGTAGGACTTGTGACATTCACTTCCGTGAGATTGCCGCCAATAATATCTAGCCCCACAAAATGCAGCCCATCTTCTTTTAGTTTCGGCGCTACCGTTGCTGCGATTTGGCGATCGCGCTCAGTAATGTCGACTTGGGCAATGCGTCCACCCACTGCCATATTCCCTCGAAAATCATCCCCTGTGGGAATTCGATTTACAGCACCGATTGGCTCACCATCAAGGACGATTAAACGTTTGTCACCATCCTTGGCCGCCGGGAGAAATTCCTGCACCATCACAGGTTCTGTGCCCTGCTTTGTACTGATTTCTAAGAGAGAATTAAAGTTGCGATCGCCCTTCGGTAAAAACAAAATTCCTTCACCCGCTTTACCACCGAGGGGCTTAATTACTGCCGCGCCTTTTTCCTCCACAAATTCCCGCACAACGGATTTTTGTGACGTCACAATTGTCGTGGGAATGACACCACCAAAATTGAGCGCATAGACTTTTTCATTGGCAGCACGGATACCTTGGGGATTATTCACTACAAGGGTTTTCGTCGGATCAACCAGATCTAAAATGTACGTGGCGTAGAGATAAGGCGTATTGACGGGCGGATCTTTGCGCATAAATACTGCCTGCATTTCCGCGAGGGGCATCAGCTTTTTCTCGCCCAACTCAAACCATTCTTTTTCGGCACGCCATAGTCCATCGATCAGTTTCACGGGATTTAACGTGACCGCCTGCAAGGTTGCCCAAGCCTGATTTTTGATAATGCTTAAATCTTCGATTTGCGTAATCCAAACCTCGTGACCGAGCTGCTGGGCAGCCTCCATAAAGGCAACGGTGGTGTCATGGCCGGGGTCAAGTCTGGCGATGGGGTCGAGGATAAAAGCGAATTTCACGGCAAGGAACTCTAATTTTTGCTCTGTCGATCATAGTCAATTGCGACGGCAAAACCTAGGGTATTGCTATTCGGTTATCCCTCTAAAATTACGGCTCTAGTTTCTCTAAAAAAGTGGCGATTGCCTGATTAAACGCTTCTGGTTCGACGACATGTGCCCAATGGTTGCCGGGAACCGTTTGCCAGGTGAGATTCGTCAGATTTTTCTTGTAGGGCGCAACTTGAAAACTGGCGCGATTTAATCCCTTTTCCGGCTGAATAAATAAACTTTGCAAATCGCTAGGATGACTTATTCCCTGCTCTTGCATCACATCCACAAAAATCTCATCACAGGCGCGCTTCACAAATTTACTGCGATATTTACCATCCTCTGTCGATTCAATGCTGGCGTTAAAAATTGCCGCTTGCCACTCATTCCAACCGCGAAATTGCTTTAATCCTTTGGCGATCGCCTCTGCTTTTTCATAACTGGGAAATTCGCCCATGAGCTTTAGAAAGGGCAACACCTTATAGGCAATGAGAAATGTGAGCGTCCACCATTGAGGAATTTTGTCGTTAAAAAACGGGTCAGCGAGGATTAAACTACGGAAATATTCGGGTTCACGCATCGCCCAAATCGCCGCCAATTTACCGCCCCAACTGTGGCCAAGAATGTGGGCTTTTGACCAACCAAATTTTGCAAAGACACCTTTAAAGTCAGCAATATAATCATCGCAAAGGTAACCCGACTCCGGTTTAGCGCTATCGCCATGTCCTCGCAAATCTAAAGCCACAACATGATATTTCGGCTGGAGTGTCTCCCCCAACTGTGCCCAAACTAAGGCATTGTCCGCTAGGCCGTGGAGCAACAAAAAAGGTTCGCCGCCTTGCCCCCATTCGAAGTAGGACAGGGTAATGTCGTTATCAAGTTCGAGCGATCGCCGGGTTGGGGGAGAAAAAGTCATCGGTTAGCTTTCGGTAGATTCACTTTCAGAATTATTACCGGGATAGCCCCCGATGAGACCACTTTCGATCATCAAACCCAAACCTGCATTAATCACCGCAAGGCTGATCGTGCCCCACCAAAACCAAGGTTCGCCATTGATGCGACGAGTAATCGATTCGCCCAGCAAACATAGCCCGAAGGGAAACATCAACACACCAATCTGCGCCGTAATGTACCAAGTTAATTTGCTCGATCTAATTTTCTTTCTCAAATTCATCGTGACTGTCCGTGACCTCAATAAAATTTCGCTCCAGCAAATTATAAAGAAATATTGAAACCATCATCATTAAAAAGCTCTAACAGCAAGCCTCGCCGCCATTACCGATACCAATAGGGCGATCGCCTAATTTCCGAGTGATTTTGTACCGTAATGTATTTTCTTTTGACTCACTTATCTTGAGGCGATCACAGTCTCGGTAAAGTTGAAATGCAAGGAGATGCATGTTTCGTGTATAATAAACACAAAGATTGGCAGTTTAATGGAGTCACTTTTCCTATGGCAGGCGGCAACTTAGCGATTACGGCGGCGGACTACAGTTTGCTCACGGATTTATATCAGCTCACGATGTCCGCTTGTTATGTTGGCGAAGATTTGGCAGAAACTCCCGCTCACTTTGAAATGTTCACACGACGGCTGTCTAATGGCTTTGGTTATTTCGTCGCAATGGGATTAGAGCAGGTTTTAAGCTACCTAGAATCACTGCAATTCACCGGCGAACAAATTGATTACTTACAGCAAACAGATATTTTCGAGCACGCACCCGCAGCATTTTGGGAGTTATTGCGAGACGGCAAATTTACAGGAGATGTGTGGGCAGTTCCTGAAGGTACACCGATGTTTCCCCACGAGCCTTTTTTGCGAATAGAAGCTCCCCTCTGGCAAGCACAAATTGTCGAAACTTTTATTCTCAATGCCATCAACTACCAAACTCTCATCGCCACCAGAGCAGCAAGAATGCGTCATCAGGCAGGCGATCGCCTGTTACTAGAATTTGGTACTAGACGGGCTTTCAGTCCCCAAGGCGCGACATGGGCGGCACGGGCTGCATTAGCAGGAGGTTTAAACGCAACCTCAAATGTTTTAGCAGCACAACAACTGGGCATCAATCCGGTGGGCACAATGGCTCATGCCTTGGTCATGGCAGTAGGAACCCTCGAAGGTTCAGAAGACGAAGCCTTTCAAGCTTTTCATCGTTATTTCCCGGCAGCACCTTTACTGATCGATACCTACGACACAATGGGCGCAGCGCATCGTTTAAAAGCTCAGATTGAGGCAGGAGAAACGACTTTAAAAGGTATTCGTCTCGATTCTGGTGACTTAGTGCAGCTGTCGAAAGATATTCACAACATGATGCCGGCTCTTAGTATTTTTGCCAGCGGTGACCTTGATGAATTTGAGATGAAGCGCCTACAAAATGCTGGAGCTGAAATTAATGGCTACGGTTTAGGCACAAAATTGGTTACTGGTTCCCCGGTAAATGGTGTGTATAAACTGGTCGAAATTGCCGACAAACCCACCATGAAAAAGGCGAAAAATAAAGCGACTTACCCCGGACGCAAACAGGTTTTCCGAAATATTCCAGAGGGCTGTGACCGTATGGCTTTAGCGGCAGAGTCTCCTCAAGACAATGAAATCTCCTTACTTGAGTTGGTAATGAAAGGTGGCGATCGCCTCACGGAATCCGAAACTCTCGACACCATTCGCGGGCGTACTAAAACTAATGTTGCCAAATTACCTGAGGGTATTAAGCAATTAACAAATCCTGCTCCTTATCCTGTCAAAATTTCTGAGCAATTACAAAACCTTACCGATGAAGTTGCTGCCCGTTTAGAGAAACAACATTAGAGATCTTGATTTCTTAAAGCAGATTATCGGGTCGTTTTTTGATAAATTTCATGTCTCCAGCAAAATCTCCATCAGGCTCGACCCCCACGGGAATCCAATTGAGATGCTCATAAAATCCATAGGCTCGCCACTTTGGATTATTGCCTGTTAGTAGCCAAATCTCGTCAATCCCTTTTGACCAAAACCAATTTTCTGTGGTTTGCATTAGCATTCGTCCAGCGCCGCGACCTTCAAAATCGGGATGTACAAAAATTCCGAGTATTGTTTTTTCTGTGGCACTCGCAATCGAAAAACCAATCGGTTGATCCTCAATTTCGACAATCCAAGCGCGGCAATCGGTCGCCAACATTTCAGTAACGGACTCAGGCGTAATACCCAGCTCCGCAATTTCTTCACGGGATTGATAGTTTTCAGTCACGCTCGTTCGAATCTCAAACAAGGTTTCAACGTCATTTTTCTGAGCAATGCGGAGCCTAAGATTTTTATCCATATCGTTTATTTCTTTACGATTCGTCACTCACAGATTTCTGAAATTTCACCATGAAAAAGCCGTCCATATCGTGTTTGTGGGGTAGAACTTCAATCCAACCTTTCTCAGAAGCAAACAAATAAGCGGGGGATTCTTCTGTTGGTTTTGCAATTTCCCAGTCAGGATTTTCAGTGAGGAATTTTTCGGCGATCGCCACATTTTCGGCAGGATTAATGGTGCAAGTGGAATAAACGAGACAACCATGGGGCTTGACCCATTTTGAGCCAGCTTGAAGCAGTTCAGATTGAAGTTGAGTAAGTTCAGCAATTTTGTCGGGATTCTGTTGCCAGCGGATATCAGGGCGTTTATGCAATGTTCCCAAGCCAGAACAAGGTACATCCAACAACACACGATCAGCCATCTGCCGAAACTGCGGATATTCACGACTGTCGCCAATGAGCGTCCGAATCATCGACAACTCTAAACGGCGGGCATTTTGCTCAATTTTGTTAATACGGGATTTGTACTTATCACTCGCCCAAATCGTTCCTTCATCACCCATCAACTCAGCAATGTGCGTTGTTTTACCACCGGGAGCAGCACAAGCATCAATAATCACTTCCTTCGGCTGCGGATTAAGCAAATGGGAAACGAGCTGGGCACTCGCATCCTGAATCGTCCACCAACCCTCTTTATAGCCCGGTAAATCCTGAATCATGCCCCGTTTTTCTGTCAGTCGCAACGCATTAGGAAGATTGGCGATCGCCTCACACTTCACACCAGACTTATCAAGGAGAACCTGTAAATTTTCTACCGAGTTTTTGAGGGGATTGACCCGAATATCGAGAGTTGCAGGTGTATTAAACCACTCACAGAGTTGCGCCGTTTCTGCTTCCCCAAATTGCCCTAGCCAAGTTTCAATGAGCCATTCTGGAAAGCTATATTGCAACGCGAAGCGAGCAGGCTGCTCATCCGGTAAAACTAACGGATCGCCATCTTTTTCTTCAGAACGTAAATATTGCCGTAGACAACCGTTTACGACCCCAGCTAATTGTCCCAACTTATTTGTTTTCGCCAACTCCACCGTCGTATTCACCGCTGCCGAAGGAGGAATTGAGTCTAAATATCGAATCTGATAAAGCCCCAACTGCAACAAAACCCGTAAATCCGGTGGCTGTTGTTCTACAGGCTTATTTCCAAACTGGTTAATGATGGCATCCAATGTTTTCTGACGACGAACTGTCCCGTAAACAAGCTCTGCAACCAGTCCGCGATCACTGCCTTTCAAACCACTCTTATGCAATACCCGATCAAGGGCAACATCGGTAAATGCCTTGTGGTACATGATTTGGCGGAGAGCAAGAAACGCAAGCTGACGGGCTGAAGACATGGACAATTTAGAGAAAAAGGTAGATTGATTATCCCTCATTCCTGACCTATGCTTGAGACTGATCGGCAGGAAGTTTTGGTATTTTTGATGCGGCTAATTTCAGATTTTGATGGTGTAATCGTTGACTTGTCTGAACGGTACTACCAAGTTTATTGCTGGCTCTTAGAACAGTTCCCCGGACAGGATACGGTATGTCTATCAAAGGAGAAATTTTGGGAACTAAAACGCCGCCACGCTCCCCTCGACGAAATTGCGACTCTGTCTGGCTTAAACGATATTCTCATCCCAAAATTCATTGAACTTCGTAACGACAATGCCCACAAACTAGAGCATATGGTTCACGATCGTGTAATTGATGGCTCCCTTGAGGCTTTAGAGTTTGCTCAAAACCAAGGCTGGGAAATTATGACAGTCACCATGCGTCGCAAAAGTGAACTGGATGAAGTACTGCGACTAAACCCTGCGATCACAAACTACATTCCGGGCGATCGCCGTTTTACTAAGTCAGACCACGCTACACGGGATCGTGACATTGATCTTAAGCCAATTTTGCTCGACGAAACTTTATTACAGCTTCCTCCAGCCGAAACCACGTGGATGGTAGGCGATACAGAAGCCGACATTCGTTCTGCCCGCGCCTGCAATATCCCAATTATTTCTGTCTTGTCTGGGATTCGCGATCGCCAAATCCTGAAAGAATTTGAGCCAGATTACATCGTTGAAAACCTTTTAGAAGCCGTCAAACTAATCCAAACCAAACTCTAAATTATTCCGTTGGAATAGCTTCTAAAGTTTCTGTTAAGCCATTGAGCTTCCCTTCGATTTCCTGCTTCGTTGCCAATAACTTTTTAAGGCGGTGATAGCGGGCGATCGCCAAACTAACAGAAGGGATTTCATCTAGAGGACAAGGCTTCGACCACAACTTACCAAACTCATCCAGACCACAGAGACAATAGCCACCAGCCATTTCCGCCGGAGTTAAAACTTGATCCGTCGCTTCTTTTTTGCCAGTAGTAGCCGATTGCAGCCAGCCATCTAGCATCGGCCCCTCAAGGTACACATCTTGGATTTTGCGTTGAGTTTCCTGAAGTTGCTCCACAAGTTGCAGCGAATAATCCCGTAGCTTATCTAAAACATCTAGGGCATAGTGTGGATTCGACTTGTGACGATGCTGGGTAATAGGCGTTGCCTTAAGACGTGGCAGTGCAGGCAATGGCTTGGTGACAGGAGCAGCACCCGCAATCGTAAAGGAAGGTTTACTGGCTCTATCCAAAATATCTGCCGGAGTTTGTAGACTTTTCTCCATCACTTCTTCACCATTAAGCACTAGTTATCTGAAAATTTTAAACCGATAAAAGCTCTAAATTTTTAACTCATTACCAACAGCGGTTGAGACATTGGAATTAAGGACTTTTAGCAAATATAACATCGCTGACAAAAATACTCTATAGAAGATATCAATTACCAATAAGCCCTATTCTTTGTAAATGGCTGTGATATAATTCTGTCGCCTGAAAGGGGCTGTGGCTCAGCAGGATAGAGCAAGCGCCTCCTAAATTTAATTTGGGCATCATGGCTGGAAACACCATTGATGAATGTAGTCAAATTCAGGGAAATCTAATAATTGTAATTTGGTAGTTTTTATCTACAATTAGCAATTTATGGCAATCCTGAGCCAAGCTCTATTTTATTTTCCTCGAATAGAGAAGGTGCAGAGACTAGTTGTAAGTCTGAGGATTTTTTTAATTAATAAACCTTGCAACGTAACGGCTACCACCTAAGGAAATATTTTCTAAATTTCTACGGTGAAGAGATAGTCCAGAGAGCTGGGGAAACCCACACCAATCTGAAGCGCTAGGTCGCCGGTTCGAATCCGGCCAGTCCCGTTTAACAAAATGAGCTTAATGAATCAACAATAAAAAAGAGAGGCGATCGCCTCTCTTTTCTACTTTTTACAGTGGACAGCGACCCATCAAAACGTATTAATCGTCATCTGTAGGGAAGTTTTCGTTACCCAAAAGCTCTCTAGCGGTATCGCTGGGAACATAACCATATCCCCAAGTCGCATTCTGAGAGTCATCCACAATCTGAGGTGTAATGATGAAGAGCAATTCACGGCGGCTATTCAGACGAGTAGTACTTCTGAATAATGAACCTAAAATCGGAATATCACCGAGTAAAGGCACCTTCGAAGTTTCTACAAAATCACGTTCGTCAATGACACCCGCAAGAATAAGCGTTTGGTCGTCCCGGAGACGAACAAGACCAGAAGTGAGATTACTTTCACGTTTTAGAGTTACAGGTTCACCATCTACGACTTCACTACCTGCAATGCTAGAAATTGACGGCTCAATATTCATGGAAATAAAACCATTATCGTCAATCCCGGCAACTTCGACCTGTACTTGAAGACCAACTTCATCAATTACAGGTTCAACACCAGTGCCAATAGCGTTTCCGTCAACATTTGTAATTTCAACGATTTGAGTACCAACAACAATATCTTCAGTAAGATCAATATTTGCCGTTTCGTCTTCTTGAATAATTAAAGTCGGATCCGCAATAATTTTAGAGGTTGTATTCCGAAGTAATCCTGCGACTAATTGACCAACAAAGTTAGTTCCTACTGATGTAGATTGGACGGAATTTCCAAGACCCACTAAGCTTGGTTCCAAAGTAATTTGCACATCGGTCGTTCCATCAGCATTGGTAGTAGTATTTCTAGTTTCATTAATCTCAACTCCGACGATAACATTGCTAGGTATATCGGTGAATGCAGCAGGGTCAAAAGTTTGTTCTCCACTAATAGCGTTAGCTACTTGAATTGCCTGTGCAATTGGTCCTACAAAAATCGTATCTTCTCCACTAGCATCAAATGCGTCAAACTCTCTACCTAAAGAGACATCTTCGTCCCCTTGCTCAACATTTTCTGTGAAAGTTCCAAATTCTCCGAACAAGGATGAAGTTTGTGTCAAATCTTGAGGGGATAAAATGATTCCATCTCCAGCACTGATCCCAACTCGGTCTTCTAGAAGCAATTTAATGTCAGATGAAATTGAACGGTTACCACTCAAAGTTACATCAAGGATTTTGACATTAACTGCAACTTGGCGCTTTCTTGCATCGAGCTGAGTCAAGAAATTACTGGCAATCTCAATGACTTTTGGCTCTCCAGTTACTGTAATAGAGTTGAGACGCTCATCAGTCAAAATTTGGATGTCGGGTAGTAAACCATTTTCATCAGTACCGGCACTTTCAAGATAAGCTTGAGCCTCCACAACATCAGCTTGGTTGAGACGAAAACTACGAGTTACCTTTGGTGAAATGGCATTGGGTAATTCTGTACCAACAAAAATAGTTCGACCGCGCATTGTCGCGTCGAGATCAGACAACATAAGAACGTAGTTAAAGACATCTTGAACAGGTTCATTTTCAAGATCGAGGGAGATGTTCTTGTCTGTGATGTCATCAGCAAAAACTAGGTTTAGCTCAGCCGAGCGTGCCAACAACGTTAAAACGTCCTGTGTCGGAGCTTCTTTTAATACTAGACGTGGGACAACAGACGCAGTACCAAGATCAACATAGTTCGGGAAAGATGTGTCGATTGTTGAAATGGCGATATCGCCTACTGGTGGTGCACTAGCGCGAGGGAGAAATGGTGGAATAGGAGCGGATGGTCTTAATAAGCTTTCTGCAGTAGCGGGGCTAGGCTTGCCTTCTCTTGGAATTTGTGGATCAGGAAAGAGGATTTCTGGCTCTGTTAAAGTGTTATCAACTTCTTCCGTGGGAGTCGCAACGCTGTCATCTGTTTCTTCAGCTTGGGCAATTAAAGTGTTAGAACGATTTGAAGTGCCAGCGTTGGGAGTGTAACTAAATACAACACTAGAGTTATTGCGGCTTAAAACTTCACCAGTTGGTGCTTCACCTTGACCTGTTGCAATAATTCTGACGCTTTCTGGATCAAGCTGGATAATTTCGATCGCCTCAATTCCCGGCATGGGATTACGTTGCGTAAAGGCCTGACGATCGCCTAAATCTAGAGTTGTGTTGAGAATATCTGTAATCGTTTGGTTATCACGACTAATCGTAAAAACCTGAGGAACCTCACCATTGTCGCCGGCGATCGCAAATTGCACCTCTAAACCAGCACCCGCAGGTCGGATATCTAGATCAACCACCTGACGCATATTAGCTGAGTGAGCGGGTGATAGAGCCACAAAACTCGTCATCGCTCCAGCGACCAATCCAGAATAAGGTTTCATGTTCACAATGTCAGGGCTCCTCAAACGCTAATGCAGTAAGTTTAGTTGAAAAGAGTAGGTTATTTGTAGATGCAACATTAAATCATCTTAGTATCGAAACTAATTTCAGCAATAAAAAAGTTTCAATATTCAGCACTCAGCAACAAGCTCCAGAAAATCTAAGGCTATTGCGGTGGTGCTTCTGCGGGCGGCGCTTCTGCCTCTGCTGCTAATTCTTGTTGACGCGCTTCTAGTTCTTCCGGAGTCGGGGCAATGAGAGCATCAACAACAAAAGATATACCTAGTTTTGTGGGTGTCTGGGGAATTAGCTCCCGTTCTGTGTAAAGATACGACGCTGGCTCCGCAATATCAGTTGAAAACTCCCTCAAAACAATCAAAGGTTGCAACAAATCTAAGTTTTCTAACATTGAGTCAACCTGTGCATAGGTCATATTCTCAAAGGAAACATTGAAGGTTTGACGCTTTAATTTGTTGACCGCGGACTCGCCATAGGTGTCATCAGTAATGAATTCCGGTTGCGGTGATGTTGGTTCATAACTGACAAGCTGAATATCACTAGCTGTCAAAACACGATTTAAATCCAGCAAGAAAGTTTGGATCTGCTTGTCTTTACCGTAGGCATTAATAACTTCACTAGCAATTCTTTCTTCCTGTACTAACTGTGCCTCCAATTCTGCAATTTGATTAGCACTACCGGCTGCCTGCTTTTGCTGCAGTTCTGCTTCTTTTTGCTGCAGTTCTGCTTGCAAAGTCTCAGTCTCAGTAGAAATCGGTTTAACAAAAAACCACCAGATTGCTCCAGCTGCAGCGATACCGGCGATCGCTATTAGTGCACCGAGGATGGTCGATGTAAACTCTACGCCAAAGGCATTGAAAAAGCCTTGGGGTTCAGAGCCATCGCCGGCCATATCAGTTTGAAATTCTTCAGAATACGCCATCTTTTCGCAAAACTCCTCTTGTTTTCATATCGCCTGTAGGCTTTAAATCACACTAAAAACTGGTCTTTAATCTTTCTGCCATGCCTCGTGCGCCTTGCTCTTCTAAGGTTTGGATGATTTCCTCATCGGTTAAATCCTTCAAGGTCACGGCGATTGTGTATTCCACAACTTGAGGGATTTCTACAGATTCCACTGGTCGAGAGAATTCTAGCTCTGCAGGATTATCGACTAAATTAGCGCTAACAATGTAGATTTCTTCAGAAACAAATAGGGGTGAAGCCTGCAAATTAATGGTCAAGTCATTCACATCAGTGAAATTTTGGGCAAAGCCACTCACCAACACTTGACCATCAGATTGCTCGAAAGACCTCAGTTTTAAACCGGAAGGAGTGAGGTCGCTAATTTCCTGAAGAATAGCTGACCAAGGTTTGATTTTTGTTTGTAATACCTCAACAAAAGCAACGCTTTGGTCTTTGAGAACCGCCACACGATTTTGTAGTTCGTTAACTTTGGCATTTTGGGCATTAATCTGTTGAATTTGCTGGTCAACCACAACAATCTCTTCTTGGGTTTCCGCTTTTGCTTTAGAGGCATTCCAGAAGAGGAAACCCGCAGCTGCCAAGCAAACCGCAGCAAAAACACCGCCAGCAATTAAAGGAGTTGGTTCTTGACCTTTGGGCGCTAAAGATTTGGATGATGTTTTTTCTAAAGCTGCATTATTTTCACCATTTAGTTGGCGATCACTCAGAAAATTAATATCAAGACTATACATACCCTAAACCTCCCTTAATCCAAGTCCGAGCGCCGTGCCCAAAGCAGGTTTTTGTACCTGTGGGATGTCATCTTCTGTCTCAATTGATAACGCCTCAAAGGGGTCAATCTGTAGAGTCGGAATACTTAGGCGCTGAGTGAAGAATTCATCCAATTGGCCAATACCGCCGCCCGGACCTGCCAACAACAGTTGGGCGACTTCCAGCTCTGCACTTTGGTTGAGGTAGAAGTCAATGGAGCGACGTAATTCATCAGCTAGCTCACCTAATACTCTTAGCAAGGCAGCCATACCGGGATTGATGCCTGTTGCACCAGTTCGAACACCCTCGACTGGTGTATTCGGAATGGTCATACCTTGCAACAACTCAATATTGCGGGAGGCGGGTAGACTCATTGCCCGTGAAAGAGCGCTCTGCAACTGAAAGGTTCCAATTGGTACTGTCCGGGAAAATTGTGGAACGCCGTCAACAACAATTGCAATTTCTGTACAGTCAAATTCCACATCGACGAGAACAACAGCTTCTTGAGAACTAAACTGCCGTAGTTGTTCTCGTATCGTGCGGATGAGGGAAAAGCTATTAATTTCCAAGACATCTATTTGAAGACCAGCTTGATGAAAGGTGTCGTAATAGGAGTCCGTTATTTCTTGGCGAGTTGCCACCAGAAGGACTTGAACCTTATCAATGCCGTCTTCGTCTTGGAAAAATCCAAGTTTTTGATAATCGAGATCGACTTCTTCGCGGGGATAGGGCAAATACAAGCCTGCCTCATGGTTGAGAACCATATCCCTTAACTCTGCATCGTCTAGTTCGGCAGGGATAGGAATTAGTCGAATGATTGCTTCACGCATGGGTACTGCGGCGGCAACCTTCTGGGCTGTAATGTTATGAGCGGCCAGGGTGTCCTGAATTAATTCGGCGAGGGCAGGGGAGTCAACAATTTTGCCTTCTTCAAAAATGCCTTCTGGCACTTCTTCGCTAATGCAGTTGGCAAGTTTGTAGATTTGTCCTTGCTTTTTTAGTTGGACAATATTGAGTCGCTCGGCTGAGATTTCTATCCCAATGCCACTACTTTTTGGCTTTAGGATGTTTTTGAGAAAATCTAACATGGGAAAATTTTCAAGAAATTGAGGGCTTGCAAAGGCACCAATTGTCGCCGAATCTTTTTGCTGCTATCCAATCTAGCTCAGTTTGACGGAAGTGGGTAGTGGTCTTTTGAAAGGGATAGAATAAGTCGACTAGCGGTGTGACAGTCGATGAGTTTTTGGGAATTATTAATATTTTGAAAATTTCGTGCTTGACTGTTGGTAATTAATTTTATGTTGAGGAGCTTTTGTATGTTCAAGCGTTGGTTTCTGGGGGTTGCGGTCGGTGTCAGTATGTTGGCG
>CAZXBK010000003.1:32187-79600 GCA_964638765.1 uncultured Synechococcus sp. | reverse complement strand
CTACGCTTGATAAAGCCTGTGACGTGGAAGCAGAGAAAAAGTTGACAACAATCAATCCTGTGAGCGCCGCCAAAATATAGTTCGCCACTGAATTTTCATAGTAAGTTGCAAAAGTAGCGCCAAATATTGTTGCATACAAGCCCGTCATAGTTAAAGGGTTTAGCAGGGACCAATAAATACCTAAGAAGGAGCCTCGATATCTCACTTTGAGATTTCTATGAACGAGTACCTGAAGTAATTCTATGTAGTGCTGTTGATCCGGAGATAACTCCTTCAATGTGATTATTCGCTTAAACGCGGTTGAAACATTCATATTGTCATTCTTAAAATTAGGAGGAAAATATTATCTAATTTGCTGTTCGGAACCCTCAACCTCAATGCAGTAAAACGTTGTATCTATTCAAGATAGACAAAAATAAAAACTTGAGAAATTTATTGTTCCCAAGTCTACTAGAGATTTTTATCAGATGTTGAATTCTATTAAAGGAAGTAGCTGCGCCATGAAAAACAAAATTAAACAGATAGAAGATAGATTCCAAAGTTAATTTTCACGAGAAAGTGGGGTTTCATAACCATGCATTTTGAGAAAGGCATATCGTTGGGCTGTTTTAAAATCAGCATTGACCATCTCCGTACACATTTCTTGTGTTGAAATTTCAGGTACCCAACCCAGTTTTTCTTTGGCTTTACTCGGGTCTCCCAGTAATGTCTCAACTTCAGCCGGGCGAAAATATCGTGGATCTACAGCAACAATGCAATCACCAGGTTTTAATGCAGGAGCTTTATCTCCTTCTATTGATTCAACAATCCCTCGCTCATCTATGCCCTTACCTTCAAATCTTAGAGTTACACCAAGTTCTGCAGCAGACCACTCTACGAACTGCCGAACTGAATATTGTTGACCAGTAGCAATCACGAAATCTTCAGGGCTTTCTTGCTGGAGCATTAACCATTGCATTTTCACATAATCTTTTGCGTGCCCCCAATCTCTAAGTGCATCCATATTTCCCAAGTAAAGACAAGAATCTAAACCTTGGGCAATATTAGCTAGTCCTCTAGTGATTTTTCGCGTGACAAATGTTTCACCTCGACGAGGGGATTCGTGATTAAACAAAATACCGTTACATGCATATATTCCATATGATTCACGGTAATTGACAGTAATCCAGTAGGCATACAGCTTCGCAACGGCGTAGGGACTACGTGGATAAAAGGGAGTCGTTTCTTTTTGAGGGATTTCTTGTACTAGACCGTATAGTTCAGAGGTAGAAGCTTGATAAAAGCGCGTCTTCTTTTCTAGACCAAGAAAGCGTATAGCCTCTAGTAAACGGAGAGTTCCCATTGCATCTACATCAGCTGTGTACTCAGGGGACTCAAAACTAACAGCGACATGAGATTGAGCTCCGAGATTATAAACTTCATCGGGCTGAACTTGCTCGATAATCCTTGTGAGGTTCGATGAGTCAGTTAAATCACCGTAGTGCAGGATAAAATTCTTATTCTCGGAGTGGGGATCTTCATAAATATGGTCGACACGGTCAGTGTTGAAGAGGGAAGCACGACGTTTGATACCATGCACTTCGTAACCTTTTTCAAGGAGGAATTCTGCCAAGTACGAGCCATCTTGACCTGTTACTCCGGTGATGAGAGCTTTTTTCATAATTTAGTGATTTCGGTAAATTGTTCGATGAAGATTAGCGTGAGGGTATAAATCCCTACAATGACGGTATTTAATTGCCAGTTGATAGTTGTGAAATTGACGCATTTTTATAGTAATGCTGCAAGATGTTTTGGTAACTAATACCTTGCTGAGCGAGTCCATTAGCTCCCCACTGGCTTAAACCAACGCCATGTCCAAAGCCTTTCCCGTAAATGTATACATTCCCGTCTTGAATAGTGGCACTGATGAGAGTGCTACGCAGATCCAGCAATTTACGGAGTTGGTCGCCACTTATATTTTTGGAGCCGCGATCGCCGACAATCTTGACGGAGACCATACGGCCTTGAGGTGTTTTACGTTGGGGAATGATTTGCCGAACAGTCCCGACTCCACCAATAAGTTGACCTAGGCGAGTAGCAGAAATATTTTTCCCCCATTGATACACTGGCGCAGACTGGTCATAGTCTACAACACCGCGTAAATAGGGAAGGGGACGACTCCAAACATCTTCAACATTTTCTGTGTGACCACCTGATGATGCATGGAAAACCGCCAAAATCACATCACCGTTATAGGTCATAACCTGACTCGTTGTCGCTTTCACCGCTTCGTGAGTCGTACTGTATTCGCTGTTAAGGCCTTTATAAACTTGTGTCGCAGTTGTTGTATCAAGATCGTAAAGATTACGGGCATTCTCAGCACGCTTTTTTAAGGCATAAGTCCGTGCAGCAACGGCTTGAGCTTTGAGTGCTTCCTGTGGCCAACTAGGAATCGCCTCTGCTCCAACCACGCTGTATAAATACTCTTCTAAATCGACGTGGTTAATTGCTAATACACTGCCGCCGTTGATTCTAATTTGTGACTTACCGCGATACCAGCGATCGCCGATCCAGACATAGCCGCCATCCTTAGGTTCGATCCACAGCTCACCAGCTTGCCAACGCTCGAAAGCAATTTGATTGCCACGCTTACCGACATTAAAGGCACTCATCGCTGAGATTTCGCCGAGAACCTGCCCACGACCATTTTTGACTAGAGCATTCGTCGAACTACCCACCTGAACCGATGAAGTAGCCTTCGAAACGGCGATGCGCATATCAACTGCTGCCTGAGCCGGGGCTAACATGGCTAACCACAGGAAACAGGAAACTAACCAAGAGTGTCCGCCTAACCTTTGTAAAGGTTTAAACATAAATACAATAGAAATCAACAGGGAACGTAGCCATCAAGTTTTATGCACCGAATGTGTACTTTGAGATTTAGTACTCTCTTTATTTGTTCCACAATTTTTTTATTTATCGGACAAATCTAGCATGAAATTTGGGAGATATTTGTCAGCCACACTCAAATCATCTAGGTTTATTCGGAGCCACTTGGCAAGTTTTGCAAAGCTCAATGCCTAAACATGGCAGCTTTTTGCCGCACATCACAGACGAGATGTACCAGTTATCCTGACTTACTCCGAATATTAGTTTTCGCAGCCCAAGGTAAAAGTCCCTCACATTTTGATGAAACTAGAGACTCATCCAGAAGTTTAATCAGTTTAGAAAGGTGGCACCCAGATTCGAACTGGGGGATGGAGGTTTTGCAGGCGTACTGCTATAAGCCAAAAAGCTCTCTCTTCAAGGGGGTTTGAGCGCGAAGTTATTCTGCTGACTAAAATCTGACTATCTTAGGGTTGATTTGGGGGAGATTTTAGTTGACAAACTCAACGACAAACTGAGCGAAGTCATCAGCAACCCGCTGTAAGGGGCCCCATGCCATTGGCTCTACCTCTTCTGTAAAATTTGCTGTCAGTTGTCCACTGGAATAATCATATTTTCCTCTGTTAGGGGGATCATTCCATAGCTGAATCCCGATGCCATGAGTCTTAAATTGAGAGTAGGCGATCGGGTGTTTCTTTAACTCCGAAAAGTCGTATTGAATAACAAATTTCTTGAATAAATCTTGTTTTTGAATCAGCTCGTTTAAGTCTTGAGAAGTTGCCATATGACCCACTGATTGTTTATTTGATTTTAGTTGACGGCATCAAGAATCGCCTGAACATTGTCGCTTTGAGCTTCTGTTAATTCTGCTGACGTAAAAACAACTGACTCTATCCGTGTTCTATTTTTTTCGCCAATATCAAGCTGAGTTGCGATGTCACTGGGATCAGGCAGGGTAAAGGTTACTCCCGATTCAACCCATCCCGAATCATTGCCCCCTACTCTTAATCGTCCTTTTTGGGATACCCCACTAGATTCCCCCGTCAAGTTAATTAAAATGTGCTGAATATCGTAATGCCCAACGGATGGGATTACGATGTCAAAAGAGTTGCCAGCGCTAAATTTTAAATTGCTCGAATTCGTTGTCTCAACTCGATAGTTTCCCCCGTTCATTTCAAGAAAGGTAGAAAAGCTTTGTCCTGATGTTTGGCTTGCTTTTAGGTTTACGCTAAGTCCGTTGTGTCGCCCGGCTGCAATTTCTTGAGACGATGCAAAGGTGTGATTTGCGCCACTGCCAGGTTGCACCCCCTCAGTTTCCCACGTAATTGTGCCTGTAGAGTCGCCGCCTACCACCGCGTAAGCCGTAGTTCCTGCGCCAGCATTGTACAGATAGAAAACAAGTAGTTCGATATCATTCCAAACGTCTACAGCTTCTGTGGTGATATCCCCCGCTGCTGTGCCCTTGAGATTGAGCACTCGATTATTTACCCAGTCTTGCTGAGCCGAGTCTAAGGGGTAGCCAGCGTTATCTAGTTTGTCGAAATAGGCTTGTGCATCGGCATCAAAGCCGCTGACCGGAGCGGAAAGTAAAAAAGGATTTATAAGGAAGCCCATGTCCAATCACACCCCAAAGTTTTTAGGCAATTCTCGATCTCAGCAATTTGCGCCTCGGTAAAAGTGTTCGGGGAGATCGCCAGTTGCTTTAGGTTTGACATTGCTGCATAAAGCTTGTCGTGGTCTGCATTTGAAAGTGCCCCCTCAACATTTAATTTTGCGTCAGTGAACGCGGGAATCGTACGACTCCATGCAGTAAGTTGTGAGTATGCAAAATTGGGGTCGCTGTAATTTATCAACTGTTCCCCAAAGCTTTCCCAATCAAGATTGTTCAGGTAATCCTGTTGAGCCTTTTCAGCTATTTTCTCTGCTGACATTGTGGTGATCGTCCATACCCTTTCCCATCCGTTGTCCGTAATCTGGTAAGCCGATGTTGCCTGCTGAGTGTTTGGGTCAAAAGATTCAGGGCGTGGGGTATCTATTTGCGTATACCACCCCCATAACTCGCATCCCTCTGTAGGTTCCCCTCGGACTTTGCGCCTTGCGGGTTGATTTGGGAACTTGATTATTTCGACTCTAGCCATCCTAAGCCCTCAAGTAGTACAAGGTGATTTGTGCGTCTGCTCCTGCCACCGTGGAGCCTACGCCAACGAATTCAAAGGAGATGCGATCGCCCCGTGAGAATGAGGCCGTATTGATCACAAATGCGGTAGTAGCTGTGTCACTACTGGTTTCGGTCGCGTCTATGGTGATGCGAGTGGTAAAGATGCTCGTGCCATTGTTTTTGACATCAAAGTCAATCGGTGCGCCTGTAGGAGCGGTTTTGACAGTAAGCAGAAAATCAGTAAACGTCCCGCCCTCGGAAGCCACCCACTCGTAATCAACAGCGCCTGTGGCGATCGCCTCACCAGCAGGAGTCAGGATTATGCCTATGTCTTTTGGGAAGCCAGTAAGATTTAGTTGTCTAGTCGAGACTTGCGTTTCAGCCATTAAGCTACCCGATAACTGACCTTGATTTTCTCACCAGTTAAAGGAGCAGTGAGCATTGTTATTGTTGAGCCGGATATTGTGTAATCGTTGCCAGCACCAACCTCTTGAAGCATTCCATTCAAATACACATGTTCACTGCCGGAAGTTGGGGGACTTGCCAGAGTGTAGGTCGTATTTACGCCGTTAATTGCGCCTGATGGAGTCTCCTTGTCCACAAAGTTAGACTCAGCCAAGCCAGCTGAGATCTGAACTTGTTGCCAAGTTATAGCAGTTGTTTCGAGAGTTCCCCCTTGGTTTGAAGTGCAAAGCCAGATTGTGTCAGCGTAGCTTGTCCCTTCTTCCACCACCACCAATGCGCCGGGGATCTCGTCCCACGCATCCATGTCGTCCACGCGGGTCAAAGCAGAGCTTGAACCATTGAACGTATAGATTCCGTTCTCAGCAGCGGATGATTGTTCTCTAACTAAAAGGCGATCTCCATTGCCTATAGCTATCGCATCAAAAGTGCCTGTTCCCGGATTGCTGATTGCAATATTCCCTGTCGTCGCAGCTCGGCAAGAGCCTTTGCTGTCGTACAAGGAATTTAGAGCGGCGATCGCCGAGTCAACATACCCCTTTGTGGCTGCGTCACTACTTCCAGATGGCGTTCCGACATTTGTAATGGCTTGGTTTCCAGAGTCCAAAGACCCCGTCATTGCTATTGATCCATCACGCCGAATGAATTCTGCGCCATCGGCCAATTTTGTTGTCTGGATGCCAGCGCCAGAAGCCACTTTGGCATCGTTGATCGCGCCGTCCGCTATTTGCCGTTGCGCTAATTGAGTCTCTGCCATAATTAAGCCTTCCTATAGTCGATTAAAATTTGGTCGCCTAATTGTGGCGAAGTTGAAAAAACGATGGTTTGTGCGTCGGTGTTGTTGAAGTCGCCAGAGCCGCCACGGATTTGCTTGAGTCCGTTCAGGGTAAGTCTGATCGACTCAGGGACAAAAGCTTGGGCTGTCGTGAAAGTCGCGTTAGAGCCATTTATCATCCCGGATGGGACTTCGTTGTAAATATTTGTTTGCTCGACGTCTAAATTCTGACGGGCGATCGCCGCATTATCCAAATCAGATAAATTAGCAGCCGCCAACAATGGGGGGCTACCACCGCCACCAGCAGGAGTAAAAAAGCCCAACACTGGTGTGCCGTTGTCATCAACAACGCCTAGCGACTGACCGAGTATCCCAATGGGGAGCCGTACCGTTTCATTCGCAGCATTACGGGTGATCAGATCCCCCGCCGTGGTCATTGGGTCAGCGAAACCATCACTATCCCCCTCTCGTAAAGTCAACGAAATGAGGGTTTGGTCTTCGTTTACCGTTAGTGAAACATCACTCATCAGCACCCCACCATCGCATTGATGTTTGAGGCAAATTTCCATTGTCCTGACAGAGGGCTTTTGACCGTTCCATCTTGAAGCGTGATGGTCAAGTCGTAGTAATAATTATCCCGTGGCTGCAAAGTCACGACTTGCTTTGGGACTGTAAAACTGTCGTGGGAATCGATAGTTATTTCTCCATCAGACGCATTGCGATTTTCATCTGAGGTGAACAGGAATACTCGACGACCGTTGTACGCAATCCCCAATTCAACTAACGTTATTGGGTTTTCTGGCGTGTTTAGTCCTGAAATATCTACCGGAGAAAAAGTTTTTGCGACGATACTATCTCCCGTCTTGGCAACGGAAAAATCAAACTTAAATACTGGATATTTCCCTTCGTACGTCGGCATTCCAATATTTTATGGATGCACAACAAATGCTTTATATTCTGCAAGGCGATCGCCTACAAAAAATCACCGCTTCGTAATGAGGCGGTTTTGTTGACTGAAGTTAAGCGGGTTGAATTTCAATTTTTGGGGTGTTTTTGAAACTTATTATGTCAAGAACTCTTTTACTATTCGCGCTTTTTCTTCTGCTGCCAAGGGGAAAGTTTTAGCATTAGATACCGCCTTTTCTACAGTGTCGGTACTTGCCGTGTACCATGAGTCCTTTTCGCAATACTCTGCGCTAAGTAGTTGCTTGCACTGCTCGGCATCCTTGGCGATCGCCACGATTACGCCACCATGCTCAGAATGGTCTCTCCAAAAATCCATGACAAATAATTTCATGCCGCTACATCCTCGCTTAGCCAGCCCATGTCATTCTTCTTCATTTTCGTTTTCTTCCGCGATTATTTTGGCAAGCAACTCATTTAAAAACTGAGACGGCGATCGCATCCCATAGGCAGCCGCCCAATACTCTAGCCATTGAAAAACTGACTCCTTAAAGAAGACCGTTTTCCTGACAAGAGGGTCTTCTTTTTCAGTGGGCTGTTCCTTATCTTCTGTTGATGCTGCTTCTCCAGCTTGTTCAGAGCTTGAAGCACTGCGTTCTGAGCCAATCGGCCCCGTGGGCTTCTCCGGTTGTCCACCCAGCCCTTGACTGTCCCCTCCGGTATCCCCAGCTCCTGAACCAAGTACCGCCCTATCGCTGCTTTGTTGCTCGGAAGATTCCGATTGTTTATTTGCTGGGTAAACCACGTGACGGTCTTCACTCCTAACGCCTCTCTTGTATTTCACCACTAAAAATAGAATAACCCAACTTTATTCGCACAATACCCGTCAATGACGGGTTTACTTCCCACTAAACCCGTTTTAGATTGTGAGTGTACTTGAACTTTAAGGAGAGCGTTAAAGGTGACCGTTGTAGTTAAGGCGCAGCCCAAAGATGAGATTAAGGTTGTTGCTAAAGCTCTTGTGGAATCCGAGTCCTTTGTAAAAAAGCAGTTTGGGGATATGGCAGATTTTGACAATTCACAAGTTGAAGCGATCGCTAATGTCTCCCCTTCTACCCGCAAGCGAGACCGAGACAATATAAAGCTAGTTGTTGAGTGGCTGGGGCTGTCGTTCTCTACGGAGAATCGAGAGACCGCCAAGGGAACAGAAAGAAATCGATTTGGTTATTGGTCTCGTGATGCGGTGGTACTGTATCGGGCTTATCGACAGGTGATGGCTCGGTTTAATTGCCCAAGGGATTACAAGCGAAACACAAATTATTGGTTGCCTTTAATAGCAAAAGAATATGGCAGCAAATGAAGGATTGATGGACAATTTGAGCGGCAATCAGCCTGTTCAAGAAAGTGGTCAGGGCGCCGAGCCTGCGCAGTCAAAGGTTGACGCTCATGCCTTTAAACTGTTTAACCGCCTGCGCCTTGCCGTCGACAATCGAGCGATTGAGATGCTTGACGAATATTACGAAAAAGGCCACGGCGACGCGGCGGTGTTGGAAGCTTTTAGCGCTGCCACGCCCAACGAAGAAGCACGGGCGGCTTTGCTCCAAGGGAAGCCGCTTGTAGAGCCAACGTTTAAGTTGCTGGCTGCAAAAAAGTAAAGCTCCCGACGTGGGCAAGGTTGTCAGGTGTTAGCCCTGAAGCCTATCGAAAAATGCAAAATTACTGAGGTTCGATATGTCTACGGAACCAATGACATCTAGTTGGGAATTTGATCGGGATCGCTTTATCCCTGTGGTAAAAGTGGCGGAGACAAACTCTTCTCCGGTCAAGCAAGATCCGCAAAACAACCCATTTATTCTGGTGGCGCTGTTTTTAGCGTTGGCGATCGCCGGAGCGACTTTTACTTGGTTGCTGGGGAAGGCCAATAACGAATGGCAAGAAACCCGTGAAACCAATGCACAGACTGAGCTAGCCCACATTCGTTCACGGGTGTGCAAGTGATTTCTTTGGAAAGAAGAAAGGCGTTCTGACAATGCAAGCGCCAACTGCTGATGACTTAGGGATCTATCCATAGGAGAAGACATGTTTTTTCAGAGAAAGACCAAAAAAAAGACACGGGCACAAGACTTGGCTGAGGTATCTGCTGAGGTCAGCAAGGCCAAGGTGATAGGGCGGGTACAGTTTTTCCCTGTTGATATTAAGTTTATGGAGTTTGAGAAACAATCAGTTCATCACCTAACAAAAGGTGTGCAGCCCTGTACTGATGACAATCTGCGTAGAGCAGTCCGTTCTCTTGAGCGAAGGGAAGATGAGTGGAGATTTTGACAATGCTTGGATTTGAAGCAGCAATGCTTAGTTGGTTGGAGTTTCGTTTTGGGGAGGGTCGGGCAGTAAGGTCTGCTAATTTGGCAGCTCGGTCAAAGGCTCTCAAACCACGGGTAGTACAAACACTCCGGGATGATTTGACGGTAGTTGAAAACCGGGCGGAAATGCAGTTGGCGATTTTAAAGCTGCGCTCTCGAAAACAATTGATTGGGAGTACCTTTGATGCCGCCGTCAAAGGGTTACCCGCTGCTGGGGAAAAGTTCATTGACACTACGGCACGGCGCATTCACGAGGAAATATTGGGTGGTTGATATTCGCAGACTTTTCATATCAGGGTCGACTTTTGGGATCTACCTTTTTGTTGCGGCTTGGCTTGGTTGCATCAATGCAGGATGGGCGTTTTCCGCAATAGTGGCGATCGCCCTAGGTTCCGCAGTACATAGTGGTGTAGCCTTCCCAATTGGTGGATTAAAGGCTCGCATTTTTCTCGGCTTATTTACTTTTGTCGTGACTGTTTGGCTAGGAAAGATTGGAGATTTGACATGGTTGCTACTCTTGAGCGGCAAATAAATCTAGAAACAATAATTCATGCGTACCCTAAAGCTGTGCTGCACTGGCTAAATACAATAGCAGGCGCGTCTTGTGTTGGGGCGATCGCCTGTGGACTGGTATTCGGACTAAACCCAGACAAGACCCTGCTTAGGAGCTTTTCAGCGGTCATGGGGGCCACTTTCTCTGTTACGGGGCGTATTGCCCTAGGGAAAGGCGTTGCCGCCGAGGATGAAGTGACGGCAAGAGAGAAGGCAGATCGGCACGTCCTAGCGTCTAGGAGCGCTCACTGGTATCACCGACAGGCTCAGCGTTATCAACTACCACAAGCCCCCGCGCAAGCTTTATCCGGCGATCTTGTGGATGTGATCTCAGAAGATGTTGGTGGGCAAGTTGATCTAAACCTTTTTGACTGGAAACAGTTTGCGGAGAAGCGAAATGAGTTTCCCCACATTGGCATTGCTGGCAAGACAGGGGGAGGCAAGTCGTTACTGGCTGAGTACTTAGCCAGTTGTTTCGACGGCATAGTTGTAGCTGTGTCTCCCCACTGGGAAAAAGGCGATTTTACCAGCGCAGATTTGGTTGTTGCGTGGGGTCGCAACTATGGTGCTGTTAACGATTGCAGGTTGAGCTTTTCCGATGCGTTAAGCGGCAAGCACAATATCTCAGCCTGTGGCTTCCTGTCACTGCTTCACAAGGAGATGGATCGACGCTTTAAGCTCGACGAAAATCAACAGTTCACGGGGAAAGATGACCCTGAAATTATCGTTATTCTGGATGAGTTCAATGCTTTTGCAAGCAGTAAAGGGTTGCCCGAAATCACTAAGCAGCTTTTGAGAGAAGCCAGAAAGGTTAAGATCCGACTAATACCGCTGGTTCATGGAACTGAAGTTAAAGCTCTAGGGTGTGAAGGCGAAGGCCAAATTAGAGAGCAGTTAACATGGATTCGGGTCGCGAACAAAGCAAAGGACTATGCCAATTTAGGACTAAATAAAGCTAAAAAAGGAACTCAGGATTTTGATTATTGGCAGTCTGTGAGTCAGTTCATCTTTGGGGTGAAGTACCCCGCCTTTGTTGAGGATTGCCCTGCGAATATCCCTGATCTGAAGCAGTGGAAACAGCAGCAACCAAGCCAAGCAAACTTAGCCGGGTGGGAACCCAGTCAAGGGAAAAAGATAGTTCAGTCGAACCATTCTGAACCTCCAACACAGAACCCGCTGAACCGCCTATTAAATCTGGGTCACAGCCACATTGAACCAGTTGAACAGGTAGCGGAGGAATGGGACGGGGCAGGCGATATTCCCGCCAGTTACACCGCTGCACTGGTTCAGGGTATACGACAAAGATTGAGCAAGAATCAAATCATTACTGAGGTGTTGGCGACCCCAAAAGGCGGGTCTAAAAAGTACAAAGCCCTAAGTGAATATCATGATGCATTGCGCAACATAGTTTTGTAGGCGATCGCCCCGCGCTAAAATAGAAGAGAAGAAATTGTTGCTAACCGCCCTGCCTGTGGCGGTTTTTTATTGGCACTATTTTTGGTGCGTTAACTTTGATCAAAGGTTTTAAAGGCGATCAGACGTAGCAGGACGGCCTAGGTGAAAGTAGAAATTATTCAGTACTGGGCTGACATTGGCATCATAGCCTCGTATTTCGCTGTGATGGTTTTTGCCGCCACAAATGCTTTACTAGCGCGGAAAATTTCAGTACAGCGCAACACCTTTGCCGGAATAGCATCAATCTTTGCCTTCTACATGACAAACTACGCGCTGGTTTTCATTGGCGCACCTCAGTGGATTATCGCTTACGAACACGTCTTTGTGGCGATCGCCGGAACCGTAGCCGCAATAACCCTGAACCCATTCTCTTACCGCAAATACATCGACTCTCTACAGGCTCAAATCCTAGCGGCGGCATTAAGTAGAGCGTTGGCAACATCCTCAAATTTCCCCCGTGCCGTCATGCACTGGAAATCCTACGACGAGGCAATCGTCCTGTGGATTGGAGAGGCGCTGCGCGACTGGCTGAATGAAGAAGGCCATGCCAAGCGCTCGGACGCGGTTGTAGGGGCTAACTGGTACAAGTTGCTAGATGGCAAAAAAACATGGCGCGACAAAGACCGAGCTATGGCCTTTGGACAAACCTATGAAGCGAAAGTCGAAGAGTGGCGAACCAAGGACGGAAAAATAAAGGTTTTTGAATGGAATGGCGGATCCATCTCTGGGGAAGGGTTACCGGAACACTGCTATTACATCGAGTTTAACGACCCGGAGAGGCACCTTATAAAGATTGACAGCCTGTTTCGTGAAAATACTGAGCTGAAATCTCAAAACCAAAGCCTGAAATACGACCTTAAGGTTGAGAAAAAGAAGACGAAAAAATTAACCACAAAACTAGATGAACTGCTTGTAAAAAAAGCAAAAGAAGCTAGGGAAGAAATGGTTAAAGAAGCGAAGAAGGAAGAGCATGACGATTGATGAAGTGGGGGAGGATTTTGACTCGGATTCACTGGATAGCGCCAGTGTCTCAATTGAGCTTTTGGAATTGATGATTGTTATAAAAGCTCAATTGGCCGATAACAAAAGCGACTCTCGAAGACAAACAAACAGGCTAGAAAAACTCTTTAATGACAAGGTAAATGAGCTAGAGGAAATCACCGAGCGGATGAACAATACCGCCGCTGAAATGCAGCACTATCTTGAGGCAACCAAGTCAGAGAACAATGCGCACGCGACCAATATTGAGAAGTGGAGCATGGGGGTAGACAAGCTAGTTGGCGACAACATCAAGGAATCCAAGGAAAAGGCCAGAGCACAAGACAATCAGCTCAGCGCAATGGAAGGGACTATCCAAAATTTCATTGATGAAACCTACCAACGAACTTTGAGGACGGATCAAAAAGTAGACTCAAAAACGTCTAAAGTATCTGAAAAAATCGACAGTCAAACTGAGCGCTTAGATAAAAAACTAGATGAAAAATTTACTGAGATATTAAAGAAGCTCGATCAGTTTGTAACAAAAGAGCAACTAGAAAAAGAGAAGGCGCTAATTAAAACGCAGGAAGACTTAAGAGAGCAAAAAAGCAAAAGTGCCCTCATCAAAGAAGAGGCGAAAGAATTGGAAAGCAATGAGGATAGAGCCAAGCTGGTGCTGTCTTTGTTTCTTCAGTTTCTGGGAAAGACAACGTGGCAAACGTGGCTTATTTGGTTTGGGTTTAGTTTCCTCGTGTCCTTGTTGATTGGGTACGCAACTGGGCATGTAGACAAAGCCTTCTTCGAGGCTCTTGGTAGCTTATTTCAGTCTATTCGTGGCGGTGAGTAATGCTACGCCTTTACCGTGTCCATTGGTTTAATAGGGCGACCCACAATGTCGGTCGCATCAACAGCCTGTACACAGAAGAGCAGGCGAAATTAGTGGTGTCCCAAGGCAATCAACGGGATAACGGATTCTTCTACTGGAAAACCTTATATGTTCCTAAGCAATGACTTAGCAATGTGCGCCCCTAGCTAATATTTGGGGGATAGATTCTAGGCGAAACATGTCAGGATTTGGGCTAGAAATTCAAGGAGATATTGAGCAAGCATTACTGGAGCTGCAAGACCGCGCCTCAGATTTGCGTCCGGTGGGGCTGGATACGGCGCTGCTAATCCAAGCGGATGTTGATGAACGATTCGAGCGATCGCCAAGTACAACGACAGGCGGTGCAATTTTTGGTGGGGGGTCATGGGAGCCGCTGACAGAAGATTATTTAAAGCGACGACCGGAACGGGCATTTGGGCAGTTACTGCGGGATACTAGCGATTTGCTCGGAAGTTTTACCGTCGGTGGAGAAGGCAACTTGACTGAGATTGATCGCACTTCTGTAGAGTTTGGTTCGACGCTTCCTAAAGCCAGAGGATTGCAGGACAAACGCCCGATGATTTTTCCTCACGACGAGCTAGTCGAATCTATTGAGAGACTTTGGTCTGATTACATTATTGGAGATCTCAAATGACCCTAAATCCTCAAGCTGACACAGCCATTCGAGACCTCGCTGAGTATTTGAAGGAAGGGCTGAACAATGATGAAGCGGTCAAGCAATGGACAGTGGTCAAAGGGCTTTCGGTAGTACATAGCTACGCTTTCAAAGAAATGCCATTGTTGGCGGTTTATCGGACGCGCTCCTATGGCAAATTGCTAGATCGTAGCCAGCTTAATATCGTCTATTTCATTGGGGCGATCGCCGACTATTCGCAGGTGGAAGGGGCACTAAATTGGGTGTCGAAAAAAATAGCCAGTCTGTTGATTGATTACGAATATCAAAGTGAGTGCCTAAAATTTATTGACCTTGAAAATATGACCTGTGATTTTCAGTTACTGCTAGAAAATACACGCGGGATGGTTCTGCCACATATCCGAATATCGACTGAGGTAGAAGACCGTCACCTGATTTAAAGCATTATTCACTGCTTCGTAGAATTGATGCGACACCATTACAGGACTTGCGATGGCTATTACGGCTGACTGGAGCAGGGCTTTGGCGACATTAGTGGAAACTGAATCGCTATCTCTGACTTCGACAATTTCTGAAAGCGGCGCAGATACTTACATTGATTTTTATGGGACGGTAAATGCTGCCGCTCGGCTGTTCCATCGCTTTGTTATTTCCTTGGGGAACAACGGAGAATCCCAAGTTCCCACGATCACCCACTACACCTTTGAAAGTAGTGGCGACGCAACTTATACCCCAGACCAAAAAACGACTCCATTTACTAATGCTGAGGCGGATAGTTCTGTCAGTCAATCTTTTGGGTCGCTAGATTTGAATGCCCTCTACACTGACGCTGGAGACGCTAGAACCTAATGCAGTACAAAAATGTTTCTGAGGGCACGATCCCTGTTCAAACAGCAACAGGAAGCAAATCTGTAAAGCCGAGGGAGACCGTTTTAACGGCTCCAAAATTTGCAAAGGTTCATGTTGACGCTGGTTTGCTAGAGCTAATTCCCCCACCGAAAAAGTCAGCTTCAAAAAAGACAGTTAGTAAGGAACAAAAATAATGGTTCAGTTAAATCAAAACGTGATCAAGGGGCAAGGTCGTCTCGCTCTAATAAGTTTGAACCCCGGCAGTAGTGGGCAAATCATTCCAGTCCCATATCCTGTTGGTTTTACTTTTGACCCACAAATTGAAGTCCGAGAGTTGCGAACTCAAGGGCCATTGGCAGTAAGTGAACTGACCCGATTAGTTGAACAAGCCGCTAACCCGTTGGTCACTCTTTCGTTCCCGGCGACAATGCTTGTCTTTGCCATGCTGTTTAACGCTCAGTGGGAAGATGCTGCGAGTGTAACCGTACAGATTCCTAAGCAATTTCCTGTTACGTCTGGCACTTTTGCGGCAGCGACTTCTGGCACAGAAGGGTTTGGCGTTGCTGAAGATGCAGCGGCGACCGGTTCCTACGTTACCGGAGCCGACTCGACTAAGCATGTGCCGATGACTCGTGTTGCTTATGGGTCTTTTAATTCCGCAACAGATGACACATTCGCTATTGGGGCAAACGCCGAGATTTTAATTGCGGACAACATTGTTAACGCGGCGGATACAACAGCCTCATTCTTGATCCCTAATACGCTGTCAAATATTCGCAGCTTAGGGGAAAATCCCTTTGACACTTTCAAAGTCAATTTGAATCTGATTTTGGTCGATCTATCCATTGTGACAATGGAATTCCCAAGCCTTCAAATCCGCCCTGATTCCAGAGCCTTTGATCCAACAGCGGAAGGTCTAGAAATTCAAATGAACAAGCTTTATGACGGGTCTGGGTGTGGCGTGAACCCAACGATTCATTACCTCGGTCAAGCTCAAAAAGTTGCCTGCTAATGCTTAAGCTTTTCGTCTCAGGCAGTCCTATTTACTTAAGACCTTGCCCTGCGGCGAAGGTTGATGTTTTTTTTGCGATCCGACAATTGTTGCCGCTTTCAGTTGGCGATATTGCTGCAAACCCCTCTTATTGGTCTGAGTTGCAAAGTCTGGTGAACTTGCATCCAAGGGCTGATCGAGAGGGGTTTGGCTTTGAGCTTCCAGACAATTATTGGCAGTTGGACGGACTTGTTGAAGAGCTAGACCGACTTAATGAAATTACTCCCACTGAAGATGCTGAAACTTCAGCCTCCCCCTTGCCAGAAATACCACTTAAATCCAGCGGAAGTTTTCAAGCTGACTTGGTGAGTGATTTAATAATGGCTTTTGGCGATACAGGGTTGATTTTATTTCGGCAGTTTGGGCGGGATGAGATCAACAAAATAGTTAGCCGCTTTAATGAAAGGTCTAAAACGCCAGAGCAGAGAAAACAGGAATATTTGACGGAACGCCATGAGCAGTGGATTTCTGAAAATGAAGAGCTATTCCAAGTTGCATTGATGCGCCCTGAACTTTACACCGCATTTGCTAGCCGTAATGCTGAGACTTCATGAAACATTTAACGATCGCCTTGCCAGATTCTTCCAGTGTAGAGCTGCTGCCATGCCCCATTGATGACATCGGTGAGCTTCGAGGGTTGTTGGTAGAGATAAATACCGCGTGGCTAAACAATGGCTGTGGTGTTGGAGATGTGCTGCTCGTCGAAGGCATATGGGAAAAGATGAAGCAGGCGATCGCCCTGTTGCCACGCAAAGATAATCCCGCGACCAAAGGGTGGGATTTATCACTGATTGGCAATGACTACCAGCAGCTCCAAGAACTATTTTTTTTTACTGGAGAATCTGACATTTCTGAGGGCACATGGTCAATTGATGTTTTCAAAACCAAACCCCCTAAACTAGGGCAGTTGCACTGCTTTGGGCACGGGCTAATGATTGCTGAAGGTCTCGGTGAAGCCAGTGAAGCAATAGATCAAGGAAAGCTCACTGCCGCTACTAATTTAATGATGCGTCACATCACCCTGCTGGAGCAAAGCCTTAAGCAAAGCCTTACTCATTAATTAGCTCTTGAATGCGATCGCCGCCCTCTTGAATTTCTCTCGCCCCATCACTGGGAAGAAAAATCAGAATCACTTGCCACCCAACGAATAGTAAAACGGCTCCACCAACCAAGGCGATCGCCCACTCTTTTCCAGACTTTGGCATTTGCATAATCAAAATTGAACGCTTGGTAAAAGTATGACTCAACAAGTCGTAACCGTTAAACTTATTGGGGACAACAAAGTCCTAATTAAAAGCGTTCAGGAGGCTGTCAAAAATTACCAGAAACTTGATAAGCAACTTGAAGCCAGCAAGAAAAAATTAGAGGGGGCAACCCCAAATAAAGCAGAGCTAGACAAGACTTTTGGGGGGCTCAAAAAACTAGCGAAAGAAGCGAATGTCCCTGTTGATGAGCTGGTAGATGGGTTCGTTGGGCTGCAAAAACGGGGGCTGGATCCGACGGTCGAAGATATCCGCACTCTCACTAAAGAAGCGGATAAATTTGGGCGCACATTCCAGCAGCAACTCAAGGTTGTAGACGACGTTGAAGCTGGGATGAAAAAGCTTGGCGTTGCCAGTGCAGCAGCAGCCACGGCGATCGGTGGGATATTTCTTAAAGGAACAAACGAATTTGTCGAACTAGACCGGGCACTGCGACAGTCAGGCGTTGTCTCTGGGGCAACAACAGAAGAATTGACTGTCCTTAGGGAAGAAGTTGAACGCCTAGGCATTGAAACCAGTAAAGCCCCTAAGGATATTGCCCAGACCTCTATTGCCCTTAGTCGTGCTGGATTTAGCGCGGCCGAGACCTCCACAGCATTGGACGGCATTGTCAAAGCGTCTGAGGCTACAGGAGAATCACTGGCGGTTGTTGGTGATATTACGGCGAAAGCTATCCGCGCGTTTGGCTTAGCGGCTAGTGAGTCAAACACAATCGCCAATTTATTGACCACTACCGCCAGTACTACAAACACCACTGTCGCTGGGATTGGACAATCTCTTAGCTTTGTTTCGGCAACCGCTGCCAGTGCGAATCAGCCTATTGAAGATGTCTTGGTGGCGATTGGCTTGCTTGGTGACGCTGGCATTGAGACGACCAGTGCCGGGACAAATTTGGCTGCGGCATTAGAACGACTCAAGGTTGCGAGTGCTGCGGGTAGTTCTGAGTTTGGCACTCTATCTAAAGGAAGTGCGACGGCTGGGAAAGCACTGGCGGCAATTGGAGCAGATGTCCGTAATGCCAATGGGGAGCTTAAGCCGCTAACAGAGATTATCCCGCTAGTTCGAGACAATATCACTGACCTATCCAAGGCTGATAAAGACATCCTCTTTAAGGCGCTGTTTGGGGTTGAAGGGGGGCGAGCTTTCCAGACTCTGTTAAACGCAACCCCCGAAAGAGTAAGCGAAGTCACAGCGGCAATTAACGATTCTGCGGGATCGGCGAATGTTGCCAGTAAAGCGTTGTTGGAAGGACTAGGCGGGGCGTTTGACCTGCTAGGAGGCTCCGCCAGTACCGCTCTAACAAAGTTTGGAGAGTTTGCCGCCAACGGACTAGAGCCGGTAGTGAGGTCTGCCAATGCTGTGCTGGTTGCCTTTAACGAGTTACCTGCTCCTATCCAAAATGTACTGATTGCCACCACTGGATTGACGGGCGTAATCACTGCGGCGATCGCCGTGACCACTGCGTATAATGCTCTGAACGTAGCGCAAGTCAAAGCGCAAACA
The DNA here is from genome assembly GCA_964638765.1 of uncultured Synechococcus sp. Lineage (GTDB taxonomy): Bacteria > Cyanobacteriota > Cyanobacteriia > Cyanobacteriales > MRBY01 > MRBY01. The sequence continues at coordinate 60,907 of CAZXBK010000003.1, read as the reverse complement.
TTAGCTGCTGCTGCTGCCCTAAAAAGGACCGCTGTAGAGAAGGGGAAAACAGCCGCACTGTTGGCTGGCAATGCAGCGACAACATTTCAGACGGCAATCACAGCAAAAATGACTGTCTCGGAGGTGGCAGCGGCAGCTTCTAAAACAGCCACCACAGCGGCAACAAAAGCTAAAACCGCAGCGTTAGGCTTGGCGACGGCGGCAACAGGGAAACAGGCGGCTGCTAATTTAGCGATCGCCAAATCTGGAGCTGTATTGTTGGCTCAATTAGGGCTGGTTGTGGCGGCGGTCGCTTCTTTAAAACTTGCCTATGATTCTGTGGCAGAAGCCGGGACAGAATTTAATGAAAATAGCAAAAATGTTCGTGAGGCTCTTCGAGGGATTGCTGAGGAATCAGACGAAGCGGGCGAAAGTCTAAGCCGAGAAATTGAGCCGGATCGAGGCATCTTTGGAATATTCGGGGCAAGTGCAGAAAAGCGGATAAATGACACCCGCATTAACGTGCGTGAGTTTAGAGAGGACTTAGGGAACCTCTCCAACACACTGCTCAAGCTTGGTGATAGTCAAGAAGATGTTACCAAGGGGCAAGAATTGTATGGTGTAGGGATCAAAGATATTGACGACGCAATTTCAAAGTTAAATGAGGAGGAATTAGGTACTGAAGTTTATGAAGAATTGCGGGCAGAATTGGTCGTCTCTCGAAAGGAATTAACCAAGGTTGCTGAGGCTAAAGGATTTGTTGGTGCGTCAGCAGAAGAAGTGGCGATCGCCCAAGAAAAAGAACGGGAATCTACTGAAGCTCAGACCGAAGCTCTGAAGGCTCAGGCGGAGGCACTGCGAGAGCGTACCGAAGCTGAAGAGTTACAGGCTAACCGTAACTTTGAAGACCAGTCCGGCGATCGCGCGGATGCTGAGGCAAAGGCTCGGTTAGAGGCTGAGCGTCAAGCTGATGAAGAGCGGATTGCTCGCAAACGGGAGTTTGATAAAACCGTACAGGATGCACAGCTAGAGTTTGACCGCCAACGCGACCAAATCAATCAGAAGCGTGAAGCTGAGGATTTTGCCCGCAAGAAAGCCCAAGAAGAGGAGCTGGAGGCGATTAGAGATAAGGCAGAAGCTGAGCGTCAAAAAATTAACGCGGATGCTGAGGCGCGAGGCGATCGCCTCCAAGAAAATCGCGATGAGCAGCGGCGTACTGCTGAGGAAAATTTTGCAGATAATGCCCGTGATGAAGAAGAGCAATTTCAAGCTGATATTGCTGCTTTAAAACGTGACCTTGACGGCGATCGCCAAGATGAGCAACGGGCATTTGAGCAAGAAATTGAGGCACTAAAAAATGAGCAAGCAGAAGCTCGACGGGAATCTGAGCGGGCTTTGGCAGAAGAAATTAGTGAACGCAATCAGGCACAGTCTGAAGCGTTCACCGAGGCGGGGCGCATCCTCTCTGAGCAAGAAAAGTTGGCGGCGGCAGAGTCCGAAGCAGAGCGGGCACAGATTCGGGCACAGTTTGACGATGAGCGGCGGCGTGCAGAAGAAGTCGCGGCACTGGAGCTGGCGGATAAAGTCCTCTCTCCCGATGAGCTGGTTAAGGCGGCACAGGATATCGCCAATGTCACCACGCCGACGAATGCGGAGGAAGCCCGTCGATTACAGGAGACTTTGTCGGCTATTGAAGCGGAACAGAAAGCGCAACAGGCGGAAGCGGATAAGCAGGCGCAGCTAGAGCTTGAGGCTGAACTGGCGGCGATTCAGAAGGAAACCGAGGCGGAAATTGAAGCCCAGAAATTAGCGTTTACTGAATCCCAGCAGACGAAAAAACTTGCTGACGAGCAGGAAATCCAATCTCTCGAAGCAGAGTTTGCCGACGCCCAGCGCGATCGCCAGAAAGAATTTAACGAGCAGCAACGACAGTTAGACCGAGAGAATCAACTAGAGATTGAGCGTATTCGCGCCCAAGCAGAACAGCAGGTCGAGGCGGTTGATGCTGGCGAAGAATCGTCTATTGATGCGGTCAATGATCGTATTGCTGAGGAAGATAGGGAACGGACATTGGTTCGGGCTGAGGAAGACCGCCAATTTAAGTTACAGACTGAAGAGCAAATCAATGCCGCTAAGCAGCAATTTGAAGATGCAGAGCGGACAAACAAGCAGCAATTTCAAGATGCCCAGAATGCCAAACAAGCAGCATTTGAAGATGCAGAACGTGAGAAAAAGCGCGCCTTTGATGATGAACGGCGGGCAAAAGATTTAGAGACGGCACAGCAAATAGAAGCCATTGAGCAGCGCATTGATGCCTTAAAAGAGACTGGGGCATCGGCTGCGCCTACTCCTGAAATTACGGATATTGAGGCAAGGTTTAAGGGTGGACCGGTTGTGCCTGAGCAAGTTTATCGGGTGGGAGAAATCCGCCCAGAGGTTGCTCGATTTGATAATGGCAAGGAAGTTGTGGTGGGTCAGGGTGGCCCCGAACTTGTTCGCTTTAAACAGAGGGGTTATGTATTCCCGAATATGGTGGAGTACTACAAGAAATCTCAGCGGGCGATCGCCAAGCAACAGGTTGCTAAGCTTGCTCGAATGCCGAAGCAAAGTCAGTCATTACCGAATATGGCATCTCTCCCTACAAAAAAACTGCAGTTCGGAGTTCCGAACTTACGGGGGAATAGTATTCAAAATATTCAGCAGGTGTATCCACAACCCGGCGTGCCAATGGTGCTGCCAACAATGCCCACTATCGTCAACAATACTGACCTAGACCCCTTGCTAAATGAAATGCGGATCATGAACTCTCAGCTAAAGAATCAGCGCACACCTCAAGGGGCAAAAACCTACATCATGAATGGGGTCAAGGATATGGCGCGTACGGCGGTGGATATTGAGCGCGGAAATTTACGGGCAACACTGCGTAGAGGGAAGCTTTAAAACGGAACCGTGGTTCCGTTTTGGGGGTTAAGCCACCATGATGAATTCCTCAACAATCTTCTGCTTTTGTTCCGTAGTTAATTCAGACATCAAACATTCCACTCCTTATAGTTTGCGATCGCCTTATCCGTCACTTCCTTTAAATTTTCGTAGCCCTTTTTTGAGCGCATCTCACTTCTTACTCCAATATTTTTTCGCAACGACAAACACCTTGGTTAGTCACAAGAAAACCAGTACCGCTTTCTGTATAAAAATAATCCTGAGTCTCCATTCCAGCTAAAAAATTTCTGCAAAGAGAAGTATGGCTTTCAGCGACCAAACCAATCACTCTCTTCCGAATTTTTTCGTCGCTTATTCCTGCAACCAATACCGTTATTTCTTCAAGCTTGCAATAGCTATCGTGGACTTGATTGAGCAGATATAACTCGAAGTCTTCGTACTTCATCACACATTCCACTCCTTGTAATTAGCGATCGCCTTATCCGTCACTTCCTTTAAATTTTCGTAGCCCTTTTCTGAGCGCATCATCACATCTTCGACTTGGGAGGAATAACCCGGGTCAAAGGAGGCACCATGGTCTTTACAGATTTGCTCTGCTAACAGGATTCTGTCAGGGCGCACCGTCACAGAGACAGCCCCTGTACTTATATTTGCGTAAATACTTTCATCGTCAGTGGCACGATTCAAAGCAAAGACCAAGGTCTTTGCTGATGGGTAAGTTAATCCACTTGCTGAAAATGTCGCCATTACTTACGCTCCCACTCACGCCAATCAACACCTAAAACCCCGCAGATTTTGTCCAGTGTGTCTTCAGATATTTGGTCAATTTCTTCGTTCATGATGTTGTACCAAGTCGTACTGGACACGCCAGCCTGATCGCACAAAGGACGAACCTTAAATTTTGCTGACTTTCTGGCTTGCTCTAGCTTTTCGGGCAGATTTTTCATCTCGACATCTACCACACGGACTGTCCGAACTTTCAATGCAGTGCAACTCATTAATTCTCCATGTCAAGCATAAACTGCCAATTCACACTTTCAGTATAATTCAACAATTCATAATTGACAAGTGCAACTTTGCGCTTTACACTTAAAAGCATAGAGAAAGCGGGAAGCCTTCAAACTCATCCCGCCTCTCCGATCAACCAAGTAACCATAAAGATCAAATGATTAAGATCAACGATACCACTTTTCAAGTTGCTCGCCGTGACGGAAAACCCGCCCTAACCGAAGACGGAAAGGTTCTTCTTTTTGATGTGAGCGATCGCCGCACGACTGCCCACCTATCCATTGACCAGCTTCCTTTTTAGAAGGGCTGAACGAATTTAATGCTCCGATGATTGGCGGTGACTACGAACTAATTTCAACCGCCGATCTTGTTCAGTCCTATCTCGACAATTGGTTCCCGGAAGATTGGACATTTTATCCACAAAATTTTGAGTTTTAAAAGTATGAATGCATTACAAAAGCTACGTCAAAAATATCTAGATGATGGTTGCCCAAATTTTGTTGATGTAATCGATCAGGCGATCGCCGTAACCGATGGTGAGTACAACGACGTTGTGTTGGCGGCTTATCACATTGGCCCTGACTTTGCGAATGAGCTGAACGCCTGCGTCATCGAACTTATCGCCAATGATTAACCCTCTTTTCGTTGTGGCGATCGCCGCCAAGCTTATGACCTGCCAAGCCTTAGCAGATAGTCAAATGCAGCCTGTCTATATCGTTGGCAGTAACGGTGATGGCTCGTGCCGTTCAGGTGGTCTTGTTGTCGCGTACTCATGGACAAACGAACGGGCGATCGCCGCCGTATATCCCGCCCCCTAACACCTTATTTTTCTGGAGATTAAAGACATGGGAAACAAAGAAGCTCTACAGCTTGCAATCAACTCTATCGAGCACGAATACGTTGCCGATTTAAAGGCGATTGCCAAGGCTATCAAGCTTAGCCGTCAGGTCGGAACAGACCATTCCACTGGTGCAATCGAAGATGCTCGCAGTTGCATTGAGTCGGCGATCGCCCACCTTCGTAACGCCAACAATCACCTGTCGGAATAACCTGCAAAGCTCATGCCCAGCATGAGTAACTGTCGCCAAATAAAGCATTAGGTCGACTTCGCCAGAATGAGAAAAACCCTTCGCGGTGCACAAACACCCAAGGGATGTCTCGACTAAACAGGAGTCACAGACCATATGCACAATATTACCAAAATCAAATCAGCGACAGTTTACTTTTGCGATAGCCTATCAGTGGATGGATATCAGTATCCAAATGGTGATTATGCGCTGTCCATCACTTCAGCTTCAAAAGCTTTAGGCTACTCCAAAGAATGGCTAGGCAGATCAATAAACAGAGGTGGCAACACCTTTAAAGCTTTACGGGGCATAGGTTTTAGTGGGAAATCTGACGAAGTGGCAACCCCTTCTCTTGGAGGAGATCAGGTGGCAAAGCTTATCTCTCTTGACGATTTTGCGTCGCTTGTTATTTACGCTGCATCCAAAGGGAAGAAAGAAGCGATCGCGCTGAACAAGGCTTTTGTAAAAATGAGCCTCCATGATTTCTTCCGGGAAGAGTTTGGCGATCGCCCACTAACCATCGAAGAGAAGCGCAAAAATTTCTACAAAACTTATGCTGACTCGCTAACCCGTGAGGACTGGCTACAGATGGATCGAATAGATGTTCGAATCATTAATGAACAACTTCGCTTTGTCTGTGAAGCCCTATAACAAAAAGAAACCTCGGTACTGGTACTACCGAGGTTTCTTAGTTGCGAAAAAAATCTTAGAATCGGGTCGGAACACTCATGCGGCTACAGATTGATCGTAAAGTATTCAGCCTGTCGGGGAAATATTCTGCCAACGACTGATCATTTGGGGATGTCGAAAATTCACTGTTTTCAACAAACCCATGACTCTTGTAATATTTCCAGCCTGTGTTGCAGTCAACATACGACCACTCTGCATGGTTGTCTGAACTGGAAGTATAAGGCCACTCTGTAAACGTCAAAATATATCTGTTTTGGAACGACCATCTAGAGTATTCATTCGTGTGGCTATGCCCAGTCTTGTACTGGTCTTCGTTGCTGGAATTGTTGTCAATCAGCCAACTCGGAAATGTATGAGTCTGACTACTTTGACGAGAAGATGAAGTCCCAGAGGATGATCGGGAGCTACCAGAGGAACCCCAATCACTTAGATCTACACAGTTCCCGTCGGCATCAATCATGTAATTACCTCCATTGTTGCCGCAAGCCTGAGTCCTCAAAGGCGACACGACAATTCCACCGACAAGAGCAAGTGCTCCAAGCATCGCCTTCCAATTGTTTTTATTCATAGAACAAAGCCTCTTTTTATAAATTAATCCTGAGTTGATGTCCCCTAATCCGGTACGTGCTCAATGAGATCGTTCGGGGTCAAATGTGGGTATGCACTCATGAAAGCGTCAAAAGTATCTGCCGTCATCCACTTCTCCGGGTGGTTATACAACCCGTAAACGGTGTTATCCGCCAGACCAGTATCCTTGATTGCTCTGTAGGGAGTTATTTCCATTGAGTCAATAACTGCCCTCACTTTGTTTCTCATAGCCATGTCCTGATAGTACTACACACAGCATACCTTATTGCTTGAGAATATCAGCTACTTGCGTAACCTCATGTACCTGAGTATAATGAGCACAAAGAGAGGCGGGCTTCCGTGGAAAGACTCCCGCCATCTCAAAACCACCTACTCATTTAAAGAGATGATCACTATCAAAGATATCAGTTATTCCGTTGTTCGTCGCGAGGGTCAACCCGCCCTAGTTAATTCGGGAACCCACATTATTTTATTCGATGCCCACGACCCTAAACGTGTAGCTCACCTGCCGATTGCAGAGCTGCCTTTCTAGGTTCGATTTTTTTCAGGGTGCATCTACTACCGCCCGTTCCCTGACGGGCGTCCCTTTTTAAAATATTCGCCTTTCCCAATGAAGTATTTACCGCTTGGTTACAGCGTCCCTGAGCTGTATTGCCTGCCGAGTTTGCAGACATTGATCCGCACCGAGCCGATCATCTTGGGTTCACATCACGCCCCGGCAATCTTTTGTTCCTAAAGGACTGCAAGTATCCCTTGTACCTTCCCGGCGAAGATGCCATGCAGCATTTAGAATCCAGCAATTTTCAGCCCACCGTAGAATTTATTGAACGTCACAAGACGCAACTAGCCATGAAAACAGCCTCGCAGGATTATATTTTCCTTCCCAGTTTTGCCAATGCAAAAGTCCGTGTCTGTGGTGACCTCCTCTCCGTCTATGATTTGATGCGCGCCTTGGAGATTAAACATTTCCCTCGCGTTCTGGATAGAGTGATTGCCTCGCGCCCCTTAGCCGCAAAGATGGTGACAAAGACATTGTTTATCTGCAATACCGAGGAAACGAAGGTTGTGGACATTAAAGACTGGTTCCTGTTGGGTCATTACATCCAAGAGATTGCGCCGCGAGTGTCGATGAAGCGACTCAATGACCTCAATGATGACCTTGGCATTATTCCTGTTAATGAAACAACCCAAGTGTTGCCCTCAACCACAGATGCGACCGTAACAGATTACGGTACCAAGGCGATCGCCCCAGAAAAATCTCAGCCAGAAATTGCCGACGGTAAAATGATTTTCCCTGATCTGGATGGTGCCAAAATTCGTTCCGATGGGAAACTGTTTAGCGTCCATGATTTTATTCGCGTTGTTGGGGGACAAAAGAACCCCCGCGAAGTCTGGAAACGTCTCTGCACAAAGTATTCGGCATTAGTCACATTATGTGACGAATACAAATTCCCCGGCACGACAGGCGGCGCAGCTCGAAAAACGCCTGCCACTGACAAAAAAGGTTTGCTTGAAATCTCCCAGTTGTTGCCCGGCGAGTTCGGCAATAAATTCCGCAAAGAAGCCGCCGACATTATCCTTGCCTACATCGAGGGCGACGTAAAACTTGCTGAGAAGGTAGTAGACCGCGCGTTGCAGCAGGGCAAAGATGAAGATGTCGAGTGGCACGCCCAGCGCACATCCGGTAAAGTTGCCCGGAAGAAATTGACAGGTATTGCAGCAGCTCACGGGCTGACAGGTGGTGAAGCGTATCGACGGTTGACCAGCCTGATTTATAAATCCCTCACTGGCAAGACCGCAACCCAACTCCGCAAGGAACTCGATATCCCCCGCAACAAAATCATCCGTGATTATTTCGGTGCCGAGTGGCTAATCGCTCTAAACTTCTTAGAGTTGGCAGTAGCCAAAGCTCTAAAAAAACATGATGCCCGTGGCAACGAAGAAATCTTGCTCGTCACTGAGGTGATCGCAGGGAAAGTTATGAAATTTGTTGAGTGATCTAAGGCTCATCAAAATGACTTATGCCTCTGGTTTCCCGTATTTTTCAGGTCAATTTAGCTTGTGAAATGCGGGATTTTTAGCAGATATCCGACAAAAAAGTAGTACAAAAAAGTTTTCCACAGCTTTTGGCGGTTCTTGACCTAACTCAAAACGCACTCACGGCAACGGATGCACGTGTCAAGGGGTAGGGGCAAAATAGTTTATACAAGTTGTTACAATTGCCGTTCACAATGGTTGCATTAACCCTGTCATGTGTGATAATGGACTCAACGGGCAATCGACACACGCCCACAGTCAACACATTTCCGAGGTATACGACATGACTATTCAACCCACTGACTCCAAAGCACACATCGCTGACTGGCAGAAAGAGGCGATCGCTACATCCGTTGACGAAAACGGGATGCTTCCTTCCCTTGGGGAATTGTTTGCCGCCGCTGATGCGGTGGGGCGCAAATACCAAAGTCGCCTAGAGATTGAGGCTTACGAGCAAGAGTTGTTCGAGGCAACAGTCTAAATCCCACGCGATCGCCCCGTCGCTTAAGGGGCACAATCATTATTTCTTTGCAGGTTTTAGATATGGATTTTTATTCTTTCGAGGCCGACGTTCACGCAATGACGCAGCGGCTGGATACCAGCAAGTCACGCATCGGGGCGTTACTCGCTGAGATTGACACAGAGGATGTGGCGACTGAGGCAGAATTGGGGGTGATCATGGCAAAGGACAAGGAACGCTTAGAACGAGTAAATAAAGCGACGCTAACCGCACGAATTGGCGCGACAAAGATTAAGGAGTCTAAGGCAAAGGTTCAACGTTTACGTCGTGGCGAATAATCCTCCATGCCCTCACTGCCATTCGGTGAAGGTGATAAAAAAGGGCTTTTGGCGCGGCGTAGAGCAGCGATATCTGTGCAAAGATTGTGGGCGCAAGTTTAAGGAATCCACTCTCACACGGGTCAATTGTCCACAGTGCGATCGCCTTGCCCACCGTCATCAATTAACGCCACTACGGTACAAATGCCCGAATCCTAATTGCTCCACAAATACCTTTACGCCAAAGCACTAATCCCCCTCCCTTAAAGTAGAAATCTGGAAAATTTGATTTGTTGCATTCACCATCTCTTAGGAGGTGGTTTTTTGTTGGCTGAATAAGCAATTGAGCCAACTCAATAAAATTTATTCATGTCAAGATATTCGTTCACACTGACCCTAGGGGATCTCACCGTCACGCTGTCGCCACCGTCTGAGCAATTCCAGCGGGCGATCCTCGGTCAGGTCACCTTGGATGGCTTTACCCCCAATGGCACATCTCGATTTACTGGGCCATCCCCTCAGAACTTTGTCCGACGATACTCATGGGCAGCACTGGTAGAAGTCACAGAAGAGCAAGCCCTGATCATTGAGGCAATGCGCCGTGAACAATCGCCTGACAACCTCCCAACGTTGCAGGACGAATACGAGTATTTAGAGCCGGAAGCAACGCCATCCAAAACCTTTGTGGCGGGTTCGACTATTACCGTAGCCACGACTCGCACTACTGGTTTTTTCGAGGGAAAAGTGTGGCTAGAGTTCCCAGAAGAATATAAGAAAAATATTGGCTCAAACCAGTGCAACCCCACACTACAGCAGACCTATAAAGAGCTGGAATTTACGCTGACGGAGATCCCCAATGCCAGCTAATATTTCCGGCAGACGAAAACGGCTCACCATTGGTGGTAATGACTGGAGCGACTATCTGATCGAAACTTCCCCACAGGTAGAAGAACTAGACCTTGGCGAGGGGGTCGTCCGCTCTTCTGTGACTTTTACTCTAGATGTCTCTGAAAATTTAGAGCAGGCAACTTATCGCCTCAATCCAACCCAGTGGGCAAAGGGAACATCAGTATTACTGGAGATAGAAAACGATGCTGGGAATGGCTGGGTCGTCCCGAACAGTCCCACTGGACGATTATTTATCCTAAAGGAACCTACCAGCCCCTCGGTCGCAAATCCCATCATTGAGATTCAGTGTGGCTGTGCCTTGGCGATGAAAGATAACTATGCTGTCGATGCTGACGTGAGCGGCGTAGAGGTTGGAACAGCCACAGCACGAGAATCCATCGTTGCAAATATCCTCACGGAAGCTGGCACAACACCAAACCTAAGTGCCATTCCCTATCCGTTGGATTACCCCATCCCAAAAACCAGTGGAACGTTTGTTGACCTAGCAGGGAAAGTGGCGATCGCCGCCAACCATTTTTTGTACGTTGATAGCAATGGTGAGGTCACAAACAAAGAAGTTGACCTTGATCCAGACACTGCTGTAATGACCGTAACCGTCGGTCAAAACGAAGTTTTTTGGGAGCCGTCCGAAGATGCGGAGACCCCCGCTGAAAAGCTGATAGTTTCCGGCGTTACCTACGATGTTGACACCCTAGGTTACACAGAAACTGTTAGCGAGATCAACGGTGTCGTTGCCGATGTAAATGTTTTTAGCACGTCAAGAGATCCTGTTGAGCCAATATCTAGGGTGACAACAAGGTTCTACCCTTATGATTCTGCTACAAGATCTCAAGTTACAGAGACAACGGAAGAAGCGATCGGCGGGGATATTTTGCCAGTCGTCAGCGTTAACGACTCACGCTTTTTTGAGTTTTACACCAAGTCTATCCGAACAGAGACTAAGTTCTATCAAGGGAACAAGTTGTCAAGGAAAGTTTATCGAGAGCAAATTGTAAGGGCGCGGGCAGGGGGGAGAGTCGTCTTAAACAACAAGGATGTCCTGTCGAGAATGATCACAACTGAGTTGAAAACAACCAATTACTATTATTCGGGTGATGATCTGATCTCTCGCATTACTACGGAGACAAAGAAGCCAGCTAATAAAATCACGAATTTGTATGCGGTGTCAGCACAGTATGATCTTTTTGTCTCGGAGAAAACCGACTCAAGGTGGCAATTTGTTGGAAGGGATAGGTGGGAGGTTACAACACAGCGGTTCATCCCTTACTTTCAAACACTTAGGACGCTTGTCGTCGCGGGGACTGTACTAAGGGGTGATTTTATTGAGTTGGTAGGGTTGCCCGCTGAAACGGAAGTTAACGACGACGGATCGACACAGCCTCCACAAACCCAATATCTCAGCGAAAATGAACTAACTGAGAGAAGTATCGAAACCTGCGTAACAACAACAGGGTTAGGCTCTGCTGGCGACAATCCCATCACTAAAGATATTCGTGTTGAACATGCCACCTCGGTAGAACAGTTGGACGCTCACGGGACGGTTCATTCTGCGTTTTTGTGGGGGCGGCGTTACGGCAAGCGGGTGGGCATCCCGATTAGCGATACGGTGCTGGGTTTGTCGCCACTAGACCGGATAGACGTTATCGACGGCAGCTACGTTTATCGGTTGCTGCTGGACGGGCTAAGTTATGTCCTAACCGAGAATGAAGCCTACGCATTTTTCACCGGCATTGAGGTGGGCGTTCACCCTGTAGGTAGCCCTGGATTAGTGACGCGGCTCTACGAAAAAATCGAAGCAGTTTCGTTCGCTGATTCAATCCTGATCGAAGAAACTTTCAGTCTTGAGCTAGGAGATGCAAGCATTGCTTTCCAAGACTCCATTGAAATTACAGAGAGTTTTGACCTTACTCAGGCCAGCGATATTGAGTTTACAGATGAAATTGTAATCACCGATAGTTTTACGTTTGAAGTGCCTGAAGGCAATATTGCCTTCGCCGATACAATCGTGATCAACGAAAGCTTTAGATTGGAGACTTAAGCCTATGATGAGCTACGCCGAAAGCACCCGTAACGCTGGGATACAAGCCCACATAGACGGAGTAGATGGGGGGTCTGGATTCGGTCGAATTGAATGCGGGTCAGATAGCTCATTTTCGAGCATTTTGGCAACATTCACTTTGCAAAAACCAAGCTATTCTAGCCCGGCAGACGGTTCAGCTAGTGTGCTGGGATTGCCCCTAAGCACAACGTTTTCTGGGAATGGCACGATTACCCATGCCCGCGAAGTTGACAGTGATGGAAACGCTTACGCTGCGGGAACAGTTTCGACCGTTGGCGGCGGAGGGAACTATATCGTGACAACAACAGAGGCAGCGACAGGATTGCCTGTTAATTTGGTTTCTGGGACAAGAGTTTGGCCAGACCCATTAGGGCTTTTGTGATATGGCTGATAGTGCCTTTGATAAAGCCAGAGAGTTAAGTTTGCAAGCCACAGGCGATCGCCTCAAGAAAGTTGAGAATCGGCAGGCTCAACGACGGCGGATCAATAATCTCGTAAAAGTGACGGGGTTCGACTCCAAGCTGGGGAAACATTTCGGGACACGCCCTGATGGTTCGGTGATGTATTTTGCCCTAGCGACGAATGGTGCAGCCCCTATTGGCAAAGAAATCGAGGTGGCAATGCCACGCGGGTCGACGCTTGGTGGGAGGGGGGATTTAAAGCCAAGACAATGACTGATAGTGCCTTTGATAAAGCTAAAGCTGCGAGCTACAGAAATACAGGCGATCGCCTCAAGAAAGTTGAGAATCGACAACAGCTTGACGCAGAAGAACCTGCCACTTTTATCTATGAGGGGCACGACCCCGCAACCGGAAACTCGTTGATTAGAAAGCCCGGCTCCTGTTGTTGCCCACCGAACAATCCTGCCAGCTACAACAATGGGGCGATCGCCCCGCCATCAGGAACAACGGCACGAGGAACCCCGATCACCACCAGTAGCTTCAGCAAAGGCGAAGTGGTGATGCCGCGTGAAGTCGAAGGAGGCAATGTTCGGATTGATAAAGTCCCCAAATTTGAAGAGCCACAAGAAATAGAAGAGCCACAAACACAACCCCGCGCTGGTGAAATAGCGCCGCCAGAGAGTGAGTGTGAGGGTTGCATCGGATTTGCCTATGTTTACCCGGAGTACACGGGGGGAGTTAACGACGATGGGACGTACGAAACAGAAATAGTTCGCATCCCAGACGATAAGCGCTGCGTTGACCCGAACAACCCCAACCGTCCCTTAAATCCAGAAGACTTAGGCTGTGTGAAACCCGGAGAACCATTAGGTCGTTGTCAATGGTATGAACTGACAGAAAACTTTGAAGCTCCTGAAGGAATGTTTCGCACAACCACCAAGACGGGGGCTGATGGGAAAGAGTTCGGGTTGTATTGCACGGAAGATTGTAGCCCAGCGGAAGTGGAAGGCGTAGGCTATGACGCATGGAGTCCTGAGAATGTATCGGCAAAGGGCAATGCGGTCATTGGTGACGAGTATTGCGACGGCGCGGCTACTGGTGAGTTGATTTGGGATGATGGCAGGATCACCAGCGAAAATCCCCCGATCCGCATTGAGCAGACCTTTGGGGGGACTCAAATATCTTTTTATGTGACATTTGTCTTTGCGGGTGACGGGTTTAGCGGACAGTGGGAAGGTTGGCTATGCGTTGTCGTGCCACACACTGGAGTGGTCAAAGATTCTGATTATGTTGATACCGTCGCAAACAATAGGCCACTCATTGACTTTGCGCCTTACTACATCAACCCACCTGACCCGACTTGGACAGTCTACGCGATGAGCGCAGTTCGCGCTGGGAATATGCTACGCTTCCCTGATCGTGAATGTGGCCTAGGGCAAACTTGGCAAAGTCTAGACGATGGCGGGTTCCCCGGCTTTGAAAACTTCACCTTGTACACCGTGTTTTACAGTAGCAATGAAGGTTTTTTCGGGATACCAGTCTTAGCGGTTGACGAGTCGCAAATAACATCTCACAGCGTCAGCTATAGCAACCAAACAATCACCCCAACTGAGGCAGGGTGGTCAATCGTTGATAGCACGGGTGAGATATTAAGCCTTGATTCTGAACCGACTAACCCCTGCTACATTTGCCGCTCAAACACCAAACTCTGTTAGCTCTCGGCAATATTCTTTGTGGGGGCAGCTAGTGCACTTCAACCATTTATTTTCCAAGTGCATGGGGTGGTTGCAAACAGGGCAAGAAACAAATTGCTCGTCAGGTTGCTCGGATACGTCGGCGATCGCCACATTTTCTGATTCTGAAGCCGCTGCCAGCCCAGCTTCTACCTCTGCCAATTTCGCTTCTAGTTCAGCTTTGGATTTATTGACAGCGTAGCCTTGCAAGGACTCTACGCCTTCTTCGTCTCGGAGATATTGCAAACGATCTTGTAACTGAGCATAGGAAGCCATAACGCTATGTTGGTTGGTGTCTCAATCATTGTAGCCATAGTGATTCCACGTCTTAGAAAGGGAAAAATCGCACCGGAAGTTGAACGCTTTGTCGAACAACTTATTCAGGAGCAACAGTCCCTTGCGCCAGAGAGTGTTGATACTTATCTGGATATGGTCAAAGGCAACCCCATTCTAGGGATGCTGCTTGACACAGAGACGCTGATTGCCCTGAAAATCCTTGGGCTTTTTAAGCATCGCGAAGAAAAGAAACAAGCTTTTATTCGACAAGTCTTGAAGAACATTCGCGGCTCTTGGAAATGGTCATTCGCAGAAATGTATGCAGCCAAGGCTTTAGGGTCGACATTTTCGGAGATCGAATGGGGCGTAAAAGACGGGGACTGGATATTAGAAAGTTTACGAGCCCTTGACCCACGTACTTATGGATTTATTGGTGGGTCTGGCAGAATCACAGGTATTCGCTACAAATCACGAACAGGTGATGTTGACATCCCGATTGAGAAGGGTTGCCACATCATCAATAAACGGGCACTGACCTATGGCGACCCCTATGGAGTGCCAACGTTACAAGCAGCCTATGCGGCGTGGAAGGCATGGAAAATATTGATGGGTCAAATGCTGATTGCAGGGCAACGGAAAGCCATGGGGATTGTGGTGGGCTACTCGGACTCTAATGACTCTGTCCCACTGTTTGACGAGCAAGGGAACCCCGTCCTGAATGAAGACAAAGAACAGGTGACTATGCCCGCGCCTGACGCTTTGGCTGTGCAGTTAGCGGGGCTAGAAAATGGCAGTGTTCTCAGCACCGATAAAGAAAATCGGATTGAAATGCTAGAGCAAAAAATTGAAGGTGATTTCTTCCTAGAGGCGATCGCCCTATGCGAAGGTTACATGCTCAAAGCGTTTGCATTCCCGAACACCTTGTTATCTACTGCTGGCAATGGCACTGGGGACAGCAATTTAAACGAGGGGCATCGTGAGCTGCTCGAAATTTCCATTACCTCAATAGTTGAGCAAATCACTGAAGAATTACTGGAAAAAATAGTACGCCCGCTGCTGTTTTGGAACTTCGGCGAAGAAGAAGATTTTGGGACGTTTGAGCCGGAAGCAACAGACGAGACCGACAAGCTGGAGTTGATGCGCATTTTGATTGACGCTGTGAGTCGCGGATTCTTTAGTGCAGCGGATGAGTCGGTGATTAATCGTGGTCGTGAGCTAGTCGGATTGCCGGAAGTCCAAGGCCTGTCAGAGGCGCAATTGTCCGCACCACCACGAGGTTACTTCCGTGGGTCGTGATTCGGTCTTCGATAAATTTTTGCAGCCGTCACAGTTCGCCAAAGACCGGGCGATTATCCCTCGAAAAACGGTGGCAAAAACGATGACGGTTATCGAACGTCGTGCAGTAGATGCGATGTTTGGGATGCTCCGTAATGGCATTCTCGAAATTGTTGAGCAGGCAGAAGAGGCGATCACCAATCAAAATTCATTTGCGGTAGCCACCCTAGACTGGGATTTTGGGGTAGCACTACAAACGCCCATTTTTCAGTTGTGGGATGAGGCATGGTTCGCAGGGTCAGAGCATGGGATTGAGGCAATGCAAAAGTCTGTACCGCCAACGTTGCGCCGTGCAGTTGATGAAACATTTTCAAGTTTTAATGAGCAAGACCCAACACAGCTAAATCTAATTCGCCAGATTTTTCAGTTAGGGGCAAATGGTCTTCGGAATAATGCAGCAGAGCAAGCGGTATTACGCCGCACTATTAATCTGGCTGGTGACTTTTCGGCAGATACCATTACTAGACTGAGGGGCGATCTAATTGCGGCAATCCAGCCACAACCGGATACGGGCGTACCAATCTCACGAGCGGCATTGCAAGAGCGCATCCAAACCACGCTGAATGTCACTAAGACTAGAGCAGAGGCGATCGCCCGGACAGAGATTACCTCGGCCTATGCCAATGGTCGCCTTGAAAGTTTTGGACGGTCTGAGTTGGTAGAGGGATTTCGATTACTGGCAATCAGAGACAATCGCACCACGCAGATTTGTCGCGATCGCAATGGCATGGTGATACTGATGAACGACCCGGCGGTAAGTGAATACACACCGCCGTTTCATGTGAGGTGTCGGACTACGCCCAGCCCATTGCTGCCACGAATTAATAAATCTCACCAGCAAATGTTTGACGATCCCGCCCGTCGTCCGGAGAATCGTACGTTAACGCCACTGCCGCCCGGCTGGAATGGGGCAACATCTACGGCGCAAAAAAGAGCCTCTTCTCTGCAAGATACAGTTTTAGATTTTTCTGTTAAGTCAGAAACACAAAATCTTGCAACCAGAAAAATTACCATCCCAGAGTTTAAAACCAAAAATTACAAGATGGAAGATTTTGTCGCTTACAAAGATGCAAAAGTTTTAGTCTCAGCTAATTCAAACGCTGCCGCGATAAAGCCTACTAAATCAGCGGTGGGAGATGCCTTAAGAGAAGGAATCGTCCCAAATGACAGCGTATTGGCTCAAGTAAAACTAACTAAAAAACAGGCAGTGCAGCTAGAAGCAAACAGGGAAAAACTCAAAAAAGCAGAAAATACAATTCAGAAATCCGAAGAAATATTGAGAAAAAAAAGTGTTCCATCGCCTCAAAAGTGGAAGCCTCAAATGACAAGAGAAGAAGCTAACAAATACTTTGGGGAAGACAATTATTTTGGAGAGCAATCATTTTGGCATGGCAACAGTTCTAGCGTCACGCAAAGCATGAAAGCCGAAGGCGCAATACCAGACAGGAATACTCGCGGGGCTTACGGGAAAGGCGTTTATGCTGGGTCTTCAAAAGGCACTGGATTAACTTATGGTAATCCATACGAAGGCGATACTGAACTTCTAGAAATGCGGATTTACTCAAAAAATCCCTATATTGTTTCCGGTGGAGACATGAAAAGACTTACAGAGGATGGCTTGCTTTTGGAAGGGTACGATAACGATGTTAGGGTTCTTCTTAAAAACAGAGGATACGATTCGATTTATGTAAAAGATGAAGGGTATGTTGTCGCTTTTGATAAAGAACAAATAACTATTGTTGATTCTGCAAAACCCCCAAAAGCAGGAGCTTCACTAGAAGACTATGCTGCCTTTGAACGAACACAAATAAGCAAGTTCCAAAAAGATATGCTCAAAGCGAAAGCGTCCCCTGATAACTTTGGAGCTGAAATTAGCGAGATTTTCGACGACGATTTTTTCTAGCTCTTATCCACCTTTCAACGTCAATTTCTGTGTTGATCTGTGAGGTTGCCCCCATAGAAGAATCATTCTGAGGATGTTCGTTGTTTGAGGCTATTTCGTCCGACATGCAAGGCTCCGTAATGGCTTTTCTATTTTAGAAGAGCATTAAAAGCTGGTCACTACAATCGATTAGATATTGTTGACGGTGTTCTATGACCATCTGCAAATACGAACTAGGCAACGCATCAGCAGGGATTCTTGAAGCGGCAGAGGACAAAATCACTGTTGAAGCTTTGGCGTTTTACGCTGGTACTCACACCAGCAGTGACGGCAAGACCAAAGAATATAGCTCTGAAAGAATTGAGCTGATCGCCCAAAATACAGCGGCAATGATTCAAGACGGTGCACGCCTTCAGGTATTTAAAGACCACGAGTATAAAACCGATAATGTCGTTGGCACTATCACTGCTGTTCGCTCTGGACCAATTGCCGCCAAGCACATCACTGACCAAAGATTTGCCGAGTTGATTGGACGCACCGCAATTTTCCTTGAGTTGGCTGTTAGCGGCAAAGACAACGTTGAACGCTACAACGACGGGCGTATCAGTGCCGTCAGTCTTGGCATTGACCTAACCAATAACTATCTATTTGAGGTGTCTGTTGTCCCCTTCCCTGCACTAGGAGCAGCAGCATTGTTTGAGCAGTACGGTCTAACCATTGAAGAAACCGAGCTTCAAAATGCCGACTATGAGTTTTTCCATGGTCTCCATCAGAAAATCTCAATATTTATGGAGACCATTCAAGATATTCGTTTTGCTGATACGGCGGACAAAACCGCTCTTAACCAGCAAGCTGTAGAAGATTTTGCTGATCGCCTCCGCAAATATTTCGGAGTGAGTGAGCCGCAATTTGCACACATCCCAAGGGAACCCATGCAAGATGAAACACTAGACACGTCCCCCCCGGAGCAGGATGTGTCGCAATTCGCCGACAAAATTGCTCTGTTAGAAGCAGAGTTGCACCAGTCCAAAGTTCGTGAACGCTTTAACTCCCTAGAGCGCAAAGCCGCCGGACTTCGAGATTCAGGGAAGCTAACCCCCAATGCCTACAATCAAATCTTTGGTCAGCCTGATGAGGCGATCGCCAAGTTTGCTCAGGCAGAAAATACCGAGCTAGATGCTATCGAGTACCACCTAGGAATGCTCGAAAAACACGGAGCGCCCGTTGTTGAGTTTGGCAAGCACGCTGGCGATCCTGCGCCGGAAGGTGAGGACGATGAAACTGTTCAAGCCCGTGCTGCTGACATGGCGAAAAACGTTCTTAAGTACGGAGGTCGTCGCTAATGGTTGGTCTCAGAACCTACGACTACAAAAATAATCTGCCTGTTCTCGCTAACGAGATGGGACTGCGATCGCCGCGCAGCTTTCAGGTAGATAAATCTAAAGTCACATCTTTTGCAGGGGCTGAAGGTCGCATTCAGCGCATTGTACGCCCCGGTGCTTTCGCTGGGTCTACTGGTGTTGCGGGCACTGTTCGACCATTGCCCCGTGGCAAAGTCGCAGATAATGCGGTGGTGGCTTCCACAACTACTGTCATCTCGCTGGCGACGGCAAACCACTTTATCGCCACTGAAGAGCTATCGGTATTAGCCCCCTATGCTGTGCTCACTCTCGCTGGTACTTGGGCTGCGAGTGATGACGCTGTAGCTGTGATTGATGGCGTATCAATTACTTACACCGCTACTGGCGCAGTCCTTGCTGATATTGCCACGGGTTTAGCCGCAGCGATTAACGCTAGCCCATACCTGTCTCGCAAAGTGATGGCGATCGCCGATGGAGCAGTGGTCTATGTCTATGCCAAAGATTTTGAATCGCTGTACACCACAACGGCAAGTGAAACTACGGCAGGCGATGGCACGCTCACAGCTGGCGCAGCCGCAATGGTGGCAGGAGCTTCTATCGGCACAATCGCGTCGGTTGATGCAGATGCGCTGACCGTCACTCTCTCGGCGGCAAGTGCAGTGAGTTTGCCTGTGGGCTTCCCAATTGGCGTGGCGGGTTCATTGCCCTACGACGACAACGGTAGTGGCTACGGAATGCTAAGTCCCAACCAAACCTTAGACCTTGAGTGGTCAGAGATGGAAAATATGCACGGTGTTTTTGTGGGCGCAACAGTCTACAAAGATAAGCTGCCGTACATCGATGACCAGCTCAAAAAACTATTTCCTGAAATGCAATTTATCTAGAGGTTCAATATGCCAGTCCCCTATACAGTGGCGGAGCTGTTGAATCAAAACCGCCCCGTTGTTAACAGCACAATCGATCTAACTCTTCAAGAGCTTAATGCGGATGGTCGCCTTGTTCGCGAGGGCTTATTTGACTCTGCATTGTTGCCATTTATTAGCTCATCTTCGTACAGTTCTCGTGAGGTGGCGTGGTTAAAGGTGAAGAGTTTTCGCCCGCGCCTCGGTCATATTCGTGGCACTGATGGCGAAATCCAAGCAACCCGCAATCCTATTGAGTTGACGAAACAAGAGCTTGGCTCAATCAATATTTCTGATGGCGTGGTTTGGAAAGAAGCCGACTATGAAATGCTCGACAAGCTGCGGATGCTTGGGCAGGGAATTCAGCGACAGCGAGAAGCCTATGACGAGCTGTTAAATGTCTTCCTACAACGTCCCGCAGATTTAATCCTTGGCATTGAGCAAACATGGCTATTGATGGCGCTGCGTACAATCGTGCTGGGCAACCCTTCATGGACTGACCCACGCTCTGGGATCGAGTACTCGGTGGATTACACGAACGACATTCCAGCGGGTCATTTAGCTGCCGCAAAAACAGGGACAGGTGTTTGGTCTGACCTCGCTAATGCAACTGGTATTGCGGATCTCGTATCTCACCTCAACGTGTTTTACGAGACCATGAAGATGTTCCCTGATGCGATCGCCATGAGCCGGTCAATGGGAGACAACCTGCGTAACCAAGACTCCACTAAAATTTTGGTCGCACGAAACAAGGGCATCATTACCGACGGTGCGGCGATCGCCGATGCCAGCAACTTGCCCAAGGCCAAGTTAGAAGATATTCAAGATGTGATCGCCACTGAGATTACCTCGACAAATACTTCAATGCCTGCGCCACGCATCATCCTTACCGACGCGGTTTATAACGATGGTGAAACCCGCCGCCCATTTATGCCGCAGAACTATTACACATTCTTGTGTAACAACATGGTAGAAGCGGCGCGTGTCCCAACCCTTTCTGCAATCAAGAGTCGTGCAACTGGTGGTGGTCTTGGTGCGGCTGGCTATACAGTCATCAGCAAAAATGAGGACGACATCCCTGCTAAGGATTACCTCAAGGTGGATTCTGCTGGGATGATTCTTTGCCCCGACCCCCGCAAGATTGCCAGCCGCAAAGTTGAGGAATAATGACCGGACTGAAGTACACCACTATTAATGCGATCGCCCGTCGGTTAGAGGGGCGGTTACAACTTGGTGGGTCTCAGTCTCCCTTTGGGGATAAGGTCGTTGATGATGATTTAATTTGCCAAGTGGCGCAACAGGTAGAGGCGAAAGTTGATGCTTGGTTGCGCCAAATTTATGTTTTGCCACTGCAATATCCTCACAAAGAAGTTGAGTCGGTCGTTGAGAAGTTGGCGATCGCCGAATTAATTCCGGTGCATTTTACTGGGAGTGATTCTGACTCAATTTCCAGCTATGGCAAACTCATGTACGACGAAGGCATGAAAGAAGCGAAGATGCTGGGGAGTGGCGATATTCAACTAGAAAATGAAACTTTACGGTATGCGCCAAAATCCGTTGTCCCAAATCGAACGAGAGTAATTACGCCTAAGCCTAAAGACCCCGTTAACTGGTAACGGTGAAACGCAAAAAACTTACCGCCAAACAAGAATTATTCTGTCGTTATTATGTTTGCCATTTCAATGGCAGGCAGGCAGCGATAGAGGCTGGTTACGAAGAAAAGAACGCTGGGCAACAGGCTTATCAGCTCCTCAAAAAGCCCTACATCAAAGCAAAAATAAAAGAGATTCAATGGCGACGTTACGAGAGATTGAATCTCTCTATGCGGCGCATCCAAGAAGAGTTGGCGGCGATCGCCTTCGGTGAGATTCGAGATAAGACCACGGGCATTCGAGACCCAAAGACTGGTGAAGTTGATATTAAGCGAGACCAGCTTAAAGCTTCAGATAAAATTGCGGCACTCAAAGCCCTTGCTGAAATTATTAGTCCAAAGCAAATGGCGGTGCTCGATGCAATGCAGGTGTTGCTAGTCGAAGAAGTGGTGACCTATGAACAAGCGCAGGTGATTTTAAATGGGATTGAGAGCACTCAAGAAAGCTTGCGAGCCTTATCGTCAAAATCAACCTCCCCAGAAGATTGAGTTCCCAAAGCCACAGGCTGGGAAGCAAACCGAGTTTTATGAAAGTGCCGCAGACATAGTCTTTTATGGCGGCGGAGCTGGCGGCGGAAAGACCGTTGGACTTCTTGTTGATTTTGCCAGAGAAGAATTTGTGCAGAACAGCGGCTATAAAGCGGTTATATTTCGCCGGACAATTCCCGACCTGACAAACGAAGGAGGGATCTGGGATACAAGCTTTGACTTTTACACAGATCTTGGTGCCAAAAGCAATGGGCAGCGTCTCTCATGGACGTGGCCTAGTGATGCCAGAATCCGGTTTAGCCACCTCCAACATTTTAAGACGATTTATCGATGGAAGTCCGCACAAATTGCGAGGCTGGGGTTTGAGGAACTAACGGAATTTGACGAAGAAATGTTCTTCTACATGTTGTCTCGTTGTAGAAGTACGTGTGGCATAAAACCTAAAATTAGAGCGACAACTAACCCGTTGTCCGAGACGTGGATTGCTAAATTTATTTCTTGGTGGTGGGATCAGGAGACTGGCCAAGCAATACCGGAGCGTTCAGGGAAGATCCGCTATTTTTTCAGGCTGGGGCAGGAAACCCACTGGGGAGAAAATAAAGCTGAAATAATGGAGGGCTTCGGAGACCAACTCAAGGGAGCTGCGGACAAAATCAATAAGGCATTAGCAAAGATTGATCAGCCCCCAATTAAACCAGAGGATCTAATCAAATCTTTCACGTTCATAAAATCTAGTGTTTACGACAACCCCGCATTGCTAGCTAAAGACCCAGCTTATGTTGCAAATTTAATGGCGTTGCACCCTGTTGAAAGAGCAAGGCTGCTCGACGGGAACTGGAAGATTCGGTATGAAGCTGGCACAATATTTCAGCGTACATGGTTTGACATTGCTGAGACGACATTGCAGGGGCGTACGGTTCGCTTCTGGGATATTGCGGCTACAGCGAAGGAAATGGCTAAGGCGAGCAGCTACTACACCGCTGGGGTGAAGATGTCGCGGCGTGGGGAGTATTACCAGACTCTTGATATGGTTGCCGAACAAAAGGGGGCTGGCGCGGTAGAGGGATTAATTGTGGCGATCGCCCGGCAGGACGGCAAGTCAGTAAAAATTCGTTGGGAGCAAGAAGGTGGATCGGCGGGGATATTGTGGTGTGAGAACCTAAAAAAACGCCTCAGAGCACTTGGTTATGACGCTGACTACATCAAACCCCAAGGGGATAAAGTAGCCCGTGCCACGCCCCTAGCCACCGATGCAAATAATGGCATGGTGAGCCTGCTTAGGGCGTCATGGAATGATCAATATTTAGATTGTCTACAAAGGTTTGATGGCACGCCCAATCCGTTGATCAACGACGTGACTGATGCCAGCTCTGGTGCGCACCAATATTTATCTAGTGCGGGTACTCAGAAATTGCCGCCTGTCCAAAGACAAAAAAATTCCCCTGCGAGTTTGAGGGGAATCTTCGGTCAGTAGAGAGGCAAATTAAAATTCGAGAGCTGGGGTTGGTTGTGCTTTCAAGTAGTCAACAAACCCAATCAAATCTTTGTCGCTTAAAACTTGACGGCTGCGAGCGTTGTAGTTCTCCATTAAAAACTGTCGAGCGTAATCTGTCGTCCACCCCAAACGCTTCATCTCAACATCACTAGCGGCGATCAATTCACTAAAGTCATAAATTTTTGCTGCTGGTTGTACGTCTGTTGGTTGCGAATAAGTCTGCTGTGGGGCTTGCCCTACATTCGCAAACGGATCACCATTGTCGTAAAGAGCTTGCAGATTGATTTGCTGCGCTTCGGCGATCGCCCACTGCAATTCCTGTGGCAATGGTTCTTTAGGAGATGGCGTGACAGAATATTCTGTCTGCAACCCAGAGCCTTTTTTCGTAAGGGTCAGATCATACTGAGATGGCGACCCCCATTTAGGATTGCGAAATAAATTGAGAATAGGCTGCTGTATTGTCCCTTGGGTAATTTTCCAGAGTCGCACAGAATTCGAGGAGTAATTGTAGGCGACAAATGCCCACAAATGCTTGATGCGTTCTGGCTGCCCTTTATCGTCGTAGCGAATGTCGGCGGGAGTTCCTTGCGGCGCTTTTCTCAGTGTCACAGGCTTGTCGTCGGTCGTCCAATACTCGTAACCAGTGATCGCATCGGACAAAATGCGAAAGTCTATGCTTGTCCCGCTGGTGATTTTTGAGGGGGAAAAAAATTTCCCACCACTGGATTCTGGCACTTCGTAATCGTCAGGTAAAAAACTCATAAGTCTAACTCTTTAGGTTTAGTTTCTTGGCAATCCTTTAATGGCGATCGCCGCTCCAATTAATTAACGATGTGGGACGACAATCATCCCTAAATGTTTGAATGTTTCTACGAATTTTTCGAGGCGATCGCCGTTGCCCCAGTACCCAAATGCCACATCAAAATTAGGGGTATTCGATTCATTTTTGACGGGGTTCCAAAACTTAAGGCGACCGCGAACCAAACAGATTGCTTTCGCGTTGAACTTGAAAATATCTTGGCTCCCAACATTGAAAAGAGAGCCTTCCTTTGTGAGGGTAATTGCCGATGCTTCTGGCTGCTCCCACAGGTACTCGCACATGCGCTGCAAGAATGAGGGACTGTCACTGTAAGGCGGGTTCATGTAGATGGTTCGCGGCGGCGCGATGTAGAACTCTTCGCAATCTTTAAATGACCAATCACAGCTAAGGCAATCGTCCGCTTCGGTGAAATAGTATTGCGCTCCTACTGTGTTTTTTGCGTTGGCGCAGGGGTCTAAATCAATGTGACCATCAAATACAGTCTCAACTTTTGTGATGATGTGCTGCGGTGTGTACCACGAATCAGAACCTTTCTCATCAACTTTGGTGACAGTATCAGTGGGGAAAAGAGTTTCTTGGACGATCACAAAGCCACCTCAGAAAGCAACCTTGGGAGCTGTCGCACCTGCAAATATTTCGAGAACTGCGTAATATCGTGACGCTTTTCCGTCAAATCTTGGTAGTACTTTAACCGCCCGGCGTTCTTGCCTTTTTGCTCTAAAGCGACTCCCATACTGGCATTACGTGAAGCCTGATTGATCGCGTAGCAGTTGCGGCAACCTTCACTGACTTTTGAGCAGCCAACAATTAGATTCCAAGTTTTCCCTGTCCATTCAATGTTTGACATCTTTAATTTCTCTCTTTGGTCGTGGTTTTAGCTTTGGGGCGTTAGTTGAACGTCGAATGGTTGGGCGCGGGTCGGTGCAATTGTCAGCGGGAATCACACTGTCTTTAGCACCTACAGCCGTCAAAAAGCTTAGGTACGGCATTATTCTTCTTCGTCCTCCACTGGGATTTGACCTTCGCCTAAGTTCTCCTCAATGTGAGTGGCGAGTAATTTAATTCGGGCTACAGCCTCACGAACATCGGCGATCGCCTCATCGGGTAAATTCTCCAAACCCAGCAAAGAGAAAGCTGTGTAAAACTCACCAGCATCTTTGCGGAATACCTTGGCTAAATTGATGAGCTGCTGATTTTCTTCCTCGGTATGGACACGCTGTTTTAGCTGGGTGCGTTGAGATTTCAGGCCATCAATGTCGCGCTGCAACAACCGTCGGTCTTGCTCCATTTGGGCGATCGCCTGTTGCATTTTTGGGTCAGGATTCAGGCGCAATTCTTTAATCTCACGATCCTTTGCTAACACCTTGGCTTCTAATGCAGACATCTCCTGTTCAACGCCTTTCAAAGTGTCTTGGTACGCTGCCTGCTGTGCCGCCTCAATGCGCTTTGCCTCGGATTCTTTGTGGGATTGAAGCAATGCTGCGGACTGCTGTGCGTTAGCCCGTTCCTGACGAATCGCTGTTTCTGCCATCTGGGTTTGAGTTTTCAGTTGCCCGATATCACGCTGCTGAATTTCAAGGCGTTTTTTCACTTCGGCAAGGGTCAATGACTCTCCTTGGAATTCGAGCTTGGCTTGGTTGGCTTCGGCGATGGTTGCAAGGGTTTGTTGCTTATCGACTTCGTTCTGACCAGAAACGGCTGAGGCGATCGCCGCCAATCCTTTCACACCAATCCCACCTAAATACGAACCGCAGTTCGTATTTGCCTCACCAAGTTCTTGGGCGATCGCCATGTAGTACTGAGCCATGCGATTGCCCCACGGAAACTTCGCTTCTACCCAAGCGGAAAATTTACCGTGCTGGATGCGCTGTTTCGCCTCGGTGAGGATTTGCCCGATAGCAATCGTATTTTCCCAAACGCTGTTGTGACGGGCTTCAATCTCGATGGCGGCACTTTCAAACCATGAACGTTCTTCGTGGGAGATGTCGCCATAGTCAAAGGCTGGTTTTATTGCTGTTGCACGTACTTCGATGGTTGCTGGCATTAGAAAAACTCCTAGTTAGTTACGCTTCAAAACTTCAGTCTGAAAAGCTTTTGTTGTATTGCCTTGGTATTCCTGCAACTGATACCACCGGGCAAAATCAGCTCGAACAATTTCTCCCATTTCCCAAGGAGACCAGCTATAGTCTCCGTAATCTCGTGGGATCAACTCCCAAAATTCCTCTACCGGAGAAACATTCAAATAAATCTCAGATTCCTTTGGCAAAAACAGAGCGGCAAGCCATAGCCAAAACAGAGTCAAAATTTTCTTCATTAGAAAAACTCCGGGTTGGTTGACCAATCCAATTCACAAAACTCATGCACTCCACACTCGAAAACTTCGTCGGCACTCACCAGCCGCAAGAGATCGCCCACTTGCGTGATCGTGACTTCTGGGGAGTCTAGCCAAACGGTGGCGACGGGATGGTGCGGAAGTCGAGGGGCGATCGCCTTAGTTACTGTTTGCATCACTTTGTTCCTTCAAAAAATATGTCGCAAAGCTCAACAGCAATCTTTGAGAACTCCGAGTTCTCTGGCGTGTCTCCTTCTCTGATATTCCAAAAAAACTGCTCTGCTGGGTTGTGCATCCCTTTTGAATAGAAAGGAATCGTCGAGACTTCAAATTTGCGAGCCTTCTCAAGAGTCCCCACCAAACAACAACATTCGTCGTCATAGCTCGTCCCGTGGACAGTTCCACCTTGCAGTTCGGCTTTCAGCCCTTGTATTTCGCGATTGGGGGAGTGCGAAAGCACATAAAAAATTTGTTGCTTGCAAAGCTCAAACCAGTCAGACGACTGCCACCCTTTTGCGCCTCGTAAATCTGCGCCTTGTAAACCTGCGCCTCGTAAATCTGCGCCTTCTAAATCTGCGCCTTCTAAATCTGCGCCTCGTAAATCTGCGCCTTCTAAATCTGCGCCTCGTAAATCTGCGCCTTCTAAATCTGCGCGTCGTAAATCTGCGCTTTGTAAATCTGCGCTTTGTAAATCTGCGCGTCGTAAATCTGCGCGTCGTAAATCTGCGCCTCGTAAATCTGCGCTTTGTAAATCTGCGCGTCGTAAATCTGCGCCTACAAAAGAACGATCGCCGTCCCCATATCTTTGAATCAGCTCTTCTTCGGTCATTGCTCAAAATCTCCTGTGAATTTCATAAAATCATCAACAACAGTTGTTGACAAAAAAAGACAAAAAAATATGTAACAGGCAACTAACGAGAACGTTTCTTGTAAATTTCAGACATTAGCTTTGAGAAGTTAGTCTCCTCTAAATTAGCCATGTAAGTGACAACATCATCCTCGCCAACCTTGTTGCCCGCCTCATACAAATAAACTCCGGTTTCGATGTACACCTGCAAAGCCATTGGGTCTTTCCCTAGAGCAGGGGCAATTTTTTTCAAAGTCTCTCCAGTCGGGGGTTTCCCCTTTCGGTAAGCCCGAAATGCTTCATGGGAGACCCCAGTCAGCGACTCAAGGTTTTTGAGCGATCCAGACCCATACTTTTCTGTCGCTTTATCCTCAAGTTCCTTGATCAAACTCTTGACTCGCTTTTTTACCTCTTCAGAGACTTCCGACATGTCGGCTTGTATTAGTTCCATAAGTGATGCACCTAAAAACATCCTAATTTCAAACGCTCCTTTTGTCCACAACTAGGGTTGGTGTCGCCCCCGAAATCATGGGGGAATGCTTGACACTTTCAAAAGTATCAACTACAGTTGATGATGTCAAGGAAAAATTTTGAGTGTAGTTGAGATGCCTGTCACAGACGACAAAAAAAGAATTGACGTTTACGAGTCAACGTTGCACGAAATCAACTCAAAACTCGTGCCTTTTGTTAGAGAGATTGAAAACCGTCAGTCTCTCAACCGAGCTGACTGTATTCAAGCAGCGGTAGAGCATTACCTTGCTACCGCGGGGAATGGTGTCGTTCGGCTTTGCGAGGCTTCTTGAAGCCATGGCGACGATAAGAATCCACCACAAAAAGCGGTACACCGTGATCTCTAATGACGCGGTGCGCGATTCAAAACTTTCGTGGGCGGCTAGGGGTCTACATCACTACCTGTTGTCTTTCCCTGACGATTGGGAAGTCAATGTGAAGCACCTAGTCTGCTCAAGCGAAAAAGATGGTAACAACAAAATTTATTCACTCTTGAAAGAGCTGCGGGCTGCTGGATACGTCGTACAAAAAAAACTGCATACAGGCAAAGTCCAATACACAGTTTTTGAGCTTCCACAAAACCCTAATCAGGAAAACCCTAATCAGGAAAACCCTAATCAGGAAAACCCTAA
>CAZXBK010000003.1:0-32087 GCA_964638765.1 uncultured Synechococcus sp. | reverse complement strand
CTAATCAGGAAAACCCTAATCAGGAAAACCCTAATCAGGAAAACCCTAATCAGGATTTTCGGGACGTATACGAAAGAACCAATCAACTAAGTACTGAATTAGAACTAAAAACTGATTTAGCACTAACTGGCGAAAAAACAAATGCCGTTCAACTTGAAGAGCGAAGAGCTGAAGACAAACCTGTTAAGCCAGGAGACCCGTATTTTGCGAAGCGAGTCAAAAAGACCGCCAAGGAAGTGGCAATCGAAATCATTGAAGAGTTTTGCCCTTGGAAAGATTTCTACGAAGCCCGTCGAGCCTACCTGATGGATTGCGACTACTACCGAGATAAGCAGTTCAACATCGTTGAGGGCACGGTTTTACGGCACTACGTTAACGCCATCCAAGAATCCAGAACGCCTTGGAAAACCCAACAAGAAGCTGAGCTGGCGATCGCCGAACTGCGTGAAACTATCCAGACTCATGTGCGCGAGTTGGGCTTAGATGCAGAATCCGCAGCCCAGCAGCCCCAGCAACAGCCCTCTGGATTAAGCCTTGATGAAATGCTCGTAAAGCATGAAAAAGACCCCACAATTCTCAATTTAAGCCCAGCAGCTTTTTATCGAGAGTTTGGGGTCGAAAAAGATTTATTCACCAGACATCTATTCAAGCAAGGAGTGATTTGATGCCTTACGAAGATTTTAGCGCGGTTTCCCGTGCCACTCCCCCCCAATCCATCGAAGCCGAGGAGTCGGTGTTGGGAGGGATACTGTTAGACCCCGGCGCATTTAAGCGAGTCAAGGGGCGTGTATTTCAGCAAGACTTTTACGTCCAAGCCCACCGAATAATTTTCAAGGCTTTGACAGAGTTGGCGATCGCCGACCAACCTACAGACCTCATTACTCTCTCCCAAAAACTTCAGGATGAAAATCAATTTGACAGAGTTGGCGGGGTGGGAAAGCTATCGAAACTAATTGATGGCACTATGTCTGCGGTGAACGTTGACAAATACGCAGACTTGGTTCGGGAGAAATCCCTGAAACGTATGATGATTGCCGCAGCCAACCGCATCATTGACACTGGCTACGACCCCAGCGCAACAGCAAAAGAGGCACTAGGGACTTTCCGGGAAATGCTCAAAAGCCTATCCGAAGAGGCCCACACCGAGGAGTTCGACCTAGTGCATATTTCCGAGACTGCCGCAGCAACGTTTAACGAAGCAGAAGAGATTTACGAATACCGTGACAACCCTGATTACCGCCGGGGCATCAAAACGGGGTTTGCCGACATTGATGAATTGTCAATCTTGGAGCGCGGTCATTTGGTGACCGTTGCAGGGCGTACTTCTATGGGCAAATCTACGCTGTTCAACAATTTGGCAGTCAACATCGCCCATCAGGAACCTGTCCTATATTTCACGTTTGGGGAGCTGAATGCCATCAACGTTACCCGTCGATTGTTATCCCTTTCCTCACAGGTGAATTACCAGTCGATTAAGCGAGGAGAATTGATTCAGACATCTGCACAAAATGATTTTGAAAAGCTTGTTGACGGCGTAGATAAACTTGCCAGCCTGCCCCTGTACATCTGCGACAAATCGCTAGACATGGATGGGGTTCGGATGTTGGTAGAGAAGTGGTGCGACATCAACGAGCGATCGCCCGGAGCAATTCTTCTGGACTATGCCCAAATCATCCGCCCCGCATCCCCCAACGCTCCCGAATACCAACGCCTAACTCAAATTACGCAGGACGCAAAGTACCTCGCCGCAGACTTCCAAACTGTGAGCTTCCTTGGTTGCCAGATTAACCGTGAGGCTGAACACGCTAACAACAAGCGCCCATCCCTAAATCAGTTGAAGGGGTCAGGGGCATTTGAGGAAAAGTGCCAGCACGCATGGCTGTTGTACCGAGATGAGTTTTATAACCCTGATACCTACGACAAAAACATCACTGAAGTGCAGATTGCAAAGAATACCGATGGGCGGAGAGAGACGATCAAGCTTCAGTCTGAGTTGTCTATCTTCCGCATGAGCAACCTCCAAGCCCCCCGCTCTTCTAGCTACTCAGCAATGGGGGCGTGAGATGACCATCCAGACTATTCGGCGGCTAAGACAGTTACGAAGATTCGCCCAATCCAAAAACCTAACCTTTCACCGTACCCCCTCTGGATATTTGGTGAGACGCAACGGACGGATTGTTAAGCACAGTTTTCGACTTGTTGATATTGAGGAATTTTTAACCCATGAACCATTCCCCCAAACCCCCACTACCAGAAATTAATGGCACTTGGTGCCGAAGTAAAACAACAGCGAGGAGATGCATCATGACTCAATTTTCCCCTTTACAAAAACGCGGCGACACTTGGTTTCATGTTACAAAGCATTGCACTTATCGATTGTCAGAAATGACGACCCCTCACCTCAGAAACACCCTCAAGCGTTTGCGTGATTGCTTTGACGAAGCCTCCTTGAAACCCTATCAAGAAGAGCTGGCTAGAAGAGTGAAACAATCCCGTATATCCGCACAGCTAGACCGTGAATTTGCAAACAAAATCCGGGAGTGATTATGACAATTTTTAAGAAAGGAGATCACATTTATTTCCGAGGTCGAAAGACCAAAAAAGATGCCCCGCCATCTTTGTATTCCGGCCAAGTTGTCGAGGAAGAAAAAGATCATTATTTAGAAATTCTCGTTGAGTATCAAGTTGGCATCTATTTAGCCAAACCGCATTTGTTTTTAAATAGCCGCCGTGGCAAGAACCGTAGATGGGTCGTTCGATTTTTAGCCCAGCAAATTCACGCTAATCTTTTTGCTTCCGAAGAAGAACTTAAAGCCGCTGTCGAAACTAATTTTGGCGTGGCATTTGAAAACCTTAGCAGTGATAAAAATCTTCGCAAAACAAAAGTAGGAGATGAAGAAAAACAGCCCGATCTTTTATACGACAACAGCCTAAACCTTCCACACATCCCAGTCGGCGCATCATTGGTTGATATCGTTCACACAATCGGACGTGCC
The DNA here is from genome assembly GCA_964638765.1 of uncultured Synechococcus sp. Classification (GTDB taxonomy): domain Bacteria; phylum Cyanobacteriota; class Cyanobacteriia; order Cyanobacteriales; family MRBY01; genus MRBY01. Next base: position 29,091 of record CAZXBK010000003.1, on the reverse strand, counting down.
GAAGTGTGTTATTTCACTGGGAGACTTTTATCAAACGAGGCGATCGCCGCAGCGTTGTACTACCGAGAGAAAAACAAACTTATCAAAGAACGTTTAGGTATTGTCAAAGATTATTTTCAGCGTAAAAAACGAGAAGAATTGGGGGTCGCAGCATGACTATTGACCAACCGAAAGCGGGGGACACAATTGTTGTTTGGTTTTCTTGTGGGGCAGCCTCGGCGATCGCCTTGGCGGAAACAATTCGACTTTACCCAGAATGCAACATTAGAGCGGTAAACAATCCGGTAATCGAGGAAGACCCCGATAATTTGCGATTCAAGAATGATATTGCAAAGTGGCTAGACATTGAAATTGAAACAGCAATAAACCCTGATTACGCTCATTGCTCTGCTGAAAAAATCTGGGAAAAGGGGTTCATGTCTAGCCCTCATGGAGCACCTTGCACCAAGCATTTGAAGAAAGAAGCGCGGTATCACTGGGAAAACAACAACCATTTCGACTGGCTTGTTCTGGGGTTTACTTTTGATGAAAGACATCGTTTTTTGAATTTTCAAGCAACCGAAAGACCAAACCTTTTAGGGGTTTTGGTTGATCAGCAGATAACCAAGGAAGAATGTTTTTATCGATTGGCAAAGGCTGGAATAAAGCGCCCCGCAATATACGAACGTGGGTATCCCAACGCAAATTGTATTGGCTGCGTAAAGGCAACAAGTCCGACCTACTGGAACTTAGTCCGTGAACAAGATCCGGAAGTCTTCAATCGCAGAGCAGAACAGTCTAGACGGATTGGGGCAAAGCTGGTGAGGCACAAAGGCGATCGCATTTTCTTAGATGAATTGCCGCCTGATGCTGTAGGGAGCCCCCTTGAGACTTACGAGTCTTTTGAATGCGGGATCTTCTGCGAAGAAAAAACGTTTTTTTATCAACCCTCTTTACTGGAGAATTCAGCAACATGCGCAGCATGACTATTCTTCCGCGTGGGCGATCGCCATAATCCCAAACCATTTTGATAGCGGTGGGTAATGGGAGAAGGTCTAGGTGTTAGCAGAAAATCAAACAGTTTATTGGTCGTGTTCAAAAAATGGTCGAGCACTAAATTTTTTCGCAGGGACAATCACCTCTCTGGGGAAACAATGCACCATAAAACTATTTTCTCAAGTTGGGATTTATCAACAAAAACCTCACTTATTCAAGCGACACCGACGGGGGAGTTACCGACCCTTTGAAGTCAAGATTAAACGGGAAATCCTTGAGGCTGGACTGTACAAAACCGAAGCCGAATGGATTGCCGCCCTTGAGAAATTCTTCAATGTGAAATGGGACGAACTATCAAAGAGGGTATTGCTCCCACGCAAAAATTCACGCCCTCGAAAACCACGCAAAAAACTTCCCACTTTTGAAGAGCAGCTCCCAAAATTACAGCCCCATTGGAGCCTCGAAAAAATTGATTCAGTGCTGCGTTTCACACCAGTAATCGAGTACCACCGCAACGCCCTGAACAACAGACAAATCTCTCCCTACGTCGTCGCTTTAGCCGTCAAAGCTCGTACTAAAAGCCCATTATTGCGACGAAAAATTCAAGCCATTCAAGGGGGGCTTTTAGGGGGTCAAGACTTTACTCCTATCCCAGTCCCTTCAACGGCTACGACCTATTTGTTTCGAGCTACAAAAAACTACAAAAAAATGCAACGTATTTTACAAGGAGCATAACCCAATGGCACATCCAATACTCCCAGACCAAGATGGTTCTCTCGATGAAAATTTGATCTCATATGTTTATGAGGTGGTGGAAGATCAAGGTGAAATTTTTTACGATTTAGGGCTTTTTTATACGAAAGAAGAAGCTATTGAGTTTGTCACAAAAAACTTAGGGTCAGTTGATTATGAGCCTCCTTCTGTGGATGGGGCGGAAGAGCCTCACATGATTCAAATTCGGGAGAGAGAATTTGGCGCTGGACATGGCAATTGGACTCCGGTTTGGAAGGCTAGTTTTGTCGAAAGGTACGACAAAACGTCTAATGAATACATTTGGGGGATAGAGTCTCTGGACGAAGTTGTCGCAACAGTTTCTTTTAAATATTCGTTGGGGGTTGAAGTGTGAGCATTAGAAATTATGACGACGAGAAGCCATTAATTATTGTTTTAAACTCTCTTCCTTGGAACACACGCGCCGCTGTTTACATGGTGGGCGTAGAAGCCGAAGAGATGCTTGAACTAGATCAGGAAAGAGGACAGGCGATCGCCATGACAGTCTTATCCCTTTTGGATTGGGTCAAGAAAAGGGTAGCTCCGAATCAGGCGATCGCCCAATATTTTTCCGGTCTTCAGTTTTGTCTAATGGCATCGTCCGAGAAATTTGACCCCTTTGCCGAGCGCGTAATGGAAGTCTTAGGAGGGCTAACCCTTGAATAACAAGATTAAAGACCCACATTTTCGAGTTGAAGTTCTCAGAAAAACAGTCGCCCCTCAGCAGGCAATTTGGCTGGCGATGCACCAAGACTATAGTGAGGATTTTGTATGGGATCAGTGGAATATTGCTCCTGAAGAATCCGAGGCTGGCAAACTCGTAATCAAGCATTTATTGAATGGCGATCGCGGTCACTATGGGCCACTAGAGCATCCGCAAATTGTCTTTAACGTCGGCTATTTCCCTCACTCAACAATGCAGCAAATCCGAACACATCGAGTCGGCGTAAGTTTTGATGTGCAGAGTTTTCGGTATACAGGGCAGCGCATCATTGATGTGGCTGACGGTAAGCGAGAAGTAGAAGAAGTATTTTATTTGCGTCCTACTGGTGGTTACACAGATCGCAACGCTCATCGTTATGGCTACACCAGCCACCAACGACAAGAAGACATTGAGTGGTGTTTGGCAGCGGCAGAGCGATATAAAACTCGCATTAAAGAAGGGCTGTCAGAAGAACATGCTCGTAGCCTAATCCCGTTTGATGTCCGCCAACATTTTGTGATGAGCTGCAACGTGCGATCGCTCATGCATCTGTTGGATTTGCGCTGGAAAAAGGATGCCCAACTAGAGGCGCAAACCTTGTGTGAAATGCTGTTCCCTAAGTTCCAAAAGTGGTGCCCTGAGGTTGCCGCTTGGTACGAAAAGAATCGAGCAAAGAAAGCGAGGTTGTCCCCATGAGTAAATTGAAACCTCTGGAAGTCTTAGACTTATTTTCTGGCATTGGCGGTTTTGCGATCGCCTCTCATTTAGTGGGGTTTAAAACCACTCAGTTTGTAGAGAAAGCAGCTTTCCCACGGTCAATACTGCGCAAACATTTCCCTGATATCCCTATTCACGATGACATTACAACTTTCACTGCTGACCGAGGAAGTTTCGACATTATCACCGCCGGATTCCCCTGCCAAGATTTATCGGTTGCCAATGCCAACGGGCGAGGGTTGGATGGTGAGCGCAGCGGATTGTTCTTTGAAGTCGTTCGTCTCATTCGCACAATTCGTCCCCGGTTCGTCGTCCTTGAAAACGTATCAGCATTGCTTGCTAGGGGGCTGGACAGGGTTCTCTGGGAGATTGCCGAAAGCGGGTATGATGCTGAATGGCAAATTGTATCGGCGGCAAGCTTGGGAGCGCCGCACCGTCGGGAAAGACTCTTTATTGTTGCTTACCCCAACAGTTGTACAGATAGGGCAACGCAGACCAGAAGCCCTCAAAAAACGTCAGGAATACCGCAAATCGACATCGAGGGATTGGAAAGGGAGAAACCAGCGCAATACCCCAGATTGTCTACCAGTAGCGGTCAAACTACTTCCCACCCCCAAAGCAAGCGATCGCCCCGGCATTGTGGCAACCAAGGAGGGGCAAACCAAGCGAGTGAGCGCGGAAGTACTTTCTGGCAACAAAACGAAGCGCCTGAACCCACAGTTTGTCGAATGGATGATGGGGTTCCCAAAGGATTGGACTCTCGTCGATTAAAAGCTTTAGGGAACGCAGTAACCCCTCAACAAGCCCTAGTCCCTTTGCTCAGAGTTAAAAGATTAATCGCACAACAGGCGATCGCAAAGGCGGAGGCAGCATGATTCCTCTAAGAGCAAAGACTCTCACAGAATTGCAGGATGAGTTAGCAGAGTGGGCGATCGCCAATAGTCCGGGCTTAGCGACGCAGATTAATGACGTTCAGTTGCTGCAAGAAATTCACAAGCTCCTAGTGTTCCATGGTGAACCGGCTGCCAGAATAAAAATTTTTGATAGTTATGGTTCCCTCAGTGGATATTCCCTGCCACAGCAATATACGAAATCTGCGTTGGGTTTAATGTGCGATCGCCTCAGCGATTGTGAATTATTAATCTTCCGAGATTATCTGCGGTCATTGCCGAAGCCAAGACAGGAAATTATTGCATCTCAACCTAAATACGAGTACGAACAATTGGAGGTGGCGTGATGCCTAGAGTCAAGCAAAAGCAAATCAACATTGTGACAGAGGCAGAAATGCTGCGCCATTTGGAAGGGTTAGGAGTCGGCAGTAAAAGAACGATCCGCCGCCTGAGAAAAACAGTTTTAAAAAGAAATGTTCACTGGTTTAAAAGGGATGCCCAGACCGCGCCTGTCTACTACAATCCTGAAAAAACAGTAGCCGCGATTAAGAGTTATCGCATGGGCTACACCGCTTAGTCAAAGTCAAGCTTCGGTGGGCGCGGGCGATCGCTTCGAGATTCCATTAAAAGGAATTGCTCTAATGTTTCGCGCTGACCATAAGCCTCATGGTAAAACTCATCATGGACCCGCTCCGAATGCCCCGTAGATTTGGCTCCGACCGAGCTATTCACTTGGCACCGCGATAACCTAATTGCATAAGCATCGCGCAAATCCTTAGCCGTAAAATCAATAAGACCCTTTTTCTTGTATTCGTAGAAACGCTTTGAGACCCTTTGCCCATAGTCGCCATAGATACGGCCTGTACATTCAGGCACAAGCATTTCTTTTAGGTTCCACTCATCCGCCCACTCTCGATAAGCTGGCATGACCCAGCGAGAGTCAGTTTTGCCCTCTAAAACTCGGCACAACGGGTATTGGTCAAAGTGGCAAAAAAACAGCTCATGGTTTCGCAATCCATAGGCTGCAATCACACCATAAGCCCACTGCCACTGAGGGCTTGGAATTTTGTAATAGCTGCGGGCAACAACCTCATCAGACAGACTCGGTTTTTCACGCTCTCTCTCGTAATTTCCGATCAATCCGTCAAGCTCCGAACCATCAAGCCCCGCCGTATTTGCCATTAGCCGCAGGGCATAAACATAGCGCCTTCTGACAGAACTATGGTCCTTTGTCTTTTGCTTGATAAAATATCGCATCGCCGGGATACTGACTTCCTTTTCGACCTCAGCAAACTTGCGATACACAAAGGCATAATCTTTCTCCCACGTCGTCTCCTTAGTTAAGGTTCGCTCTTTATCCTTGAAGTAATCGCGCTCTATCCGCTCTGCCCATTCCTCTACAGACTCAGGAGCAGGGTCTAAATATTCGTCCCAAGTAAATGTTTTTCGGTCAATTGCCAAACCAACTTCACGAGCATAGGCGATCGCCGTTTGTAGCCCTTCCGGGTTCGCGCCAACTCCTAAGACCACTCGCTGTTGATATGCCCGCACTTTCCCACTTCCGGGCTTCGGAGGCAACGTTGCTCGAAGTCTTAACGTATTGCCATCACGCTCAATACGACAACGAACCTTGCCAAGCTTCAGAGTCTCATTGGCTCGTTTAATGTCGCGGTCTATCCTTTTCACCTCTTCCCTCGACCATCTGACTAAACGCTCGACTAAAATCTGACTAAAACTATGCCGAACTTGGCTGCAATTTGTCAAATTTGGCTGCAATTGTCTGTATTTGTCCGAAGCTTGAGACTACTGCTTTATCTTGGTTGTAGAGCTGAATCCCTTGCTGTGTATTAGAAAGGTGGCACCCAGATTCGAACTGGGGGATGGAGGTTTTGCAGACCTCTGCCTTACCACTTGGCTATGCCACCGTGTCAACGATTAGCTATCATAGCAAAGCTTTTGTCCTACTACCAACTATTTTTTCGATATGGAAGTTATCCCTGCGATCGATCTCCTCGGCGGTCAGTGTGTCCGACTTTACCAAGGTGATTATGACCAAGCTCAAGTTTTTAACGACAATCCTGCTGAAATGGCAAAAACATGGGCTGATCAGGGGGCAACTCGCCTCCATGTGGTGGATCTTGATGGGGCGAAACAGGGGTCTTCCGTCAATCTTGATGTGATTAAAAGTATTGTCGAAGCCCTCGATATTCCGGTACAAGTTGGCGGTGGTCTGCGGAATGTGGAAAGTGTTGAACGGCTTTTTAATGTTGGGGTAGAGCGCGCCATTATTGGGACGGCTGCGGTGGAAAATCCTGAGCTGGTCACGGAACTTTGTGAGAAATATCCGGGACGCATTGCAGTGGGTATTGATGCACGCAACGGTCAGGTCGCAACAAAGGGCTGGCTCGAAACTTCTGAGGTTATGGCCACAGATTTGGCTCAGCGGATGACGACTCAAGGGGTTGCAGCAATTATTTATACGGACATTCATCGGGATGGCACAATGGCTGGCCCTAATATTGAGTCTCTCCGCGAATTGGCTTCAACGATTGATATTCCTGTGATTGCCTCTGGCGGTGTTAGCTCCCAGGCTGATCTAGTTAATTTGGTCGCTCTTGAAGGTATTGGTGTCACTGGTGCGATTGTGGGACGTGCAATTTACACCGGCGATGTGAATTTGACTGAGGCAATTAAAGCAGTTGGTTCCGGACGTTTGCAGGATGTAATTCCTGGTGATGGCACGGCGATCGCCTAATCATTTTTCATCCAACCAAAATTCACATCAAACTAAAGGGTGGTTCGCGAACCACCCCACAAAAACATTCAGTACCAAGCAAAGTTTTTACGCTTCTGGTGCAGGCATGTCGTAATGAATTCCGGCATTTCTCCAGAGACTAATGGCATAGCGGAGGCGATCGCAGGGCGCGATCAAACTCATGCGAACATAGCCTTCTCCACCTTTGCCAAAGGCATTACCGGGGGTCACAACCACGCCTGTGGTACGTAGGACATAGAGGGCGAAGTCCGTTGAATTCATACTGGGCGGCACCGGAACCCACAGATACATCGTGGCGTTAGACGGTTTAACATTCCAGCCAATTTCACTGAGGGCATCAATTAAACAATCACGGCGATCGCGGTAACGTTCCTGTACACCGTGGATATAACTGTCCGGCAGTCCGAGAGCGGCTTCTGCTGCCTTTTGAATCGCAGAGAAAATACCGTAATCAAGGTTGGTTTTTAAGGTTCGCAGGCCTTGAATGATGTCAGAATTTCCCACAACAAAACCGACACGCCAACCTGCCATATTGTAAGTTTTCGAAAGGGTATGGAATTCCACGCCGATTTCGTCGCCACCGGGGATTTCGAGCAGACTGGTGGGCTTAAAACCATCAAAGGACAGTTCTGCATAGCAGAGGTCATGGACAAGCATCACTTTATACTTATGCGCCCATTCGACAACCTCTTCAAAAAATTCGCGGGGCGCAGAAGCAGTTGTCGGGTTACTGGGATAGTTGAAATAAAGAATCTTGGCCCGGTGGGCAACCTCTTCGGGAATCGAGCTGAGGTCAATTAACCAATCCTGTTCTGGTTTGAGAATAATTTCGTAAACATCCGCCCCAGCAATTAGTGGGCCACGGAAGTGTGCCGGGTAGGACGGGCTAGGTACTAAAACTGTATCCCCCGGATTGACATAGGCGAGGGCAAGGTGGGCTAAACCTTCCTTAGAACCCAGCAAGGGCAAGGCTTCACTATCGGGATTCAGTTCCACATCGTAGCGACGCTTATACCAAGTGGTAATAGCATTACGGAAACTGGCAGTCCCTTCAAAGGGCGGATAACCGTGGAAACGCGCTGTCTCGAAGGCGGCGATCGCCGCATCTACGGCTTCCTTTGGTGCAAACCCATCGGGGTTACCCATACCAAGGTCAATCAAATCAAGACCCTGTTCCTTTGCTCTGGCTTTTAGCTCATCCAAACGGGCAAACACATAGGGCGGTAAAGCACTGAGACGGTCAGCTCGCGTAATCCAATCTACACTCATCGATGCCGGGAAATTTCATTAAAGGTATAGCCTACCATCATCCCACTGATAAGCCCTTTGTAATGGGACTCTATAGAAATTCCGCCGAATCACTTACTATAAATCTGCTCACCGTCACCCCTCTTTCCTTTGAACAGCGATCGCCCCAGTTATTTCAAGCTGCTTCCATACCTGCGACCCCAGCTACCGACCATTGCCCAAGCCTTGGCTTGCACCATTGCGTTTACAGTGTTTTGGCCAATCTTGGCGTACCTCGCGGGACAAATCGCTGAAGATATTGGCGCGGGAAATGTACAGGGCATTATTAATCTCGCCGGGAAAGCCGCCGTTATTTTTCTAATTCGTGGATTGGTGCAATATGGGCAAGATACTTTAATGGCAAAGGCTGCCCTCAAAATTGCCCTCAGATTACGAGTTAACGTGTATGCTCACCTCCACAAACTGAGCCTGAACTATTTTGAAACGGCAAAAACTGGCGATTTATCCTACCGACTGACTGAGGATATTGACCGTGTTGGCGAAGTCATCAATAAAATTTTCCACCAGTTTGTTCCCAGTATTTTGCAGCTCATCGTCGTGCTGGGTTATATGTTCTGGGTGAACTGGCAACTTACCTGTGCTGCCCTTGTTATTGGCCCTTTAATGGCGGTACTCATTGGTGCATTCGGTGAAAAGCTCCTTGAATTTTCCCGTAAAAGTCAAAGCCGTACCTCCAATCTTTCTGCATTGCTGACTGAAGTTTTTAGCGGCATCCGTTTGGTACAAGCTTTTGCCGCAGAAGATTATGAACTAAGTCGTTTTGAATTAGAAGCTGAACAAAATCGCAAAGCAAAATACAAAGCCGAACGGATTAAAGCGCTGCAATTTGTGGTGGTTGGTTTCCTTGAGGCGATGAGCGTTATTTTCTTGTTTTTCCTTGGGGGATGGCAGATTTCCCAGCAAAATTTAACGGCGGCTGATTTTGTGGCCTATGTCGCGGCGGTGGCGTTACTCATTGATCCAATTCAAATTACGACGAGTAACTTTAACGAATTTAAGGAAGGAGAAGCCTCTGTTGACAGGATTTTTGAGCTGATGGCAGTGCAACCAACGGTGATTGAAGTACCGGATGCTCAACAACTGCCGGATGTAACGGGAAAGGTGGAATACCAAAATGTGACCTTTGCCTACGAAGCCGATAAACCTGTGTTGCAAGGCATTGATCTTGTCGTTAAACCTGGAGAAATGGTCGCTTTAGTGGGAGCTTCAGGAGCTGGCAAAACCACTCTCGTTAATCTATTGCCTCGTTTTTATAATCCAGAAACTGGTCAAATTTTGATTGATGGCGTTGATACGACGACAGTCACGTTAAAAAGTTTGCGCCAACAAATCGGCATTGTGCCCCAAGAAACGGTGTTATTTTCGGGGACGATCGCCCAAAATATTGCCTTTGGACAAACAAACATTAATATCGAACAGGTTGAAGCCGCAGCGAAAATCGCCAATGCTCACCAATTTATTTCGGAATTTCCCCAGGGCTATCACACTTATGTGGGAGAACGGGGCGTTAATCTTTCTGGTGGTCAACGGCAACGGGTGGCGATCGCCCGCGCGGTTTTACTTGACCCGAAAATCTTGATTCTCGACGAAGCAACATCAGCACTCGACGCGGAATCTGAAGCCTTGGTGCAGGAAGCTTTAGAGCGAATTATGAAAGACCGCACTGTTTTTGTCATTGCCCATAGACTTGCCACAGTTAGACGCAGCGATCGCATTCTCGTTTTAGAAAATGGTCAAATTGTTGAGTCGGGCAACCACGATGAACTACTGGCAAAAAGTGGCCGCTACGCTCAATTTCATGCTCAGCAATTTGCCTAAAAGTTTTTGTTCGTTTCTTTTTTGATTGGTCGTTAGAATATTTTTAATGTCCCTTTTCGCTGTGCGGCTCACGAGCATGACAGAAAAACAATCACTGACAATCGATATTCTCAAAGAATTGACAAAGGTGATTTCGGATTTCGCTCAGTGGATTGCCGAACTTATTCGACAGAAAAATTGGCTAATGCTCGTCTGCTTGCTTGATGCAGGCTTATTACTTGGCGCAAAACCTATCGTAGAAGTTTTAGCAACATTTTTAGGATTTGAAGTTCCGGAAAACTTTGGAAGTTGGTTGTGGCTCACTGTAGGGCTAATTTTTATAGTCGCAATTGCTATCGCTGTAGCGACAATGCCGAAAGCCCAAGTAGAGCAGACTGATTTTCGTGAACGGAAAGCAATTAAAGGGTTACGGTCATTTACAAAAGATGATGCTGACGTTTTTGCTCGACTACAACGCGAAGGGATGATCAAAGAATGTCTCGAATCTTTGGACTATGCAAGTTTTCGGTTTGGGTTTCTCGTTGGAGAATCCGGCTGTGGAAAGTCCTCGTTTCTTCAGGCTGGTTTGTTGCCACAGCTCAGTAAAGATAACGGAAAAGCACTCGCCATTTATATTCGTTTCAGCGATAAAGATCCTCTAGAAACAATAGAGAATGCATTAGTTGGGCAGTTAGGATGTCCGCTGCCTTCTGAGAAGATACAGGAAGAACAAAATAGTAAATGGTTTGATCGATTTAGGACAAATGAAACTGATAATCAGACTGATCCATTTTTAATACTTTTACAGTCTGCGGCGCAGGTTACTGATAGACCACTAATTTTATTTTTCGACCAGTTCGAACAGTTCTTTGTGCACGATAAGCAAAGTTCAGATCGAGCACCTTTGGTCAATGGACTGAAAGCTTGGTATTTACATCCGAATCCATCAGATATCAAGATCTTATTTAGTATTCGGTCAGATCTTTATCACAATGTTCTAGAGATTCAGGATGCTTTGGGCTACTCGCCAAATCCGCAAGAACTCTTTCGACTACATAAATTTACGCCAAGTCAAGCCACTCAAATTTTGGCTGCCATTGCTGACATTGAAGGTCTCTCTTTCGACCAGAATTTTGTCGCAGAGGTAGCGGCCATGGAACTCGCAAATCGGGAAGATGGACTGATTTCTCCCGTGGATCTTCAAGTTTTAGCTTGGATGATTGAGAAACAAACCGCAGCTGAATTACGAGCATTTAATCGGACTGCCTTTCAACGCTTTGGTGGTATTGAAGGGCTTTTGACGCGTTTTCTAGAACGTACTTTGGATGCCAGAGTCACCGAAAAACAACGACAGGCAACTCTCAAAGTTTTATTAGCTTTGACGGATCTAGAGCGTGGAGTACGGGCGAATGTCTTAAGTCTTGAGGCATTACAAGAACAGTTGAAAGCATCAGTATCCCCTTCAGAAGTTCGGGAAGCGACGGTGTGGTTATCACGGGGAGATGTACGTTTAATTACCCCCGTAAGAGATAAAACTGCTCAAGAGGGATATGAACTTGCACACGAGAAAATCATCCCAGCATTACGAAAAGTTGCAGGTCAAGAACTATCAGATGTTGATAGAGCAAACCAACTTTTAGATCGACGAGTCAATGAGTGGTTAGGAAATGAAAAAAGCTCTAGATATTTGCTGGGATGGCGTGATTGGTATTTTTTAGAGAGACAGAAAGTTCTGTTGACTTTAGGGACAAATGAGGAAGCAAAAAAACAACTTCTTTTTCTGAGTAATGAGCGGTATACAAAACGTTTAAGATCTTTGACTGCTCTAATTGTTTTAGGCTTTAGTCTTTGGATTTATCTGTTAAGCCCAACTGGTCAGCTACTGTTACTCAAGGCCGAACTAGCATGGCTAGGCTTTCGCTATAACGTGTCTAGTGTCCCATTAGTTTTTGTAAAAAATGGCAATTGGTTTCTTGGTAGAAATGTTTGCAAAGCCCACATGAATTCACCAATTGGTCAAGCTGATTTTTGCAATGAGATTGCTCGGGTTGCCATTGAGCTTGACGAGCAAGACAAAGCGGCAAAGTTTTTGGAGCTAGCAACTACTGGTGCCAATGTAATTACTGATAGCTCAGTTAAAGCTAACGCACTTGAATTTATTTCCAATAGCATCAAGCAGCTAGAAAATACGGAAAAGGCGTCTAAGTTACTAGAGCTTGCCCTCGTTAGTGCAAAAGAAATTCAAAATGAGACTAGTCGCTCATATGCTCTAAGAGCCATTGCAGAGAGTTTTGGTCAGCTAGAAGATACGGAAAAGGCGTCTAAGTTACTAGAGCTTGCCCTCGTTAGTGCAAAAGAAATTCAAAATGAGAATAGTCGCTCAAGTGCTCTAAGAGCCATTGCAGAGAGTATTGGCCAGCTAGAAGATACGGAAAAGGCGTCTAAGTTACTAGAGCTTGCCCTCGCTAGTGCAAAAGAAATTCAAAATGAGAGTGATCGTTCAAATGCTCTAAGAGCCATTGCAGAGAGTTTTGGTCAGCTAGAAAATACGGAAAAGGCGTCTGAGTTACTAGAGCTTGCCCTCGTTAGTGCAAAAGAAATTCAAAATGAGAATAGTCGCTCATATGCTCTAAGAGCCATTGCAGAAAGTTTTGGTCAGCTAGAAAATACGGAAAAGGCGTCTAAGTTACTAGAGCTTGCCTTCGTTAGTGCAAAAGAAATTCAAAATGAGAATAGTCGCTCAAGTGCTCTAGGAGATATTGCAGAGAGTATTGGCCATCTAGAAGATACGGAAAAGGCGTCTGAGTTACTAGAGCTTGCCCTCGCTAGTGCAAAAGAAATTCAAGAGTCTAATAGTCGCTCATATGCTCAGGCGGGAATTGCTCAAGCCCACATATTAATTTCTAGAAAGCTGGATAATAAACATTCTGCACTGGCCAGTGCAATGCGGCTTGCCAAAAATATTAGTAATTTGGATGCAAAGACCAACATACTTTTGGCTTTGGCACATAGGTATGCCGAAGAAGAACGTTGGGGAAAGACACGTCGCGTTGTCAACATGTGTAGATTCCCTGATTGTCGACTATCCGTATTAGAAATCGTATTAACCGTTAAGGCAGAAGCTTCACATCCAGAACTTACTAGTACTGAAAAGTAAAGGTCTAGCAGACTTCGTTCTATCACTTTGGATACATGTTGTTGACGCTTTTACTGAAAACAACCGTCACAGCCCAATTTCACGCACAACAATTCTCCCGAAAAGCTTTCTTAGACTGGTTTACAGCTCAAAATAAAAATGTAACAGATTGTTGCAAAAGCGAAAATCAGCGGCGATCACTCGGCAAATATGAAAGAAAAATGAGACAATAATCACAATGTTTTTTCATATTGTGTTGTTTAGTCATGGTTTTTGTACCGCATTTTCGCCAAAAAATCGCTCTGTCTAGCGTGCTCTTGGGTCTATGGTTGGTAGGTTGTAGCCCAGAAACAGCAGAGGTTCCAACACCAGCCGAACAATCAGAAACCACCACAGAAGCAACCGAGCAAGACGAACGTAAAAAAGTTTTAACCACCTTCAGTGTGATTGCCGATATCGCCCAAAATGTGGGAGGCGATCGCCTCGTTGTGGAGTCCATTACGAAAATTGGCGCAGAAATCCACGGCTATGAACCAACGCCTAGTGATTTGGTGCGGGCACAGGATGCGGATTTGATTTTGTATAACGGCATGAATTTGGAGCGCTGGTTCGAACAATTTCTCGGCAACCTTGAGGATGTGCCCTCAGTGCTAATTACCGAAGGGATTGAACCGATTCCCATTGCCTCTGGCCCCTACACCGACAAACCAAATCCCCACGCTTGGATGTCACCGAAAAATGCCTTAGTTTACGTCGAAAATATTCGGCAGGCTTTCGCTGAACTAGATCCTGAAAATGCGGATTATTATGCGGCAAATGCTGAAGCCTACAGCGCCGAAATTCAGGCGATCGCCGACCAGTTGGAAACAGATTTGAGTTTGGTACCGGAAGAGCAGCGTTACCTCGTCAGTTGCGAAGGCGCTTTCTCCTATCTCGCCAAGGATTACGGTTTAGAAGAAATCTATATCTGGCCGATTAATGCCGAGCAGCAATTTACCCCTAAGCAGGTGCAAGCTGTGATTGAAGAGGTCAAAGAAAATAATGTGCCGACAATTTTCTGTGAAAGTACCGTCAGCGACGAAGGTCAAAAGGAAGTGGCAGCCGCTTCCGGCGCTCGTTTTGGCGGCAATCTCTACGTTGATTCTCTCTCCACCGAAGATGGCCCCGTTCCCAGCTATCTCCAGCTCCTCGAATACGACGCGCGCACTATTGCCAACGGTCTATTAGCTGGCAGCCAAACCCAAAGCGAGTAAAACTTTTCCCTTTTCCTGTTCCTAAACTTCCACCCACCAAACGACTATGACGGCTTCTCTCCTAGATATCACAGTCCAAAACCTCAGCGTTACCTACAGCAACACCCGACTAGCCCTGTATAACGCCAACTGTCATGTTGAGCCGGGCACAATTACCGGCTTGGTTGGCCCCAACGGCGGCGGCAAATCGACGCTTTTTAAATCGATTATGGGATTCCTCAAACCCACGGAAGGACGGGTGGCGATCGCCGGATATTCGGTCAGGAAAGCCCAGAAAAAACAGCTGATGGCCTATGTTCCCCAGTCTGATGAGGTGGATTGGGATTTTCCGGTGAGTGTTTTTGACGTAGTGATGATGGGACGCTACGGTTACATGAATTTGCTGCGGATTCCGAGCGCCAAGGATCGTCGTTTGGTGATGGAAAGTTTAGACCGCGTGGGTATGGTGGAGTTTCGCGATCGCCAGATTGGAGAGTTGTCTGGTGGTCAGAAAAAACGAGCCTTTTTAGCACGGGCGCTGGCACAGGAAGGGAAAGTAATTTTGCTTGATGAGCCGTTTACAGGCGTAGATGTCAAAACCGAAAAAAGCATTATTGATTTGCTACTGCAACTGCGGGATGAAGGACACACCATTCTCGTGTCTACCCACGATCTTGCTTCTATTTCTACATTCTGCGATCGCACGATTTTACTGAACCGTACCGTTTTAGCAGAGGGCACAACCGCCGAAACCTTTACCGAAGACAATTTGGTCATGACCTTTGGTGGTCTGCCGATGAGTAGTTTGCAACAACTGACCCACAAGCCAAGCCAATCTGAGGTTGACGCATGAGCGC
Organism: uncultured Synechococcus sp.; assembly: GCA_964638765.1. Taxonomy (GTDB): domain Bacteria; phylum Cyanobacteriota; class Cyanobacteriia; order Cyanobacteriales; family MRBY01; genus MRBY01. Next base: position 13,929 of record CAZXBK010000003.1, on the reverse strand, counting down.
CTTAGCGAACATTGCCGACTGGATTCTTGAACCACTGCAATACGGCTTTCTCGTGAAAGCAATTTGGGTCAGTGCCTTTGTGGGTTTAGTCTGTGCAATTTTGTCCTGCTATATCACCCTTAAAGGTTGGTCACTGATGGGCGATGCTGTCTCCCATGCCGTTGTGCCGGGTGTTGTCGTTGCCTACGCCCTCAATATTCCCTTTGCCATTGGTGCTTTTATTTTTGGCTTTGGCGCAACAGTGGCGATCGGCTATGTGAAATCGGCCACAAGGTTAAAAGAAGATGCCGTCATTGGTGTGGTATTTACGGGCTTTTTTGCCTTTGGGCTAGTGCTCGTCACAAAAATTCCCAGCAATATTGATCTCTTTCATATTCTGTTTGGCAATGTCCTCGGCATTTCCCAAAGTGACATTATCCAAACCCTCATTGCAGGCACACTAACCTTGGTGATCATCTTATTGAGGCGGAAAGATTTATTGCTATTTTGCTTTGACCCAAACCACGCTAAAGCCATTGGTCTCAACACCCAGACAATGTATTACACATTGCTTTCAGTCTTAGCTCTTACCATTGTCGCCGCCCTACAAACCGCTGGCATTATTCTCGTCATTGCCATGCTCATCACACCGGGGGCGATCGCCTATTTATTGACCGATAGATTTGACCATATGCTGTGGATTTCTAGCGCCAGCAGCATTTTTTCCTGTGTAATGGGAACCTACCTGAGCTACCACCTCGATATCTCCACAGGCGGCTCTATCGTTGTAACGTTGTCACTGATTTTCGTTGTGACGATGTTCTTTGCACCAAAATACGGTGTACTGGCTAAAAAAATCGTGAAGCCCGATACTCCAGAGACAATTGCTTAAATATTACTAGTAAAATAAATTGAAGTAATAATAGAAACACCAAAGTAAGAGTGAATTCGGATGGTATTTGAGCTTGTTAAAAGTTAATGCTCTCCATAACAGCTTCATCTACAAAAATTGAATTTACGTAAGTCGAAGCAAATAACATATAAGAATTCTGATGGAGAAATAGTTGAGTTTCAGGAATAAACACATTGTTATTCGCATCGAACTTATTTTCAACTATTATAATTTTAGGTCTGATTTTAGAGAAATTGATCTCTTTAATAATATCTGAATCTAAACCTTCCACATCTACTGAAAGTAAATCGAAGTTATCGGAATAATTTATAACTTTGAATATCTCATTAATAGACATAGCTGGAACCTTAATTGACTGCGTATCTACATCAGCTTTATTTCTAGATTTCGCTATTTCTAAATGAGAAGGTGATGCAGTTGACCATCCGGGATCACGCGTTTTGTAAAACTCTACTAATCGATCAACCTTATCAACGGACAATTCTGGTAAAACGGCAGCGTGAATTGCAAGATCTCTCGGCCTCATTCTCTGATAATCTTGGAAATAATCAGGATCAGCTTCCACTAAACATCCAGAAGCTCCATATTGATAAAACAAATAAGTGTTATTACTCCCTATAGGATATGCAGCCCCTAAATCTAAATACTTAACATCTTTTAAAGCAACGCCTAATCTCGAGAACAGATAAAAAACAATTCGATCTTCACCAATTTGGGAAAAAGAATAGTCACTAAGATTTTCTCTAATGCTGCATATTTGTGAAAAATGATCTTGAATCTTAAATTCAATGGTATTGAAACGGTTCCTCATCGCCGCAAGATCTTGGCTCACTGCATATAATTGCTGCTTTGTAGAGTCACATTTTTGAATAGTAGTCTTGTGCTCCTGAATAGTGGTCTTGTGCTCCTGAATGATGGTATGTAATTGCGCTTTTACAGCATTATCCTCTTCAAGCAGGAGATGCAAATAAGGCTTGATTATTTTAAACAAAATTTTTCGCAAAGGGTTCATTATAAACCGTGTGCTTGTTTTTGAAATTCCGATTTTGTAGAGATCGTCCAAATTCATTTAGCGTTATTCCAAAGTGTGTAAACGGAAAGCAAGATTATGTTTAAAATAGGCAAAATTATAATCTTTCCAAAATGGTTTGCTATACAAACTAGTTGACATTTTTATACTCTGTGTTAGCACATGTTCAATTTTATTTAGGCACACTCCAAAATTCAAATCTTGTCTTGTAATAAGTTGAGCATTTGAGCCGATACGCTGGCAATCAATTTTAGAAGTACAGAATCTCCTCATTGCGGAAGAGAGTGAAGCCGCAGTCCTTTCAATTTTAAGGCAATTTACGTCTCCAATTAATCTTTCTGAAACTCCACATGTACTCGTAATTATTGGAATACAACCAAAAGCTGCAGCTTCAATCGGAGCAAAACCAAAGGGTTCACGTTCCCATGTGGGAAATAAAAATGCGTCTGAAAATTTGTATACACAGGCTAAGTCATCCTGAGTTCGAGAACCAGCAAACATAACAAAATTATCGATATTTAATTGTTTCGACATATCGACATAATGATTAATATTTCCATCACCATATATTTCGACAGAAAAATTTTGAATCCCATTAGCCTTAAGTAAAGCTACAGCTTCTAATATTAGGTGAATTCCTTTGTGAGGTTGTACTGCACCAGCTGACACAAATCTCGCAATTCCGGAAGTCAAATATGATCTTTTAAATAAATTAGGGCTCACCTTAACCCAACCAGGAATTAGTGAGACTTCCGTGTCAAGTCGGAATCCCGATAGAGATTCAATTTCATTAACGAGATGTTGAGTCATTGAAATCAAATGACCTCTTTTATAGAGCTCTCCGTCATTAGCATTAAATACAGACAAAACAGATTGATGAATATTTCGTTGCAGTTCGATTGGCACTCTATCCATGAGATGGATGACCCAAGGTACTGATTTAAAATTCAAAATGTCAATAATAGCTAAGCCACCTAAGCCGACTAAGTTAAATAAATAAACACACTCTGGTGCAAACTCCTTTAACACATCAAGCACAGCAGAAGTATTCACATAATTACTAACCATTGCTTCAAAGTGAAACATATTATTCACCGATTCACTCACAGGTGTAATTGGATGAAAAGCCCGTACCTGAAGTCTTCTAAGTACATGCTTTTGTGATGGTATTGGAGTGCTCTGATCTCGAACATGAGAAGAAGAGGTTAGAACTATGACCTCATGCCCACTGTCAATTAAGCCGTCAACAATATTTTTACATCCTATTTCATATCCACCCAAATAAAATGGTGGATAAAGATTTGAAATAACGAGAATTTTCACTCTTGAGCCACCTCACAGTATATGCGCGATAGTAATTCCCCAACTTTTAGGAAGCTATAATTATCAACAACAAAGTTTCGAGCTTCTATATGAACGGTATTAGATGGCCATTTTTCATTCATATAGTCATCAAATACGGATAGTAATTCATAGTGATCACGAAATACTCGACCCACCCTATTATTTGGAACCATCTCTGGTAAAGAACCAGCATCTGATACAACGACGGGCAAGCCGCAGGACATTGCTTCAAGGGTCGTCAAGCCCATTAATTCTGGTTTGTAAATAATATTCCCATAAATGTCTTTGTGTGTGGATCCTTGCAAAAAAATGCTGGCCTCTTGATATAAAGACAACAGCAACTCGTCACTAGCATTCGTAATAAACTCTATTTTTTTTCCCTTTGCCAAGTCTTTCAATAACTCAAAATAATCATAATCAAATATTTTGCCAACTACTTTCAGCTCAAGCTGTTCAGGGAGAGCGGAAATAATCCGGTCAATTCCTTTGTGTGGAAGAATTCGACTTACACATATTCCGTATTTCTTTTTACTAATTCTATTATTGGATGGCACGAAAAAGTTTGTATCAATTGGGCCAATTACTATATCAACTTTTCCCGAAAAACAGCTTTTTGTGATCGTGTTTGCATATTCTGAAATTGCAATTACTCTATTAGCAAGCTCTAAACCTCTTCCGTAAAGCATTAAATTGCTACTTCCCCCACCAAGGTCAGTAACAACAAATGGAATATTTAGCGATGCCGTTACAGCAGCACAAAACTCACCAAATTGAGTAAGACCTTGATGAAGATGAATTACATCAAATTCCCCCAAAAACTCCCATAACTTGAATGGTATGTAGTTCATATTTCCGCCGATTCTAGAAACACTTTCAAGTAAATGAACAGTAACATCGTCGGAGACAAAAGATTTAGCTTTATCTGATATGGAAATGATACTTTGGTCAATTTTTTGACTAGAAGTTAAATTAGAGATTTTTACAGCTTGAATAAGATTATTTACATAGCGTTCACCTCCACCTATAACAGATTCCTCGGAAAAAAATGTTGGCGTTAGGTGACATACCTTTAGATTTGACATTTACTACATGAAAATAAGGCAAATAGATTTATACCAATACAGACTACAATAAACTAGAGTTAGTATTCAATAAAGTCAATGATGCCTCATGATTTTATTTACTCACTTGATGAGAAAAGTTTTTACTTTTGTAGTGTATTACAAAGCACAATTGTATTAGAGCTAAATCAATTTCAATTGAGTTCTAGGTATTATGGTGTGGTCGCCTATTTATTGACCGATAGATTTGACCATATGCTGTGGATTTCTAGCGCCAGCAGCATTTTTTCCTGTGTAATGGGAACCTACCTGAGCTACCACCTCGATATCTCCACAGGCGGCTCTATCGTTGTAACGTTGTCACTGATTTTCGTTGTGACGATGTTCTTTGCACCAAAATACGGCGTGTTGGCAAAAAAAATTGTGAAACCGGATATGCCAGAATCTATTTCCTAGATTTACCAAAAACTAGGCAACAAAATTTAGAGATTAGACAAAAAACCTAATCCCTAAATATCAAATATTGAACCCATCCAAGCTCGTTTACATTTGCGATTGCAGATAGTTTTGTAAACCAATCTTGTCGATTAAGCCGAGCTGCTTTTCTAACCAATAGGCATGGTCTTCTTCGGTATCCGCCAAAATTGGCAGCAAAACCGCTCTTGTTTGGTAATCCTGCTCCGCCTCACACACGGCGATCGCCTCCTTGAGATCCGCCACAACCTTGTACTCATAGTCAAGATCATTTTGGAGCATCTCAGGCACAGTTTTACCAATATTCAAGCCCGGCTGACTAGATAAATCCGGCGTATCTTCCAAGAAAAGAATCCGCTCAATGAGTAATGCCGCATGACCTGTCTCGTCTTGCATCTCATGGTCAATGCGCTCATAAAGCTTGTGCAGACCCCAATCTTGGTACATGCGCGAATGCGTAAAATACTGATCTCTTGCACCAAGCTCATTACGCAAAAGCTTATGCAACTGTTCTAGGACTTTTTGATTACCTTTCATTTGTTTCTTCTAAAAATAATAAATACGTTACTTCAACTCGGAATTACACCATAGACTGCAAATAATTTTGCAAACCCGAGTTTTCAATGAGCCATTGTTGTGTCTCAAACCAATCAATTTGCTCCTCTGTTTCTTCTAGGATTTCTGATAACAAGTCACGGCTGACATAGTCCTGCTCCTGCTCACAAAACTGAATAGCCGCAGCCAGCTCAGTCCGGATCGTAGCCGCAGTCGCCAACTCATTACCGAGCATCTCCGGTACATCTTCACCAATGGACAAACGTCCTAAGTTCTGGAGATTTGGTAATCCCTCAAGAAACAAAATCCGCTCAATTAAGGTATCAGCTTGCTTCATTGCCTTAATTGAATACTTATATTCCTGCCCATTGAGCTTCTCCAAGCCCCAGCTCTTCGCCATTCTCGCGTGAAGAAAGAACTGGTTAATCGCTGTGAGTTGTGATTTTAGTGCAGCATTTAGTTGCACATTAATGGCAGATTTTCCTTGCATTACGTTTAGCCTATTCTAATCATTGGGGATTTACTAGTCTGAAACCCCTATCTATATATAGATTACAGCAATATCTACCAGCAGTTTCAGGTGGTCACAAAACTTGAATTTGGAACTTAATCTTAAAAACTAATGAAAATTAGTTGCAATAACTAAAAAAATAGATCATAGTATTAACAACTCAACATCAAGCCATTTACACGAGGTTGCAATGTACGTTTGTATTTGCCGTGGGATCACTGAAAAGCAAATCCGCCAAACAGTTTCCCAGCAAGGTTGTTCTCCTGAGGAGTTGACTGCAATGACTGGAGTGGGCGCAGACTGCGGTACTTGTATGGCATACGCGAGTGAATTATTAGAGACAATGGGTTGCGGTGAAAATACAGCCCGACGTTCCTGCCCACGTAGAAATACCTAGAATTTTCATCTAAGTTTTTTTGAAAAAGTATGATTGGCACTTTTAGCTATTTACCAAAGTTCTCAAACTCAATATTTGCAGTTGATTAAAGCTGGCAATACTTATCTAGAGTCTTATGCAAATATTAAAATCTTGGATTTGTGTTGTTGCACTCGGTACTTTGTCGACAGAAGTCTGAACTTTTTAGATGAAGTTGTTGCTGTAGTAGTCAAAATAGTGAGCATTTCGAATAAATACAGCCATTCCAAAATAGTTATCACGGCATCATAATTAGTCTCCTTACAGCAAAATATTTATTGAAGTTTTGATTTGCCCTATTTTCTTTTGATAAGAAGGGTCAAATAGAACTCTTTTTTGTAAGATTTTTGATTTCTTCCTCGCTCTCGATATTGTGGTTGGCATTTAGCGCTAATCACTTTTTTCTTTTTTTGGGAGCAAATTTGAGTTAGAGACTTTGAGTCATTTTTTCCTGCAAGCAGGCTCCTACAACAGAAGCAGCATTCAGGGCTCAGGCGAAGATAGTACAGCGTTGGGCAATAGGCTACGTACAACACACGAAACTATCAGCGGCAAGCTTACAGACCCAACAAAAAGCTTGGTACTTTGTGTGGCGATCGCCGATCCAGTGTTCAAATGTCGAAAAGTTATAAAAAACTGTTTCAAATATTAAGCAAAACAAGAGCTTATCTTTTTTGCTTGCTAAGCATCTCTTAACCAACCAAAATGAGAACAATTATCATTCTGGGTATGTGAGGATAAAGATAAAACATCGTAAAAACCTAATTTTTTCAGGGCTAGTTGCCCTAACTGGTTTAGGCGTTTTCGCAAATGCAGGACAAGCGGTAACCCCTAACGATATTGAGACCGTGGCTTCCAGTAAATCTATGGGGCAAGTGAATAGCGTCTTTCAACTGCGAGATGTTGCTCCTAGCGATTGGGCTTTTGATGCGCTACGCAATCTCGTCGAAAAATATAACTGCATCATCGGTTATCCCGATGGCACGTTTCGCGGCAACCGTCCCCTCAGTCGTTACGAATTTGCCGCAGGTTTAAATGCTTGTCTTCAACAAATCGAACGCCTTATTACTGGTGGTTCCGATGTTGATGCCACAGATATCACCCGTTTGCGTGCTCTCGTTCAAGAATTTGAAGCGGAACTGGCAACCCTCGGTGTTCGGGTAGATGATATCGAAGGTCGCGTTGAGTTTCTCGAAGACAATCAGTTCTCTACCACAACTAAACTCGAAGGAAAAGTTATCTTTGCGGCGATCGCCGCAACTGGTGGTGAAGCCGACGATGACCAAATCACCTTCGGCAATCGTGTCCGTTTAAATCTAGATACGAGCTTTACGGGACAAGATAACCTCCGAGTTCGTCTACTGGCTGAAAATTTAAACTCTCCCGATATCGATACTAATGAAGGGACTTTAGGCTTTGCTGGAGACAACGGCAATGATGTCGAAGTTGATGCTTTAGTCTATGCTTTCCCCATTGGTGAAAAACTAGAAGTGGCGATCGCCGCCAATGCTGGTGCGTCGGACGATTTTGCGAGCACCATTAATCCCCTCGATGGCGACGGTAATGAAGGCTCAATTACAGCTTTTGGTACGAGAAACCCGATTTATTATCAGATCGAAGACAAAGGTCTTGGTTTAAATTACGCCTTTAGCGACAAAGTAAATCTTGGATTGGGTTACATGGCTCCCGATGCCAATGACCCCAGTGAAAATGAAATTTTAAGCAGCCGATTATTTAGAAATTTTCTTGCACTTTTATAGATGGCTAGCCCTCTGGGTTAGTCATTTTTTGTGACCAATTTTTAGGGCATTTTTAACGCGATTTTGCCTGTGGTAGATCCAGTGGCGATCGCCTCATGAGCTTGTTGAGCTTTTGCAAGGGGAAAAGTTTGTCCAAGATGAATCTGTAACTTGTCCGATTCAAACCATTCGGCACATTGCTTGAGGATTTTGGCATGGTGAATTTGTCCCGCGACATCACCCATCAGCATCGGCGTTAGCATCAGTTCTAAACAAATCCGCAAGTTTCGCTTTCGGGCAAGCTTGAGATTATCCAAACTAAAATCTGGCTCCAGAATCGTCACCAAATCTCCGTACACCTTCACCGCCGGAACCGTATCCCAGAAAACTTGGCCACCCACTGTATCGAAGGCAATATCAACCCCTTCACCATTAGTCAGCTCTAACACTGCCTCCACAACGTCAACGTCTTTGTAGAGAATCGTTTCGTCTGCCCCCAGTTGCCGAGCCAACCGCGCTTTATCCGGCGTACTCACCGTCGTAATTACCTTTGCGCCCCAATTTTTCGCCAGCTGAATCGCCACATGACCGACACCTCCAGCCCCAGCATGAATTAAGACCGTTTGGCCTGCCTGAATCCGGGCGCGATCGCGGAGTGCCTCCCAAGCTGTAATTAGAACAAGAGGTGCGGCAGCAGCTTCAGCGAAAGAGAGATTTTTGGGTTTCTTCGCGACAAAGCGACTATCAACGACCCCATATTCGGCATAGTTGCCCGTCCCCGCTTTACCAAGACCACCATCGCAAAAATAGACAAGATCTCCAGCCCGAAAACCTTCAACTTCAGCCCCAACAGCTTCTACCCCCCCTGCACCATCACAGCCTAAGATTGCGGGCAAAGGATCATCGTAAAAAGTGCCGCGACTACGGATTTTTGTATCAATGGGATTTACACCCGCTGCGGCTAACTTCACCAAAATATGATGCGGTGTAACAAGTTTTGGCTCTGGAAAATCTAAAAGAGTGAGTACCTCTGGAGTACCCACTCTCGTCATGGCGATCGCCTTCATCGTGCTTTTTGAAACTAACCTTATAAAACAAACAATTTAATTTTTACGATGGATCCTAGATCACGTCGTAACGGTGGCAAACCATGGCAAACACAGATGCCATCAAAACAATAGCGAGGGCAATCATTGGATTTTGGCCCTGGGCAACAGCAAAGGATGTCGCTACACCTGCACCTAAGCCTGCTACCAAACCAGCTTGAACGTAGTCTTTTTTTGTGCCGCCGTTATACATAAATTTACTCTTTGTTAAAAAACTTGTTTTTGAAATTTTTGAGAAAAGTGCTTTAAAAAACAATTTCGCCATTTAAGCTATCACTGGCTTTCTTTTGGGGGGAATATCTCGCAATCAACGTTTAGAATTAGCGACATTTCTTAATGTGCGCCCCGTCAAGTAGAATATTTGCCTAAAGAAACCATAAAGAAATCAAATATTTTTCCCTCTATGACCACTACCTATAAAGTCGAAATAAAGCACCGTGGTAAGACCTACAACATCGAGGTTCCCGAAGATCAGACCATCCTCGATGCAGCCCACGAAAATCAAATCGACTTGCCCACATCCTGTAGCGCTGGTGTCTGTACCACTTGTGCAGCTTTAATTACAGAAGGCACTGTTACCCGTGAAGAGGGCATTGGTCTATCGCCGGATCTCCAAGAAGAAGGCTACGCGCTCCTTTGTGTGGCTTATCCTAGCTCCGATGTAAAACTGGAATCGGACAAAGAAGAAGTGGTTTACGCCCGACAGTTTGGTCAAAGTTCTTAACTTTTTGTAATGATAAAGACAGGGGAAATTAAGCCCCTCTTTTTTTGCCTATTTAGCGATAGTTCTATGGTGGTGAGTCAGCCGTTGTCCCGGAAGCGCCTCAAAAATCCGTTGTTACGCTGGGCCAAGTATTGGTATTTGAAAATTCGCCGCCAAGAGGGTACATCCGAGGCGATCGCCAGAGGTTGGGCTTGCGGGGTGTTTGCGGGATGTTTTCCATTATTTGGTTTGCAAACACTGCTGGGATTATTTCTGGCGACGATTATTCGCGGCAACAAATTTACGGCGGCAGCAGGCACTTGGATTAGTAATCCTTTTACCTATGTCCCTATTTACTATTTCAATTTTCGCGTCGGCGAGATTGTGCTCCAGCAGCGCTCGGATTTTAGTGTTGCCCAGCTAGAGTCTTGGGCAGAAATGGGCGTGGCTGGTGTGAGTTTTATCACAACGCTCTTTACAGGCTGCACAGTAGTCGGGATGACTCTGGGCATAGGCGCTTACTTTGGCACGCTCGCGTTAACGAATTATTGGCGATCACGGAAAAAACACAGGCAAGACAATTCCTAATCCCTATTTCAAGCCGTAACCGAACTTTCTGAAAATGATGAGCTGATTCCGATCCTCGCTACACTGGAATAAGTCTTTATTTCCCTAAGTCCATGGCTCTACTAAACTTTGCAAAACCCAGCTATCCCCTCGTTTTAGCCGCGTTTAAAAGTAATCCAGAGCAAGGACATCGTCAACTTATCAAAACCCTCCACTGGTTAGAGCGATCGCCGGATATGGTGTGGAGCCAGTTTACCAAAACGCAAATGGAAGAAGATTTTTGTGTGCGGGATGCGCGGCTAGAACAAAAGCTGTGGGGCTTACATTTTCCCAATCCGGTAGGACTTTCCGCTGGCTGTGACAAAGATGCAATGGCGGCAGGCATGTGGTCGCGTTTTGGGTTTGGTTTTGCGGAGATGGGCGCAGTAACTTTGCACGCTCAACCCGGCAATCCTTTACCGCGTTTATTTCGTTTACCAGACGACAAAGCTGCTTTAAACCGTTTGGGTGCAAATAATCTTGGCGCATCGGTCATGGCAAAAACTTTAGCCGAAAGTTGGTCAATTGAGCCGCGCACTATTCCCATCGGTATCAATCTCTGTAAATCCAAAGTTACCCCCCTCGACCAAGCGGCAGCTGATTATCAAGGAAGCTTTGAATATCTCGAACCCGTAGCTGATTATTTTGTCGTTAATGTCAGTTCGCCCAATACACCGGGACTGCGCTCCCTCCAAGGTGGTGAACAAATTCAGCCCATTCTTGATGCTCTCAAAGCCGCGAATAAAAATAACAAGCCCATCTTGATTAAAATTTCGCCCGACCTCGATTGGGAGGCGATCGCCAATATTCTCAAAATTGCCCAAGACTATGAACTGTCGGGCATCGTCGCGACAAATACAACAACCAAACGCACCGGACTCAAAACTAAAATTCTCAAAAAAACAGGCAATCCCGTCACCGAGGAAGCAGGCGGCATCAGTGGCGCTCCCGTTCGACAACGCTCTACCGAAGTGATTCGTTTTATCTACGAAAAAACCGAGGGCAAATTGCCGATTATCGGTGTGGGTGGCATTTTTAATACGGATCACGCTTGGGAAAAAATTACCGCTGGCGCAACCATTCTCCAACTCTACACAGGCTGGATTTATGAAGGCCCTTGGATTATCCCCAATGTTCTCAATGGTCTACTCGCCAAACTCGAAGAACATAACCTCAATCACATTTCTGAGGCGATCGCCCTAGACTTCAAGTAAACATAGATAATCCAGCATAATTTCACGGATATCGCGCAGCTAACAACGGATAAAAGTCAATCCTCTATGGCAAGATAGGGGTGATTTTTGGCAACGCTACTCACAAGCGTCAATTATGTTCCGTCGATCGCCTCGCAGTAATCCTTTCCAAACCTATATTGTCCGTCCTTTTCTAAATTGGCTTAGTCCTTGGCTAGGAATAGATTGGTGGCTGATGACTGTCACCATTGCCCTCACAGTTATTGCAGGATTAGCCATTCGCAGTGCCCAACTGAATGTTGGTCTTATTGATTGGCGGCAACATTGGATTACGGCGATTATTGGCTTAATTTTTTGCTTTCTGATTGCCCGGACTCGCTATCAAGCCCTCGTCTTTGGCCATTGGATTATTTATGGTTTAAGTTTGGCTTCACTGATTGCAGTCATGGTGATTGGTCAGACTGTGAACGGTGCCCAAAGTTGGATTGGAGTGGGGGGATTTAACGTTCAGCCCTCAGAATTTGCGAAAGTCAGTCTTATCTTGACCCTTTCGGCGCTACTGCATAAACGCACAGCCGATAGTATCCCCAATATTTTGCGAGCAGCAGCCGTTGCCTTTGTCCCTTGGGTATTTATTGCCCTCCAGCCAGACCTTGGTACAGCAATGGTTTTCGGCGCTATTGGTATGGGGATGATTTATTGGGCGAACGCCAATCTAGGGTGGCTCATTTTAATGGTGTCTCCCCTCGTTTCGGCGGTGATGTTTAATGTCTTTTTTCCGGGCTGGATTATTTGGTTTGGCCTAATCGGGGCGATCGCCTGGTTTTGCCTCCCGTGGCGATGGGTTGGCACAGTGGGAGCAATGTTCGTGAATGCCGGTGCAGGTGCAGGTGCTGGCATATTTTGGGGACTACTAAAGGATTACCAAAAAGCCCGTTTAACGTTATTTCTCAATCCCGAACAGGATGCCCTCGGCGGCGGCTATCACCTTATCCAATCGCGTATTGCCATCGGCTCCGGACAGCTATGGGGACAAGGATTATACGAAGGTTCCCAAACTCAGCTGAATTACGTTCCAGAGCAACATACCGATTTTATTTTTTCCGTCATTGGCGAAGAATTAGGCTTTGTTGGGGCGATCGCCGTCATGATTTTATTTTGGATTTTGTGCCTGCGCCTTATCCGTATCGCCTGTAAAACCGAAGATAATTTTGGCTCACTAATTGCCGTCGGTGTGTTGTCAATGATTTTATTTCAGGTACTCGTCAATGTCGGTATGACCCTCGGTGTTGCGCCCATTACCGGAATTCCCCTACCTTGGCTCAGTTACGGACGTTCATCGCTACTGACGAATTTCATCGCCATTGGTTTAGTACAAGCTGTCGCCAACCGTACCTCCCGCAATAGCAACAACAGCGTGACAGGTTTATAACGATTCGAAAGCTTCTAAAACTGCTTCAAGGGCGATCGCCCCGTGAGTCCAATGGGTGCCTCCCTGACAAAACACCACATAGGGTTCCCGTAGTGGCCCATCAGCAGAGAGCTCCGAAGTACTGCCATCAATAAACGTTCCCCCAGCCATAACTAGATCGCTGGCATAGCCGGGCATCGGCGCAGGCACAGGATCGAGATACGAACCCACTGGCGAAAACTTTTGCCACGCACGACAAAACGCCAATAATTTTTCGGGAGAACCCAGCTTAATCGCTTGAATTACATCCTGACGTGATGCTGTCGGCAAAGGCTTTACCTCATAGCCCAAATCGTCAAAAACCTGCGAAACCAGCAATGTGCATTTCACGGCTTCAGCAACCATTTGTGGCGCGAGAAATAAACCCTGAAATAAGAGACGATTTTGGTCAAACGTCGCTCCGCCGTGACTCCCAATTCCCGGTGCAGTGAGACGGCAAGCTGCCTGTTCGACATACTCCGCTTTTCCCGCAATATAACCACCACCTGTGACAATGGTTCCCCCCGGATTTTTAATCAAAGAGCCAGCCATCAGATCTGCTCCAACGGCAGTGGGTTCAACAGTTTCAATAAATTCACCATAACAATTATCGACAAAGCAAACCGTATTCGGATTTTGCCCTTTAACGATTTCTACAATGCGCCGAATTTCTGCTGTTGATAGGCTTTTTCGCCAAGAGTAACCACAAGATCTTTGAATAAGAACCATGCGAGTTTCTGGTTTTACAGTGGTTTGTAAATTCTCCCAGTCAACCGTTCCTGCTTCAGTCAATGCCAACTGGCGATAACTCACCCCAAATTCGGCGAGGGATCCCTGTCCTTCTTCCCTA
>CAZXBK010000002.1:0-87916 GCA_964638765.1 uncultured Synechococcus sp. | reverse complement strand
TAAATCCATACCTAATTATCTCATGAATCCGAACCTGTGTCAACCCCGTAGAGGATTTTAGTGATTTTGGTGGAGAGGACGAATCTATCGTATCTTAGTCCAATCATATTCTCAAGAAAGCGACCCACATCACTATAGAAGTAATGTGACTCAATAAAGTTATACACGTATCCGTATTTACCACTATATTTATTTCCGGGCATAACAGGTACATTCTTGGTATTAATCAAAAGCAGTTTATCCCCTTTCCGGTACATTACTGACTCTCACCTTTCAACGTCTTCCTGTACTGTTGCCAACCCTGTAGGTTGCCTGACCGAATGTTAGGATCTGATAATGCCATAGCCTGATGTTCTGCTGGACTAGCGTGAATTGGTTGTGATTCCAGCAGCTTATCGTAGATTCGCTGACAGCTTTCTAAACTTGGACTCTGCCCGTCAAAAGTTTTGTAGGAAACCCTAGCACTGCAAGCCACTGATTTTACAATCTGTTCTGAGTGTGTCAACTTATTCTTATCCTCTTCTGTGACGTAGGGCAGGTGCCACTCACCCTCACGCAACTTCTCAGGTTTACTCGCATTGTACTGTTTTTTCATTTCCTTAGCTAACAATTGGATTTCAGGTTGTGCATCTGGGTGGTCCCTCAGATGGAAAAAGTTGGAATAGTTCGTTGAGGTGACCAGGACGTTAATAAACATGTAAGGTTCCAACAGCCTGTTGCAATACTGTTTATGCACTCCCAGACCTCCCTCATCCTCAGGTAGACCCAATGCCTCAGCATGTTTGATAGCATCCTGCATAGCCATGTACCAGATCGCCTGAGCCTTGCTCTCAGCGTCTTTGGGAAGCTTAGCCTTACCTTGCATACCCTTTTGGTTGGACATGAAATAAGCCGGTTTAGCGTACTCAGACTTCATGTATTCAATCTGCTTCTTTAGGGGTATTGCCCTGGAGCTGCCCGCGTTTCTGCTGAACATCCTGTGAGTCATTAACTCAGCATGGATAAATCTTGGGTATGTCAAGGAGAAAGTGGTAATCCTAGCTCCTGAGGGTGCGACTGAATCACAGATGATTTCAACTTTCATTTTTAACTCCGTAAAGCACGTTTAGGATTTTAATGTCAACTTTTTTTAGAAGATCTTTCGAGTGTATCTTTTGTTTTGTGAACAGTATTTGGTACCTTTCACCGTTTACCGGACTACGTCCCATAGTTATGCAGTCTTGTAAGTATCCCGATCCTCCTATTGCTGAAATTACGCAATAGTTTTGGTGTAAACCATCCCAGTAAATCTCACCTATTTTCATTTTTAACTCCAAATAGTATAGAGGTCACTTTTTTAATAGGACACCAGTTTCTATTAAAACAAAATCCATTTAATTTATTTTTATCATCGCTAACAACCCTAACCCATTTACTATTTTTATCTGTAGGAAAATCCTCTCTTATTTGGTAAACTTTACCAAAAGAAAAATTAGATGTGCGATAATTTTTTTCAAGATAAATTATCCAATCCCCAGCTTTCACTCTACCTCCTCAAAAACCCTCTCTGCTACTACAAAGTTTAGGTTGGTGTCGTCGTCGAATACCCTAAGCTCTAATCTAAGGCTACCCTCTACAAATTCTAACACACCCTCTACCTTTTTTCTACCAGAAATGTTTGATCCGCTAACGTCCTCCTCAACATCTAAATCTGAGGTGAAGTTTTGGTAGACCGTGAAGCGAACCTTCCCGTCAATAATTTTCTGGTCTCTGAGAGAGATATTCGGAAACTCACCCAATGTATCATTTTCTGGGTTCACGGTTACTAACTTCTGACAGGAAGTAGCAATATCCACCAATCCGTCAAAATTCTGGGTAAGCTCGATGCAATTATTGTCTGAGCCTGTGACGTAGAAAATACCATTGAATTCTGAGGTAACCGAATCTTGGATGTAGGTGTAATCATTACCGCAAGCAGTCAATACAAATGTTAGGATTAATAGTAATTTTTTCATTCCGTCTCCTCCTCGAAGCATTTTTTACAAAGCCAATCTGTGGACTTCTGGTTATCGTAATCTGTGAGGCAGTGCCTCTCTTCAACAGATTTTTCACATTTTTCACAGCTAAACTTCATTTTTAATTCCTGTTAGGATTGATAGGATTTTAGGAACTATTTTCAAAACAATAACTTGGTTTCTTTTTACATCATCTTCCCAAATAGCTGAACCCTTTCTATTTTTCCAATTAAATTTATAACCTTTTCCTAAAAATTGGAGAGTATCGTGGTGATTTTTTATGTGAACTGGACCTATGTAGTCTCGGTACTCGTATTTACCTTTAAACATCCAAAGAGTATCACCCTCTTTTATATCTTCAAACATCATATTTCAATTCCTATCAAAATGTTTAGGATTTTACAATCAAAAACTAAACAGCTATTTTTAATATATTCTTTGTTTATTGGACCTAATTCTTTCTGTAATCTTTTTAGACCTTTTGATGCAGTTAAATCATCAAAAATAAAACCATCTCTTACCTCACGAATTGCTACCATAAAACATTGATCCGATTTTTCCCAAATTACACTACCAACTTTCATTCCCAATCTCCGTACAATGTCTTCCAAATTTTCGACCTCACTGGGTAGGTTTGGAAAAAATGTTTAGCAAACTTCTTTTTGTTTCGGAACCCTTTACTTACAACTTTACATCGGTACACCAAATAAACTTCTTCCCCTTGCCCAAAAAATGCAAGCTTAAAATTATAACAATATGAAAAAGCATGGAAAGTAACGATGTTGGAATAAAGAAAATCTTTGTCTATTCTACAAAAAAACTTCCTTAACAACTTCTCTTCCTTACTTTTAGTCACAGTTTCTCCTAAAGAAAAGGGAGCCGAAGCTCCCCTATCCTATTTGGCTACCTTACCATTTTTAAACTTGTTCTGGATACGCATGAATGATTCCAGACCTACAGCGTCGAAAGGATTCAGAGCTCCCTTGCCGCCGTTCTGTCCACCACCAATTACCATCATACCTGGGAACTGCACCTTAGAGAGTTCTCGTGCAACCCCCACAGAGGTCTTGTAATCCCACTCAGCCTTCTCCTGAGGTGTAAGTCCTGCTGTTACCTTCAGTTTGTTTACGAGGGCTTCAGCGCGACCTCTGGCTTCCTTAGCCTTAGCTTGCTCCTCTGCCCTCTGACGATCCAGCTTAGCTGTCTCGAACTCTTTCTGAGCAGTTAGGATTGCAACCTCTTTCTCTTTTAGAGCTTGGGTTACCGCAGAAATCTTTTCAACTTCCTTAGCAGCTTTTTCCTTAGCAATGTTAGCATCCCCCTGCTCTTTTGCAGTAATGGCATCCTGCTTCGCTTTCTCAGCGTTAGCTCTTGCAACAACCTTCTGCTGCTCTGCTTCCTTTTTCATCGAAATTAGGCGGTCAATTGTATCGTCGTAATCAATGTCTGTAATTACGAAACGAATAACTGAGATATTGTAATCTTTTAGAGTCGATTCCTTTTTAATGATAGGACTGAGACTCTCATCTGTTTTAATCTTCAGGAGTGAGACGTTAAACTCATTTCCGTTTGGATCTTTTCTAACTAGAGTTTCACTGAATGTTTCGTAAATACCCTGTGTGATCTGATCTTCCACCAGTGAGGTGAACTCAGAACGTCTTGCAGAGTACGAATCCTCAGCAGTCATGTGTGGAGCTGATTGCTTCAGTGCTTCCTTTACAATTGGAGCGATTAGGTTTAGTCTAACTGCCGCTTGACCTCTAAAGTCTCTGTGTAGCTTCTCTTGGTCAACTGGATTGTTGGATAGTCTGTATTTTAGACTTCCGTGGACCGTTGCTGTACCACCATCTTGGAACCTAACTTTGATAGGTGTAGATTCGTGAGTATTGTCAAAGAAAAACGTATCCGATACCTTGTAAGTGTGAATATTTCCAAAAAGTCTTGGGTAGGTTCCCTCGTCGTTCTTTACGCTAATCTCACCAGTGATAGCTGCCTGTTTGATCTGGTAGTAACCAAGATCGTTTGTTTCAAATAATTGATTTGACAGAAAGAATGCTCCTAAAAGTAATGCAATGGCTCCTGCGCCCCATAATTTCGACATAGTATCTCCTTTGTTATGTCAAGTGTTAACTAAACGTTTTAAATAAATTTTTCAATGCTTCCCAAGGTTCTTGGGCATAACTACCATCACTGTAAGGTCCAGTAATAGATATTCCATGCTTACATTCGATGTAGAGTTTGTGGTCATAAAGTGTTGCTAGGCTTGGAATACTATGCTTGTATCCAAGTTTGATTAGTAGCTCAGCTACCTCACCGTCATCCTTTATCCTCTGCTCAGCCATAGAGTTGTTTCTCTTTCTGTTAGCTGAGAAATCAATCGCCTCGATAACCGCATCGAACCCGCCGACATCTGGATCTTCTAAGTACTCGGTCGGTCCGCCGGCTTTCTCGATTCTGTCTAACCTGTCGTGCATTGTTGGGACAGGGTGTACCATCTGTAGGTACAGCTCTTGTTCTCTTTTGGTTAAATTCATTTCGATCTCCTTTTAATGTTTTCGATCAGTTCCCTAAGGGTAAGTTCATTAAGTTGTCCCATTATCCAACCTAATTTGTAAGCAAGGTAAATTACCGTAAAAAATATTGCGGTTGCAATCGGAATTACGAATAAAGCGAGTAAGCACAAAAAAAGTAATCCTAGAACTTTTTTAAATTCTAAATCCAAAATCTCGTTTTTTAGATATAAAAGATCTAATTTTCTTCCATCAAACCCGTCGCCATAAACATATGCACCCATAACTATTCCTACAAGTAATGCCACTAACCCAAAAACAAAATTAAGAACGTAAAACCCTAATAGTAAGTCTTCCATCCTACTCCTCCTTAATAATAAACCCCTCTCTACCGTAGTCCGGTCTCAGGATTACTCTCTCACCCTCAATAATTTGACTCATTGGGGTACTCTTATTATATGGTATCACGTATTCCGATCTGTGTCCAACAAAATCTGGATTACCTCTCAGATGCACCTCTATAGCTGCATCGTCAATAAACTCTATGTTGGCTTTTGGATATTTTTTGATTACGTCAAGTATCTTTTGAGGCACAGGGATAGTCACAGGTTCTACCTTTCGCCAGCCCCTCCTGTAAGGTGCAGTGTCCTCTCTGAACATCTCCACCCAAAGCATCGGGGTTCCGTATTCATAGTCGATTGATAGGTGTCTGCCCTCGAATTTCTGTTGCCAAAAATGACCAGGGGGGATGTTATTTTCTTCCAATTTTAACCGATCCATTGTACTTCCTAATCCCATACCCTCAAGATTAATTATTGGTCTGATTACCACCCACTTACCTCTGTAAATTTCTGGAGCTTCCCTAGAATCTGTACCACAGGCTATACCTTGGCAAAGGCTAACCAGAAGTTTGTTGTAAACCCAAGTGTCGGCTAGGTCTGCTGAGGAGATTGCTTTTAGGTCCATTAGGATACTCCGTAGAGGATTTTGGCTATTTTGTTGGCAGGGTAGTATTTGCACAGGGAGTTACGTCTGTTATCAATTGAAAAACTCAAATTCTTAATATCCCGAATATAAAATCCTCCCGAATCCTTTTTTACAACTCTGAATATACCAGATTTGTAGTAGCGGTTCTTATTTTGAACAGGAATAGTAAGTATCCAATCTCCAACTTTAACCATCTAAATCTCCGAATAGTATGTCAATAACTTTTGTTTTAGGTAAGGGGATGTAGGGAGCATAGTTCTTTGTGTTATCGTAACAATAAAACCGATTACCCTCTGCAATCCTAAAACCAGAAGAACCTCCAATACTTTTCTCAGTGTATTCTACAGTTTCAACTCTAAGCTTACCCGTAACACTTCCTAAAATTCTATCTCCCTTCTTCACACTTAGATACCTTGTAAGCAGCTAGAATTGCAGGATAAGTGATTATCTGTACGAACTTGAAATTCCTCTCTTGAGCTCCTACTGTCTTACGCTTGCGGATCTCCTCGAAATCTACCTCTAACTCACAGGGTCTGTGCTGTACAGAGTCTGCGAAGATAAAAGCGTTTGCGAATAATAGGATACTTGCTAGTGCTAGTAGTTTTTTCATGGTTTCCCCCCTAAGATAGACCGAGTGCTTCTGCAATCTTTTGCATAACGTCTGCATTTGAAAAGAAATAGATAGCCCCACTAAAAAATGCTAGTGGAAAAAAGAGTAGGGTGCAAAGCCCTAAAATCACTGATGCTGAAAAGGCTAAGTAGAAGCCTGTAAAAAGAAAGTACAGCATAGATAATGCGATTAAAATTATAACTAATGCAATTAAAATTGTAAGAATTCCATCTAAGTTTTTCATAATTCCTCCTGTAATACTATTATCTCATGTTTAGGGAGGGGTGTCAAGCAGTTTTTCTCCATGCTCAGGGAGCGATTTTATTTAATCGGGCAAGCTCCACCTACGCAACCCAATTGATCCTCACTCAACTGAGACTCGTCAATTTCACCAGAAGTAATTGGCTTCACTGACTTAACCCTACGTTCGTATTCCTCTTTTGTAATCTCCTCTAAGGGAGCTTGGTCGAAACCGTGGTCGCTATGTAGCAGGAATGACACAGTTTTTAGGTTGCTGTTGTAGTTTTTAGCTAACCATTTTTGGATCTTACCTAATTCCTCCATCCGGTAGTAAATCGTTACCGAAACAGCATTATCGCTCCAATTGGTCTGTAATTCTTTGATAATCTCTAACTGATCCACAGCACTGAGATCGTCAGCCACCAAAGCATGACTTGGAAACTTACAAGGAAATTCCACTACAACCGTATTTCTATCCTCAGTCCCATCAAATTTCCTAACAAACTCAATAGGGTAGCCATTGGCTCTACACACCTCAACTAAAGGAGCTTCTGCGCTCATACGCACCCTTCTGATGTGGTATTGAGAGTAAGCTGGGTGAGCCCCTGGGCTAACACCAGAAAGCAGCGAGAGAGTGCCTGAGGGCTTCACAGTGGTTAATTTAATCGACTCAGGGAACCCATGCTTAGCTGAATACTCCTTGTCGAATTCTCTGAGTTTTTTGTAGGTAGCAGATAACCAAGATTTTTGTTTTTTGGTTGACGAACAGTATCCTGTTACCCCAATACCCATTCTCATATTTTTGTGTACGATAGCCTCAGTTTCTGGATGATGACATTTTATTGCTAAGCTATGTTTATTAATACGGTATAGGTATGTTGCTACCTCTAGGAGCTCTTCCTTAGACTCGATGTTAGGTAGATGTATTTCAGCTAGACAGCATGTTTCGTAGGGAGCTAGAGATTGTTCAGCACACTGACCAACTTCTAAACCAATACCGATAGTTAAACTGTGGGTTTCTGGAACTGTACAACAGTAAACTAACTCTTCCTCACCATCTGCTTCAATTGATACGATCCTATTTCTTCTAGGCTTTAGGTTGTACTTCAATTCTTTATCCGCAAAAGAAACTAATCTAGAAAAATTAACCTGAGAGCTTAGCTTGATCGAAGATTTTTGTGAGACAGTGAGACGAAATGTTTGCTGTGTTTGGTATTCACCATAACCATCATTAAAATCCTTGACACCACCTTTACCCATCGCAGATAATCTAGACTGAACTCCAATTGTTTTGAGTAAACTCTGGACATCTTTTAAGAATGTAGTGTGAACAGATGATAGTTGATACATGAATCCGTTTGAAGTATCGCTTGCACTACCATCTGAGTCAAATAGTCCTGCAATAAAATCTAACTTACTCTGTCTGTCCCATTGAAATACTTCATCCGGTAAGCTTAATTTGTTAGTCGAAGCCCAAGCAGTCAGCTCATGTTTTTTACCAGTAAGACCTGTCATAGCTTTTCTGGATTTACCTTTACTTTCTTGGTCATTAAATCCTAAATCTGTAATACAGTTAGTATTCACTGCTAGGTTTTCTATTTCTTGCGCAGAAGAAATCAATCTATCCTGACATTCGTATTTAGGTGGGTAAAGGTAGAGAAGAGGTCTACCTCTATTTGTAGTTCCGTCACCACATAGAAATCCTTTTAGGTAAGCACCTTTAGACTGAACAGTACCATGAGTTTCGCAATCAGACATCAAGAGTTTATCGTTCTCTTTTAAATCTCTTGCTTCCACTCTCTCACCATTAGCTAGGATCATTTTATGGTAAGGTGTAACCCTTAGTTCCGACCCATCGTGCATGGTAATTTTTAGAATTTTTTGATTCTCACCAGTAACTCTGAAGTTATCAATCTTTACCCACTCACCATTAGAGTAAACCTCTACCTCTTTACCAACTAATTTCTCAATAGGAACTAGACCTTCTCTGGTAGTGATTAATGTTTCTGGAGCAAAACAAGGATTAAATCCGACAACCTCAGGATCAGGGTATTGAGTTTCTCCTGTTCTTCCAATCGATTTAGCTAGGTTTAGGTTAATTAATCCATAAGGCTCACCGTTACCTCTATAGCCTTCCCAAAATTGTTCAGGTAATTTCGAGATATCGTTACACACCACTGAGTTGTTTGACATTGCTCGCCAAGTTGGAATGTTACCCAAGTCCCACCTCTTAGCATTTAGAAACTGAAGATCATCCATATCCCCAATTGCAATTTGAGCTGATCTCCTCACGTTACCGGCAACCACGATTGACCCAATAATATTCATTATGTCAAGGCAATCTATAGGTCTAAGTTTTTTACCACTTCTCTCATTAAGCAGCTTGCTAATATTTTCGATTCCTTCGCATAGATCGTTTGGTCCTGAGGCAGTTCCTCCGAAACCTTTAATAGCTTCTCCCTTACCTCGGATACAAATTGTTGAGTAGGTGAATCCTTTGCCTGTCTCGAAATGAGCTTCAAGTGTTTTTCTAAGAAGCTTAACCCACCCTTCCCTTGAGTCTGGAACGATAAAATCAGCGTCTTTCGTGTCAAGACGAGAAACTTTAATTTTTCTTTTTTTGACTTTAGGTAGTTCATATACGTGTTCCCTTTGGATATTATACCCTACTCCTGAGCCTAGCATGAGCATATCCATAGCCCAAGTGAAAGGTCTAATAGGCTCGTTTACTACAGTAAAGGCGCAGTTTTGGAGACTAGCTAATCCTATCCTGTCAACTGTTTTCGTACCTAGCTGCCAAAAAAACCTACCTGCCACAGTTCCTTTTAGTGAGAGCAGGATTTCTTTTAATCTATCCTCTTCTTTTTTGGTAAAGCCAACCTTTAGTTGTTTGTTGCAAGCTCCCACAACCCTGTCAACAGTTTGTGGGTATTCTTCTGTAGGCGAATCAATTTTATTTGAGTTTGTTCTTCTTGCGTATGTTCTTTTGTATACAGGGTATCCGATTGGACCCCAAGGGGTTTTCAACTTTTTAGTCATCTAAATAAATCTCCTTTATTTACCTAACCAGAATAGGTTAAGTTTTTCGGTAGGAAATTATACCATAAGACTAGGGTTTAGGCAAGTAAATATTTGTTAAAATTCGATTCCGTAGAGGATGCTTGTTATCTTAGATGGGGTTAGTAGAGTTGTGGTGTTTTTGTAAACATAAAGTCCGTAAGTATATCCTTTAAAATCTAACTTACCATCTGGATAGTCTCTTTTAGAGAAATTTTCTGTTTCCCAAAAACATATGTTAAAGTTTATTTCCGCCATACTCAATAAAATAGGATCTCCGTTGTGCGTTATCGACTCTACATAAGGAAAAATCTGACCTTTGTAAATACAATATTTCATTCCGTCACTCCATAGAGAATAGATGTTACCTTGGTTAGTGGAGGAACTTCATGTACGTATCGATAGGTTCCTTCTTTATAATTTTTACCTTTTAAACAGGGGTTTTCTTCAATATCATCACCTGATATATCCCAACAAGATAAAGCATGATCTAAAACAATAACTCTATTATCGTTATCGGTATAACAATTGTTATAAATAAAATCCACAACATCCCCGCGAAATATACCTTTCCTAATTCCTTTCACCTGTTCCTCTCCTCTACACTCAATCTCCCCTCGTTCCCTACAGCAAAGTCGCTCAGAGCGTCCTGTAAATACTGTGAGAGCGAGTCTAGCCTGTCTTGGTCGGTGAAGTACTCACTATTGCGGTGAAGAGCTGTGAGGAGCATTTGGATGTCCTCTTCCTGTAAGTCTAGGTTGTACATTTTTCCTCCTATCACAGTTTTAGAATAATTTTTAGGAAACTAACTAAGCTGAGTAGCGACAACAAACCATACATAATGTGCTGAAAAAACTTCGGTACGCATTCTGGGTTTATTGAAGCGATAACGTATCCAATAAAGCCTAAAAAATGAATAACCAGTAAAAAATATTCCATAAATCCTCCTATATCCTAATTATACCACACTCCCAACTAAAAAGCAACCATACAGTACACAAAAAATACAAACCAAGCCCATAGCTCGTCAAGTGAAATTGCTAACCAAAATAAAAGAGCCATCCAAATCATTACGATCTCCAGTTAATTGTTAGTTTTCCTAGCTTATCCCAATCTTTCTCCTTGACAGCCTGTACGAAAATGAGGTTAACCCTCTCGAGTTCTCCTTCCAGCCTTTGGATTCTCTCATCTCGATCACCCAGCTCAGCAGCTAGACGGATGATTGTTTCGTGGCGGTCTTTAGTGATAAATTGTTCAAACTGTTGCATGAGTTTTAGTTCGTCTTTAGTCATTTTTTACTCCAATTTATTTATAATTAATAGGGGTTTTAAATTCAAAATAATCCTTGACCTCTTCAATAACTTGATATCCGACAACTTTGCAGTAAAACTTCTCTTGATGTCTACCTTTACCTTTACCTTTGAAAAGTTTCATCACTTTCTTTTTAAGGTTTTTAGTTGCCTCTTTGTAGCTATTGGCTGGGATACTAACGTGTTGTTTTATTCCCCAATAACCGAAATATCCATGTAAAATGTAAATTTTGTTTTTAGTCATATTTACCTCCATAAAGTATGTTTATTATTTTCTCATTTATTGGAATGAGGTCAAAATTTTCAAAACTATAGTAATAATCTTTATCCAAATCTCCCCGAGTATCCTCAGTAATGTCCTCCAAAATAAGTTCATTATTGGGTTCAATACTTTTTACTAATACAATGTTATCCTCGCCAAGATGTAGGTATATTTTCCCCACTTTATAATTCATTTTTGTGCCTCTCCAAAACCTCACCATCACAGTCTGGACAAATCCCATACCCGTCAAGCTCAAACATTGGGATGAATACTTTTTCGCAGCAAGGACACTCTGTAGTCGCATCGTGCTTTAGGATAGTCTGTAGTCTCTGCACTTGTTGCTCTTTAGTTAGTTTTTGCATTACGCTGCCTCCTGAAATTTTTGAGCTAACATCTGTTCAAGCTCGTTTATTGTGTAGTTAACTGGAAACTTTCTCTGCTTGAATTCAATACTCTTACCTAATCCAAACACCCCGTCGATTAGGTAAAACAGGTAGTAGGATTTTGCAATTGTAAGAAAACAATCCGCAAAGATCTCTTTAGCCTCGTAGTCTGGAAAACAGTTTATTACGTGAGCTCCAGAGCGTTTGATTTCCATGTACTGCTTTGGGTTGTACCCGTTTACGATGCAAACTCCCATGATTTTGTGACCATCTTTTTTCATGTGTAGCGCATCGAAGATGTCAATACCGTTGTAGTGGTCGTAAAAATCATACTTAGTGAGTACCAAATCAAATGTTGACTGATTCCCGTGCCTCAGCATTGTCGTTGGACTTTTTACTTTAGTAACGTCTCTGTACCCAACTTTGTGGAGAGTCTGACAAATGAAGTCAAGCTTTTTGTCATCGTCGCAACAAACTGCAATTCTAAACTTCTTTTTACAGATCTCACCTTCGCGAGTCGTCTTTACGTTCTTGAAATACTTTTCCTCGATTAGATCGAAGAATTGCATTGGCGAGTCGTAAGTTGGATTTTCTTTTCGCACTTTTTTGTTTGAAAATAACTTGTCGCCAGCCTTAAACTTTTTCATGGTTACCCCTTTATAAACAGAATCCAAGTAGTAGGCAAAAGAATGCTCCTAGGAATCCCTCAGCGTCTCGGTTACTGAGTACGCAGAAGACGGCTAGGGAAATCATAACAGTTTGTAAAGACAATATTTGTAGAGTCATTTTTACCCCTCCAGTTTCTTATTCATAATTTTAGCTTTAGTGAAAGCATCTGTCAAGTCATTTGCGAGAAAAACTTTATGAGGCGCACAGAATCCTAAACTTCTATGGAAATAAGCGTAATGAGTCTCGTTTTCCCTAAGCTTTAGTGGAGTAATTGCCGCATTACCAATAAAGTAAACCGTCCCTAAGTTTGGTTGAGGGCACTGAATTAGTTTTACCGCTTTTAGGATATCTTTCATTCTACCATTCCCCTCGCTTTAGCGATTAATTCCTCTTTAGTGTTAGTTTCTGTTATCTCTTCATTTACCAAAACAATATCCGTGAATTCGATTTCCTCTAAAAAATCCTCTTCAAATTCGTAAGACTTGGCTAGGAAGTATTGATCCTTTTCGCCGTAAGTGGTCCAGTAAACAGAGACTTTTAGTTGTTCGTTGTAAATCATGTACTCGTCGAATTGTTCCCACATTACTCCAGTCCCCTAAAAATCTCTTGAATCGTTCCATCCAATTCAATCGCCTGACCGTAGCAAGTTCTACCCCAAACCTTGTGGTTATCTGTGGATAGGATAGGCTCGCCAATTGCTGAGAGTTTTGCGGCTAACCAATCGGTAACGATAAACCATTGCAGAACTTCCTGGTATTCCTGTTCAGTGTTCTTTAGATGCTCGATATAGTCGCCATAGTAAAAGTCGTACGGTCCTGCCTCTTCACATCCATCGTTTTCGTACCATTCACGCATAGCGGTTTTTAGATCGTCCAGGGATTCGCTATGATATTCCTTTACGTAATCAAAATACTCTTGCTTGTCGGTAACAATGGGAGTTAGTTGGTTTTCCAGATTATTGTAAAATTCACACTCGTTTACTTTCTGATAAAGTTCCACAAGTTCATTACCTGAACATAGAATATTTTGCTCAATTACTAGTTTAACGAAGTCTTTTTCCTCTTGTGTTTGAAATAAGATTCTAGTTGATTTTTTCATTTATTCCCCTTTGTTTCTTCTATCTTATATAAATCCTAAAGCCTGTCAAGTGTTAAAAAGGTATATCATCAGCCCATTCCGGAAAGTGTTCGTCTCTGAACTCTTCATGCTCTCTTGATGCTTCTTTGAGTTCTTCGTGCAATTTGTTTATTTTCTCTAATTGAATCAATTTGGATTCCAACGATAGACTTTCAAACCCTTCCATCGCCTGTTCTAAATTTACTTTATCGAGTGTTACGTTGTTTTGAAGTAGTCTCAAATACTTCTCTCTAGTTGTTGTGATTTTCATATTATTCCTTTAGTAAAGTGTTCCATCTTCTTTGAATTCGTATTCATTGGCTTCACAATGTTCCTTTATAACATCATCGCTTAAAAGACATTCATAATCATTGTGGATCAGAGTCAAGTAATTGTCAAGACAATATTGGAGATTTTCTTCAGTTACTTCATTTTCTTTAAAGAAATCTCTTAAATCCTCATCGTAGCATTCTCCAGTAAGTGGACAAGCTTTAGGATCATTTAGTAAATCTTTTATACGGTAAGGGATATGTTCACCGTAAAACTTTACCTTAATAAATTCCCCACGATCAGGAACAAGAGAAACTGAGTAGTCCAATTCTGCCCCAATATACTGAGCGAATGCCTTTAATGTTTCCATTCTTTCCTCAAGTATCCAGTCACCATAAGAATCGCTCATTGCAAAGTATTCTCTAATTTTTTCTTTAAGCTCAGGACTTGCAGACTCATATGTGTAAACTTTATATGTTTCAGTTATTTCTCTCATAACATTCCTTAGTCTAAATAGATTTTGTTATCGTCACCAACGTAGACGTAAAATTCTCCGAATTCTTTTGCAATTTCTGTGAGCTTTTCCCCTTGGCTTTCGTCGCAGTGGACACACTCCCAAAAACCTACCCCATGACCTTGACGAGTAAAATAAAAATCATGACAAGCCTGGTCGTGTGTATATTCTGACTTTTCAAGGATAGATTCTGCTTTAGTAAAAAATAAATCCAAGTCCTTTATGTGTTGCTTTAGGCATTCTTCATTTATATCGGTGAAACCTAGCTCAGTGTTTTCAAGCTCAGATTCGCCGAAAAATAGAGCATCAAAATAAGCTTCGTAGTAATTTAAGTTTGTTTTTAAGTCCATATTTACCCCTATCCTACAAGTTCTAATTTTTTAGTGTATTCCCCAGTATGATTAAAAACTAGTCCTAAGTCCATATAATAATCAAAGTGCTTACCACCTTTAGTGTGAATTCTCCAAACAGGCATATATTCTGACTTACCAGTAAATGTGTTAAAATGTACCTCTTCAAAGCCTTCAAACGTAAAGTGTGAATATTCCCTAATTACATCAAAGAATTCCTGAGGCATATTTACTAATTGTTTGGTATTCCTTTTTTGTCCATTCATTTTGAAACACTTACTTCTAAGGTAGTCAATGCCTTTTTGCGCATGAGCTTCTGTAATATCATAGCGACAGTTGCCACGATCATATTCAAGTTCTTCCTTTAGTTCCTCTACCTCAGAAGGTGTGAGGCTACAAGGATTCCAACTAATTCTAGATTTTAGTGAAATTATCTGTCTCTCTGTGAGAGTATCTTGCTCTAATAGTTTTTGATACTTGTTAAACAGTTTAGTCATGTTATTTTCCCCTAGTACCGGTCTTCGTCAATTATAAATAGATCAGAATAAAGTTCTTCTGAGTAATTTTCAAAAATGTAGTCCCACCCCTCTTCAAAACTGGAAAACTCTAGATCGTTCCCTTCAAAATCGGTTAATCTGTTATTTGCCCAGTCTATAAGTATGAAAGTCATGTTATACCCTTTAGTCTAAAGTATCATAGAATGATTCAGTTTTCAAACCTAAGCAGCAGTCAGTCATAGTAACAAGGTCAGACCAGCTAGAATGCTTAAAATAGCGTTCGTGGTTTTCTTGAGGTATAACACCAACTAGATGCCCTTTCTCTCTTAGAACCTGTAATAAATGTTCACGTCCTATCCTGATTTTTAAAGCAGTGAAAAATTCATCATCAGTACTGTCAACGTGTTTACCTTGGATTAAATAAGTTTGAATAATCTCTCGCGTTGTCATGTTTCCCTCACTTGTTTTGTTGTCTATAAACACTATCGCACTATTTGTCACAAAAATCAAGAGAAAAATGCAGTTACTTGACAAAAAAGTAGTAATATGCTATAATATCAAATGGTTAGGAGTGCACTTTTAACAGTATTTCGGCTAGTGCCTCATGAAACATGACCATATTTAACAATACTATATAAGGAAACATTTGTTTCCCACTTAGTAGAATCCTAGGGACCGTGAAAAACGATGCCCCTCAGAATTGAGGATGACATCGACTAGGTAGCGTGAAGAGTGTGAATCAAGGACGATTCCTCTAGCCGCTAACTCAGACCTCGACCTTCAAAAGAGCTGAGCGGAAAGCCCTGCGATAAACCTCTAAATTGGCGACATAGCTCGTGTCTGCTTTCATCCCAAATAGTTGACGTAAGGTGATTGCAAGAATTCCGAAACATAGTCTTATACTAGGTAAATTCTTGTCTACTCAAAAGTGAAGGTCTTTTGTTTGTTTCTACATTTGTTGTGTTCTTAAACAGGGTTTGTAGAGAGAGTGGAGAGAATGTTGCAAAAAACGTGCCAAAACCCCTCTACAAGCCCCC
The DNA here is from genome assembly GCA_964638765.1 of uncultured Synechococcus sp. GTDB lineage: Bacteria > Cyanobacteriota > Cyanobacteriia > Cyanobacteriales > MRBY01 > MRBY01. The sequence continues at coordinate 72,110 of CAZXBK010000002.1, read as the reverse complement.
TACTGCAAGAATAGCACCAAATCACCTAGGCAAAACAATTGCATCTGCAAGGATCATGCCAACAATTCTACACACAAAAACAGATACTTATCCTAACTTACACCATAACACCTCACTAGAAGCACACAATTACCTCTAGAATCAATTCAAACATAGATCTGGATATAATGTATATGTATTCGCAAAAATGCCTTACAATCAATTCTATGAGCTCATAGATAATTTACCCCCGATAACCTCAATTATATGGGGTAGCTACATAGGTTAAGTACCTGGAATTACTACAATAAATAGATATTGTTTACCTGTTTGTCTAACTCAAACAATGATATGCTGGTACAACGATTGCAGGGAAAAGCTGGCATAGAAGTTGCAAGCTCTGTATAAATAGATATTGTTTAGGTGGGGGGGGGGTAGGTTACTTTGGGAGGGAGTGAATGTGAAGATAGTCTCTCACAACACACACGCTGTAAAAGTTATCTGTCACCGTAATTATATAGAACCTTGATAATCTTGGATTTAGGGATGAGTGTTACATCCCTCATACTAACATAGGTAGCATCACCATATTCATCAATAAGACCGAGAGACTTTCCAGACCCTTCACCATGTATTCGATAGAGGTTACTTTTTATGAGTAAAGGGGCAAGGTTTCTCACCCAGTAGGTAGTCTTGCCGGTGTAGTAAGCTAAAAATTTCTCAGGGTCTATTTTTTTCATCTGTCACTCCTAGTAAGGTATTAAAGATTTTACAGTCAGGCACAATATGGAAGCAGTTTCTAGGCAGTCTCCTGCCTAAAGGGTAGCCTGGTTTTTTGACCCATAGGTATTTCTTACTCATTTTCAGTAATTCAAAAGTTGTACCTAGCGGTAAGCCCCTCTCTGGTTTCACACGTCTTACTGCCCAGAATTTTATGTTTTCCTTCATCTGTCACTCCGATGAGGTGAAACCGAGTCACTTCTTACATCCATTCCACTTAGAGTATCAAACACCTTCGTAAAAACGTAGGGTTTGTTCTCCCTAATCCAAGCTACCGCATCTGAGCAGGTTCGGTTTTCTTTTGACCAAAATATCACCTCATTTTCAGGGAAAGTGCACATAAAAATTTTTCCAACTACTTTTTTTAGCTCTAATCCTAATACCTTATTAGTAACGTAGATATTGTCTCCTTGACTAGAGAAAAGAATGTCTATGATTTCAGTATCTGTCATTTGTCGCCTTCCCCACAAAGGGTTGTGTATACTTTAGAGAACATCCAAGAATGGTTAGACTTTATGCACTCCATCATCATTTTCGGAGTATAGCCCTCAGAGGACCATACAACTTTTGTTCTGTCAGTAAAGAACATCCCTATAGAACACTTCTTAATCGTGAAGTGGTGGTTAGAGATCCTCTCGCCAATCCTTAAATTTTCAAGATCTTCTAATGTTATCATCTGTCACACCTTTTTTCAGAGCCTTAATTTGGTTTCTAACCTCTTCCACAAGCTTCTCTTCCTTACCCCTTAGTATGGTTTGATGACTCTCTCTAATCGCATCCTTGATCGTCTCAAGGTGATCTGGTGAGTCCGACAGGAAAACTGTCTCATTTCGGTAAGTTACCTTAGTTTCTATCTCTGTAACAGGTAAATGACTATCTATAATATAAATATTGCAGCTAGGAGAGCTCCACCCTGAGTTCTCAGTTAGGAGACACTCAACTCGGTAGCCCTTTTCTTTGTAAGTTATGCTAATTTTTACACACTCGTTAATAAAGGCTAGAACTTCTTCTACGGTAATCACGACTTATTCCTTATCTTGGGTATCCTCTCCCTCTTTGGAAGGCTTAGAAGGGGTATTTTGAGCTTTTGAGGAGCTTTTCTTGTCAAAGCAGTCAAGGGAATCGCATGGATTCCCTAATTTGTGACAGATATCGCCAGAATTAAAGTATCTAGGATTACCTTCTGCTGTGAGAGATAAGAAATTTCCACCAGATACAGACTTAACTGTCACCACTGTACCGTCCTTTAGTCTAAATCTATTCCCTACCAAGACCCTTCTCCTTTATTAGTTTCTGAGCGAGCTCAATATCTTGTAACTTCCTGGATTTGCATGTTTCAATCAAATGGTCCTCTATTTTGCGAAGCTCTGCCCTCATTTCGTCCCATTGAGGACTGTTTGCGGTGCAATAATGGACGACCTCCCTGATTTTATCAAGGGATTTTAAGAGTTGTTTGCTCTTTTTTGACAGTTTTACATCTTTTTGCATTGTTATCTCCGTAAAGGATACGAGCTATCTTATTAGCTCTCTCAAGATCTCTTTCGATTAGCCACCAAGATCCGTCACCTACTTTGTAGATAGGCATGTCTAGGCAAAAACCTATTTCGGTGATTACACCTACGTATTTACCCATAGCTAGGACTGCTTGTCCTACCTTGAATTTTAACTTAAACTTAGCTTCCATGCAAAATTTTGTAAATCTTGGATTTCTTTATATTCACTACCCCTGAGAGTAACTTTTCCAAGAGGATTGTCGAGAAATCTGTCACTATCGCATTCTTTCCCTCGAATGAAAACAGGACTCGATGAGTTTTTATCAGTCTTTCGCCTAAAATCTCGTAGACGAACTGAGAATCATTGGGAATGTAAACCGTCTTTTCCATACTATTATTGTTAATTGTAGGGATAGTGACGGATATGTGTCAGATCGTGCCAGAAAAGGAGTACGGAGTACGACATAGCACCCCTTCTGTCACGCTCAACGGCTCAATTAGCTCAGGAAGTAGATCTCAGTTAAAATAGTGCGGTGAATAGCCTCTGCAACATGCTCAATTTGATTTTCGCTCAGGTTGTCAGAGATAAGTACATATCGGGTGTTGATTTTGATTGATTTAATAGTTTCCTCCTAAGAACAATGAAGGTGCAGCGCACCAATCTCACAACTCGCCTAGAACTTTACGTGAACCTAGCCGCCTAGGACCGACTATAGACTGAAGGTTTTACGTGGTATGTGACCCCTAAAATCGAAAAGGGTTTAAGCTAATCGAAATAGCGGCAGCTATCTAACTATTATCTCATAATATCTGTCATCTGTCAAGATTTAACAATACTATTATGGACACCTTTTTATTCAGGAGATAGGTTTTGAAAGATAAAGATAAGAAATCATGCAGACTAAAGGCTCTGAAGAAAATGTCAGGGAAGAAGTATGCAGATGGGAGTCGGTACGACGACAGTGACTACTCGGAAGAAGAGAAGCGTATAGCTCGCGAACAGAGAAAGAAAAGAGGAAGTCCTTTTGTGCGTCCAGGGGAGACATCTAACTTTCAGAGAAGAAAGTCTACTTTAGAGAAGATGCGCGATTATTTTAGACCAAAGAAAAAGAAGAAGTAACTAATTCTATTAGGCGGTAAGTCAAGACATATCCTAGGACTGTCTAATATTTACCCACCAAGGAGATAAAGTGAAATACCTAATGATTTCAACAACAGTTCTATTTGCTGCACTCGCAGTTTTTTACCCACATACAATTTACGCCTCAGCAGCAGTTACTTGCTGCTCCTACCTTTTGTGTGGATTACACTATTTCGCCAGTAAGAAATATGAGAGGAAGGTTCAAAGTAGTGATCCAGAGTTGTCAGAGCTTTATAAGAATCTAGAGATGGCTCAGTTACAATCTAAGATTGCTGAGATCAATAGACACACAGCTACTCAGGAAGATAGGTTTGCTAGAATCCAAAAAGAAGAGAAAACGTTTGAAAGAGGGGTTCAGTGGTGAAAAGCGACGACCTCCTAGAAGTCATTAAAGAGCTCAAAGCTAAGCTTGTAGAAAAAGAGCGTGAGAACGCCCAACTAAAGCATACGCTGTTTGAATATGGAATCGAAGAGGGTGTTGAGATGTCTGACGAGTATTTTATCTGTGTAAATGAGATTCGTAAACTAAAAGAGCTCTCAGAATGTCAAGGCGAACTTTCGGATAAAGAAGTTAAAGCTTTCGAGACTCTAAATAAGAGTTTACACCTAATTAAAGGAAATATTGACCAGAAAGCTCCTAAAATGAAGGAAGTGAGTAAGGACGAGCTTCTCAAAATAGTGGACGGTGGGAACAAAGATGGATAAGAAGGCAGCAATTGCCAAATTGTGGGAGCTGGGAGACCTCACCTATAAATTAAAAGGTATCCAGCGACAGATGCGTGATGCGGTTTACAATTCAAAGGGTAAAAACACCGTTTTCCTTTGCGCTCGACGTACAGGTAAGTCTTTTACTATGTGTGCTATTGCTGTAGAGTTCTGTATCAGAGCTCCTAATCAAACTGTTAAGTTAATTTTTCCGAAAAAGAAGGATGCCCGTTCGGTTGCCCGTGAACACATGGTTCCGGTACTAGCTGACTGTCCTCCTCACATTAAACCAGAATATAAAACCCAAGAAAATGAATACAGATTTCCAAATGGATCAGTTATCCAGATGGCAGGTACTGATGGTGGATCTGCTGAGTCAGTTAGGGGTTCTGCCGCTAACCTAATTCTCCTAGATGAAGCGGGATTCCATGATTATACCGATTTTTCGTACATTGTTAGAAGTATTTTGATGCCAACGCTACTAACCACTAAGGGTAAGATGATTATGGCATCCACGCCCTCGAAACAATCAGATCACCCATTTATGGTTGAATACGTTAGACAGGCTAGAGCAGAGGGAACGCTAATCGAGTACGATATTTACAAAAACCCTCTGATTACAGTAGAGGATATTGAAGAGATTATTGACGAGTACCCTGGTGGAGTGGAAGATCCTGCATTCAAGCGAGAATTTCTACTTCAATCAGAATCTGACCTAGATGCTATGGTTATTCCTGAATTTAATAAAGACGTAAAGAAGGATATTGTAAAAGAAAGTACTATGCCAGCTTTCTATGATTGTTACGTGTCAGGTGACCCTGCTGTAGGTGACCTCACAGGTATTTTATTTGCCTACTACGATTTTATCAGAGGAAAGATTGTTATTCTGGATGAATTAGTTATGGGCGGTAAGGGTGAAAGACAGTTAACTACTCAAGATATTGCAGATGGAATATTTAGGAAAGAGAGGAATCTATTTAAAAATCCGCTCACTGGCGAAAAGAATGAACCATTCAAACGAGTGATGGATAATAACAACCCTATCCTAATAAATGACCTTAGTAGGGAACATGGGCTTAGGTTTGTTGCTACCCGTAAAGATAATAAGGACGAGCAGATCAATAAAGTTAGGATGATGATTAGAAGAGGCGACCTAGAGATTCACCCTAGGTGTATTAATCTAATCTACCATTTAGAAACCGCTAGATGGAAGACTCGTAAATCTGACGGTAAGCGTGTTGGATACGAGCGTGTAGCAGGAAGTTCGGATAAGAAATTTAAAGGTCACCATGCCGATTTGGTCGATGCTCTGATTTATCTGGTCCGAAATGTAAACATGAATAAGAACCCATTTCCTGATGGGTATGACTTTAATGGTTCAGATTACCACATTCCTGAGAAGAAAGAAAATTCTAGTATAAAAGACCTTTTTAACGGTCTCATGAACAAAAAGTGACAGATAAACCTTTAATTTAACAATATGTACTAAGAGGTACTATATGAGTGATGAGAAATATTTTGCTGCCGACACTGGCGATAAGGCTGTAGCCCATATCCAGAGAAAAGCCGATAGTTGGTACAAAAACTTTAAAAGCGACAATTACCTAGACCTAATTCGTAGGAGTTGGTACGCTTACCATGGAAAATACTATGAGTTGGATCACTCAATTTCTTTTGGTGGAGAATCTGGGGAGTTAGTTAATCTTCCTGTAAACCACTATAGAAACATTGCCCAGCACATGCTGACAATGACTACCGCGACCAGACCATCATTTCAACCTAGATCAATAAATACAGATTATGAGTCCCAAGTTCAGACTACTCTAGCTCACGGTCTTTTAGACTATTACATGAGGGAAAAACGATTAGAAGTTTACCTCAAAAACGCAGTGGAATATGCTATTGTTTTCGGAAGTGGATTCATAAAAATGGAGTGGGATTCCACTTCAGGTAAAATTTACGACTACATCGAGCCTGACGAGTCTGAGGATTCAGAAGAAGAGTCAGAAAGGGAACCTTTTCCTGTATATGAAGGGGATGTTAAATTCACAAACCTTTCGCCTTTTGATGTTGTGTTTGATTCGACCAAAGAAACCGTTGAACAGAATGATTGGGTTGTATGTCGTACATTTGTAAATAGATTTGATCTTGCAAAAAAGTATCCTGAAATGCGAGAAAAGATCTTATCTGTACCAACTAAAGAAAACCTATTCAATGCTAAAGTGTACGCTTCACCTCAAGATGAGACTGATGACATTGCTTTATATGAATTTTTCCATAAGAGGACTGATGCTGTTCCTGAGGGAAGGTACATGATGTATCTCGATGCAGACATCGTACTTATGGATACTGTAATGCCTTATAGAGATTTACCAATTTATCGAATTGCCCCTGCGAATATGTTAGGAACTCCTTACGGTTACTCGCCGATGTTCGACCTCCTGCCCATGCAAGATGCCGTAAACTCCTCCTACTCAACTATCGCTACGAATCAGAATGCTTTTGGTGTTCAGAACATATTAAATCCTAGGGGTAATGATGTTCGTTTGAATCAAGTGGGTTCAGGGATGAACTTTATTGAATATGATTCAGATGTAGGAAAGCCTGAAGCACTGCAATTGACTGCTACTGCTCCAGAAACATTTAATTTCCTGAACATGATGATTTCATCTATGGAGACAATCTCTGGTGTTAACTCTGTTGTTAGAGGTAACCCAGAGAGTTCTCTAAAATCAGGTAACGCTCTCGCTCTAGTTCAATCCCAGGCTATCCAATTTATTAACGGACTCCAACAATCCTACATCCTACTAATCGAAGGGGTGGGAACTGGATTAATTAATTTACTCAAAGATTTCGCCAAAGTTCCACGTATCGCGGAAATCTCTGGTGTGAGTAATAGAACTAAGATTAAAGAATTCACTGGGGAAAACCTATCTTCAGTAAATAGAGTTGTTGTGGACGTAGGTAACTTTCTAGCTCAGACTACAGCAGGTCGTACCCAAATGGCAGACAACCTAATTCAAATGGGTCTGATTAAAACTCCAGAGGAGTACTTTTCTGTTATCAATACTGGTAAGCTAGAAGTTCTCACTGAAGGTCAGACTAACCAGAACCTACTTATTAGAGCAGAAAATGAAAGATTAATGGATGGAGACTCGGATGTAATGGCTACTGCTGTTGACGCTCACTCTCAACACATTCGCGAACACTTAAATGTACTTGCTGATCCAGACCTCAGACTAAACACTGAACTTTCTGCTAGAGTATTAGCTCACATCCAAGAACATATTGATTTACTTAGAACTACCGATCCTAACCTACTCGCTCTAATTGGAGAGCAACCTTTACCTCCTGTTGGTGGGAATCCTGTTGGAATGCAACAGCCTCCTGTTCCAGCTCAAGGCGATATGGCTGGTATGGATCAAATGGTTAATCAAAGTATGGAAGCAGCTCAACAGCAAATGGGTAATTCTGGTGTACAGCCAGCACAACCTGCAACGGTGGAAGGACAACCTAATACACCTGAACAACAATTTCTAACCAATACGTAATTATGAAAAAGAAAAGTAAAATCTGGCATAACAATAGACCTTACGATATGGAAGTTTCTGAAGATGAAGGGACTACCATCGAAGATTTAAAAAAAGAAAAGGTCAAACTTCTAAGTGAGAGAGCTGTCCGAGCGGAGAAAGCTGGAGACGAGAAAGAGTTGAAAAAGTTAGAAGCTAGGATTAATGCTATAAAAAATTATAAGAGTAAGAAATAAAAGCTTTGTCACCTACCAAGAGGCGGTGACTTTGAGATATATCAATAGACTATCGCAAAGGAGCAAAAAATGTCTGAAGAAATTATCGAATCTCCTGTAGAGGAGACTGTTTTAGAAACCCCTGAATCTGAGGTTATCGAAGAGCAACCGCAAGGCGAGGATCTCGAAGGTGGGAATCTCGCAGAATCAGTAACTGAAATGTCAGCAGAAGATCAATCAGATCTCCAAGATGCTGTAGAAGAGGCTATTGAAGAAGGTGCTACTGAAGAAGAAGTTCAGGATATGATTCGTCAGTTCACCCTAAAGGTTAATGGAAAAGAGATCGTAAAAGAGATTGACCTTTCAGATGAAGAATCTATTAAGCGTGAACTACAAATGGCTCATGCTGGTAGAGGAGCTATGCAGAGAGCTCGCGAACTTGAGAAAGCATACGAAGAAGCTCTATCAGAACTGAAGAGTGATCCTTTTGGAACTCTACGCGAACTTGGATTAGATATTGATGGTCTAACTAAGTCACATTTAGAGTCTCAGATTGAAGAAATGAAAAAATCTCCAGAGCAGTTAGCTCAGGAAGAATATGAAAGAAAGCTCCAAGAAGCCCGTGAAGCTGAGAGACGTTCTAGGGAGGAACTTGAGAGGATTCAGTATGAGCAAACTATGGCTCAGGAAGGTGCTAAGCTCGAAGAAGAGATCAGCTCTGCTCTAGATGCTTATGAGAGTCTTCCTGACAATGAAATGGTTCGCCAGAAGATTGCTGAAACTATGACTTGGGCTATTGAAAATGGATATGATGATGTAGAGGCTAAAGATGTCCTACCTACTGTTGAAAAAGAGATTATCCGTCAGCAGGAGAGCTTTTTTAACTCTATGCCAGCAGCTTTCATCGAGAAGTTTCTAGGTAAGAAAAATATCGAGAAAATGCGTGAAAACCGCATTGCTAAGGCAAAAACAGCCCCTAACAAGCCTAAGGTGATGGAAACGGTTAATGAACCTCAAGCTAAAAAAGAGCCTAAAAAGAAGGTCAGGGCTAAGGAATATTTTAAGAATTTGTAATAATTTCAGGTATTTAGCCTGAAATTTAACAATACATTGTAGGAATAATAAATTTATTGCGACTCCTAGATACCCGTAAGGATTCTTGTGATATCAAAGTAGATTAACATTATGACCTATTTCGTTATTAATTTTAATTTATTTTAGGAGACAAAATGGACTCAAAACTCGTAAAGGATTCGGTACTAGCCAACCTTATTCTAAGTACAATGACTGTAACGGCTAAAGTATCTGACATCCCTGGAGCTGAATCTAATGGTGGTAACGTTGAACTAGATCTTTCTAAGTTTGGTGATAATGCTGCTGTTGTTGAAGCAAGATTTGAAGGTGAGATTGCCACTGTAACTGTTGTTGATGAAGTTGCTACACTTGATTTTACATCTGCTGTTACTTCTGACAACGTAATCTCAGTTGATGTTAAACTTGAGATTTAATTTATTATTCTAGCATTTAAAGGAGATTACAATGCAACAAACTAATGATTTTAATACGCTAAATGCGATCTATAAAGAAGCTTATGCTGATCGCGTAAAAGACCTTATTCCTGAGGGAGTAAAGGTTTACAATATGTTTTCTTTTCAGTCTGCTGACAAGCAGCCTGGTAACCAGTACATCCAACCTGTAACTCTTGGTCTTGAGCACGGATTTACTTATGGTGGTTCTGGTGGACAGGCTTTCGCACTTCGTAACGGTGTTGCTTCAAGCCATGAGTCTGCAAAGCTAAAAGGTCACGAAATGGTTCTTCGTTCTTACCTTGCTGTAGGTGCTGTTTCTAGATCAAAAGGTAAAAATGCTTTCATCAACGCTTCTAAGCTAATTGTTGAAAATATGCTTAAGTCTTTTGCTCGTCGTCTTGAAGTACAACTTATGTACGGACAAGCTGATGGTGGTATCGGTGTTGTTGAATCTACTACTGCTAACGAGATCAAAATTGAAGATCATGAGTGGGCAGCAGGTATCTGGTCAGGTTCTGAAAAAATGCCTATTGAAATCCGTTCTTCTGCTGGAGTTCTTCGTGGTGAAGCTTCTGTTACTACTAACAGCCTAAGCGACAAAACTGTTACTGTTGATGCTCTTCCTGCTGGTGTTGTTCCTACTGACGTAATTTATTACGCAGGTGCTTTTGGTAAAGAATTTGCTGGTATCCACAAGATTATCACTAATACTGGTACTCTTTTTGATATCGATTCAGCACAATTCTCTCTATGGCAAGGTAACACTGTAAAAGTTGGTGCTGATTTTACTGGTAACGAAGCTGTTCTTTCTTTCGAGAAAATCGAAGAAGCTATCGCACTTGCTATGGAAAAAGGTCTTGCTGACGAAGACGTTACAGTTATCTGTAATCCTAAGTCATGGAACAACCTTCTTACTGACCTAGCTGCTAAGAGACGTTTCGACAGCTCTTACGATTCAGCTAAGCACGAGCAAGGTGCTAAGGTAATCGAATTCTACGGTATGAATGGTCTTATCAAGATTGTTCCTTCAATCTACTGTAAAGAAGGTTACGCTTACGCTCTTCAAACTGATTGTTTCCTAAGAGTTGGTTCTTCTGAGATCACTCTTGAGCAACCAGGAATGGAAGGGAAGTTCATTAAATTGGTAGAGAACGCGAATGCTTACGAAATGCGCTCGTATACTGACCAATCACTACTCTGTACGCAGCCAGGTTTACAGACGATCCTCACCTTTATTCGTTCATAATTTCCAAAACGATCAAACATTTTCTTAATGTTATAGCCCCCAAATCTAGGGGGCTTTTTTTATATACTCCGCATAGATATCTTTCCAATTAGCTCCAGAAAATATAGCATAAAGTGTATGGTATTTTAAATTCTTTTTTTGTGATATTTGGTTTATATTTAAACCTTTTATTTTTAATTCCCAACATTCTCTGACAATTTCTTCAGACAATTTAGAGTTACCTCTGGATCTTCTCATTTTTATCTTAGGACCAATTCCTTTCCAAATCTCTTCTTTTAGTATCGCAGATATTTGAGTTGAGGAGCTGTCGTATTTTTTAGCAATTTTATTACAGCTCTCCCCTCGCATATACAATTTCTTTATCTCAATAATATCCTTTTCAGTAAACCTACTATTCCCAGAATTCTCTCCTCTAGCATAGGATTTAAAACCTCGATCTATCTTCCTAAAGTTACCTGTGTTTCTGTAAATAACTCCCCTGCATATTTGAGAAACTAAAGAGTCACTCACACCAAATTTGTCACCTATCTCCTTCAGCGATTGGTTTGTATCCTCAAGCAAATCCCTAATCCCATCCACCTGATCCTTATTCAGTGCAGTAGTAGCATGATCTCCACCTAATGTCATATTGTAGCCATTATTGTAAGAGTCGTAAAACTGTATCAACTCTATCTCAACCTGTTTAGCACACTCCAGATCATTAGCAGTAAATATATGTTCAAATACCATATTAGAAACGCCATATTTCTTGTAGGCTTTCACAACCTTTCTCTTAATTATCCGAGCTTGCTTAGACTCAATATTTTTAATGTGCTGGCTTTTTCTTTGGTGAAGGTGCTTGGTAATACCAATATAAACCTTTTTACTGGGGGAAGTTATTCTATAAACATAATACATGTAGATTCCTTTTTAACATTTATTAACTCTCTACTATATATTGTTAAATCTCACCCTATTTCTCCAATAATTTTTGATATAACCGATTTTCAACCTCTTTCTTCATAGCTCGATATTCAGGAGTATCCGACCAACTCTGAAAATAAACATCAGGGCAACCGCCCCAAGGTTGAGTTATTTCTACATTGTAACCCTCATTTCTATCCATCCACTTTAATGTGTTTACTAAATGGGAATCAGACATATCTTTTATTTTAATCTTAGTTCCATCTCTAGTTGTCCAATAAATGTCACTCATTCTACCCACCCTAAATCAACATGAATATCATACTCTTCCTCACAAACGTATAATCTACCGTCCTCACCTATTTTTAAAAACTTTATATCCGACCCTTTACTCAGACAATCTTCTACTTCCTCTAAAGTCATAGGAAGAACCTCTCTATCCGAAATAGTTAAATACTTTTTACTCATCTACTCTCCCAATTCTACCAATTTAGACAGATTCTCCTTAGCCTTCTCAGGATCATGTTTACAATCCAAGAAACAGTTTTCAACCTTAGCTGAGGAGACCTCTCCAATTACCTTATTAACCTTAATAGTTTTTTCATAGAATTTTTTATACATCCTTTCGACCATATCCTCATTAGAGTAACCTAAATGTTCAACTAAATCGAATCTCCCAGGTCTAAGTATGGCAGAATCTAGGTCTTTAGCTACATTTGTTGTAGCAATCAATATCCTGCCTTCAGAAGTAAATACTCCATCAATAGCATTCAAAATTCCAGATAAGGTTAAACTCTCAAATATAGGAAGACCATCTTCTCCTTTAGTTTCCCTACTCTGAGTTGATTTTATACTGTCGAAATCTTCCATAAGTACTATTGTATTCTCAGGAACTCTAGCTAAAGACTGTTCAAATGTTTTATCAGTAAGTTCTCCACATTTTAGGACAGCTAGGTTGTAATTTAATTTACAAGCGAGTGCCTTAACAAAACTTGTTTTACCTGTCCCTGGTGGACCTTCTAGTAAAATCCCTGTTTGAAAAGATATACCCATTTTCTCATACCAATCTTTGGATTTATTAAAATCTTCGACATGTTTTAGAATCCTATCTTTTTGACCTTCTTTTAAAATAACACTATCCCAATTTCTTTTAGGTAAATCACTCTCTTTGTCCCAGCTTCCTTCTTGAAATAAATAAGTACTTTTGATCTCTTTCTTTTTAGGCACAATATCCTCAACTAAACCTGTTAATATTTTTTGATTAACCCCAACCGTTGTGATAGTAATAGATTCTTTAGTCTTACTACCCTCGTAGCTTTCTATATTCCTGTTCACTTTAACCGGAAATTTCTTAAAAAACATGTAGTGGTTACCAATACCAATAGAGGTAGTTGTATTGTCATAACCGTAAACCCCATTAGTTACCCTAGTTGTCCTAAATGAATTTACATCTTTATTTTTAGCAATCCATTTTAAAAAGTAGTGAAAACTCTCGTGTTCGCTATTAAAAGTTATTGATACGGTTAGGTATCGCTTCAACAGTTCAAAAAATCTCATAGGAACAGATTTTAGGATATATGTTGTTGTTGTGAGTAACCAAGCTCCGAATACTCCACCGACTACAGGGTTTACCTTAGTAAATTCAACAAATCCAGAGTAAACCTCTTCGATAATTTTTAGGTTCTGCGAAAACTCTGAAACAAATAATTTAATCGATTCAATCATTTTTTCTCCAAAAGTTTAATTTATCGAACATCTTTTTTCTAAAATATTTTCTTAAAATAGGATTAACTGAAGCAGTAGCCCCTTTGTAAATAATAGGTTTATGTATAGTTCCGCATCTATTACAGTAATACTCATTGGTCTTATTTAACATCCTATCTGTTATGGTTAGCTCAGTAAAATCTGTATGAGATCCGCAATCACATTTACTTTTTGACTTACTGGTAATTCCGTAGTAAAAAACTATTACCATGAGTACCGATGCTAATAATAACTCAATCATTCCTCCTCCAAGATTTCTAAAAATCTATCTCCCATTTTCTTCCAAGCAGCAGACCTAGCAGCAGACCTAGCAGCAGACTCAGCAGACCTAGCAGCAGACTCAGCAGACCAAGCAGCAGACCAAGCAGCAGACCTAGCAGCAGACCAAGCAGCAGACTCAGCAGACCTAGCAGCAGACTCAGCAGACCAAGCAGCAGACCTAGCAGCAGACTCAGCAGACCAAGCAGCAGACCTAGCAGACCAAGCAGCAGACCTAGCAGCAGACTCAGCAGACCAAGCAGCAGACCTAGGAATGTTATCACCATATTGCTCTAATAAACTGATAATATCTTGAATACTTTTCTGCACTTTAGTATGACCTTCACAATAGTTTATTACACCAAAATCTTTATTACCTAACATTTCTATTGTAAACTTAGACCAAATATCGGTAAAACTTTTCCTATTGTCTATTGAGTTAAAAAACCGATTTAGATAATCGTAACTATCTTTTTGATTTTCTGCTAAAGTAAGACCAAGAAGATAGATTCTTAAGTCCTTATTTACATTCTCACAATAACTTTCTGAATCATCTTTTAATGAGCTTATTTTGTAGCTTTTGTGTATGATTTGGTAAATCTTACTTTTTTGGGTTACAGTATTAATCATAAAATTTCTCCAAACTCCAATACAGAATAAAAGGTAGCGAAACGAACGCTATGAAAAATATCCAATCACCCATTCTTATTCTTCCTTTTTAGTTTACCACTTTTAATTAGTTTTTTGATAAAAGCCATTTTCTCACCTTTACCCCAAACCCTCTTAATTCCGTAACTAGTAATAACACTTTTCTTCTTCACTTGTATTTCTCCCCACTAGCTTTTCTGTTAACTTTCCAAACAAACTCCATCCCTACAATTAGGGTAAGGGTTCCACCAATAATAATCCAAGTTGCTGTAATCATCCTACTCTCCTTTTAAAACATATCAAACCATTGTAAATCCCACCACTCTTCATCATAAGTTTCCCGTTGTATTTCACCTCTTTTTCTAGTTAAAGCTTGATGTAATTTAGGATATTTTTCTTTTATAAACTCTTGATTTAAACACCATTTTAAATAACCATAATCCTTTTCGGAAGCTATCTGCCTAACAGACTTACCTTTATGTTTTCCGAACTCAAATTTAATAGCCATTTATTTATTCCTACAGATGTGTTTACCATTAGAGTCTAATCTTTTAATAAGGACAGATTTACCAAAAAAGCCGCTACCAGATAAATACTCGCAGCCAGTACCATAGTCAATATAATGATTCATTCCTGATCTATCCCATCTATCCTTATCTGTGGGATCAGTGGGGTTTATAAAATTAAATAAAGAAACGCCTAAAATAACTAAAACCGTTGCTATAAAAAAATCTCTCATCCTACTCTCCTTTTAAAACATATCAAACCATTGTAAATCCCACCACTCTTCATCATAAGTTTCCCGTTGTATTTCACCTCTTTTTCTAGTTAAAGCTTGATGTAATTTAGGATATTTTTCTTTTATAAACTCTTGATTTAAACACCATTTTAAATAACCATAATCCTTTTCGGAAGCTATCTGCCTAACAGACTTACCTTTATGTTTTCCGAACTCAAATTTAATAGCCATTTATTTATTCCTACAGATGTGTTTACCATTAGAGTCTAATCTTTTAATAAGGACAGATTTACCAAAAAAGCCGCTACCAGATAAATACTCGCAGCCAGTACCATAGTCAATATAATGATTCATTCCTGATCTATCCCATCTATCCTTATCTGTGGGATCAGTGGGGTTTATAAAATTAAATAAAGAAACGCCTAAAATAACTAAAACCGTTGCTATAAAAAAATCTCTCATCCTACTCTCCTATCAATATGTTTAAAACCTTGTTGTAAGGTATAGCTCTTCTATCCTCACTAATACCTGAAAACATCTCAGGTAACCTAAACCAAGTTCGATAAAATGTCGGATCTATATTCTCTAATAAAATAGCCTTTTTGTCTCCAAACATTTCTCTAACAGGTTTTTCTAATTTTTTATGGTACTCAATATCAACTACTTTCCAATTTAAGGTAAGCTCTCCACCAAACATTACACAAAATCTATCTCCGATTTCCACCGAAAACCTCCTATTTTACCTATTATCTCATACTATCCGTCACCTGTCAACGATTTAACAATATATATTAGAGGATTATTTGGGACTAGCTACCCCATTCTAGTAATTCCGACTACCTATAGGAGAAATTATGTCTACAACCGTAATTATCGGTAATAAATCGTTTGAAATACCAGATCCAGGCGAAACGGAAGGTTGGGGTGAGGATACCACCGATTACCTAATTGCCATTGCTGACGCTCTGACGACAGTGCAGGGTCCAAACGATATTCTTCAGACCACAGCCCCAATTGCTAATAATGTGACCACTCCAACTCCTATTTCTGGGTTCGCTTTCAGTACAGCAAATGTCCTGTCAATTTCTAGTGAATATTTTATCACCAGAACCTTCGATAATGGGACATCTACCGTTGCTGAGTCTGGAACCATAATTGGATCATTTGATGGTTCAGAATTCACAATTTCTGTGGAATCTGAGGGAGAAACGGGTGTTGAGTTTGATATTACTAACACAGGTCAGGTGACCTACACATCCAGCGATTTAACTGATTATACCACTGGAAGTATTAATTTTACAGCAAAAACATTAGATCAACCATAATACTGAGCTAGGCTCCCTGCGCCAAAACCGTAGGAAACATTTAGGAGAATAGGAATGACCATAAAGAAAAGAGAGATGACCAGAGGAATTAGATTACGTCCCGACGATGTTACCCTCGAAGGAAAAGAAGGTGAATTGAAAGTAGGTGACACATCTAAGAAACTAGAAGCTCACCTAGACGGTCAAGACCGCGAAGTTCTCACAGATTCACAAGCTCAGACTGTAACTAATAAAGATATTGACGCGGATAATAATACTGTTTCTAATCTCGAAACTGATAACCTAAAATCTGGAGTCCTCACAACCGATCTAAGCGTTCCTGCTACTGATGCTCAGATACCCTCTGCCCTAGCAGTGCAAACTGCTTTAGAAGGTCAAAATGAGGCTTCTGAGATCACGTATGATCCTACCAATAACCCTGAAACTACATCCACAAACGTTCAAGACGCTCTAGATGACACTGGTACAGCTTCTCAAGCTGCCCAAGATGCTGCTGATGCTGCTCAATCGACTGTGGATACGCACATTGCTAACCCTACCGGAGCTCACGCTGCCACTGCTGTATCATACGATAACAGTACTTCTGGATTGAGTGCTACTGAGACTCAAGGAGCAATTGATGAGGTTGAGGGTAGACTAGACACTGCTGAGACAAATATTGGAAATAATACTACATCTATTTCCGATCACATTGCTGATCCTACAGATGCTCACGCTGCCTCAGCAATATCCTATGATAACTCAACGTCAGGTCTTACTGCCACTGAAGCGCAAGCCGCATTAGACGAAATTGACGGAACCCTAGACAGTCACATTGTTGCCAGTTCAGGGGTTCACGGAGTAACTGGTGACGTTGTTGGCACAACTGATACTCAAACTCTCACAAACAAAACTATCCAAGGTGCCTCAATCGAAGATCCTGAGAGACTCGATGTTAAAAAGGATACTCTTGCTAATCTCGAAACCTACGCTCTGACAGCTACTGATGGTCAGCTAGTATTCGCGACAGATGTTAAGCTAATGTTCCAAGTTGTAGACAACGCACTCAAACCTGTTGGTGAGGGATCTGGTGGACTAGAAGTATTTTTCACAGAAAGATTTGAGCAAACTCAAGCTTCTGATTTAGATTCTGGTAATAACGCTACTTTTCTTGGTGGAGGATCTCTTGTCGGCACATTAGCTAATGAGGAATCTACACCTATTAAGGGTGATCGATCAATCAAATATACTCAGGCTTCTGGATCGCTAAATGACTATATTTCTCTAGAAGCTTACTCTACTGAACTAAAAGAGAGAGGTCAGACTGCCGGAACTAGTATTTGGACTCAGTATGATGGTAACGATAACGAAATCGATCTAGTTGTTTTTGATGAGACTAATGGAAATATTCTAGTAGAGGTTCCTATCAGAGCTTCTTCTGAGCCACTAGAGCACGTAGCGGTTTATAATACTTTAGATACAACTAATAATCTTAGATTTGGTTTTCAAGTTAAGATTGAAAATGACGGTGCAGTTCTAGTTTTTGATGAAGTCGAAGCTAAATTAAATCCACTAGAACCTACTGATATTTATGCTAGTACTGAATGGGAAGCATATACTCCAACTTTTACAGGAATCGGAACCCCGACAAATGTAGACATTGAATACAGGAGATCAGGTGATACAATGTTTATCAGAGGTTACCTAGAATCAGGAACACCTAGTGCAACCGCTTTAGGTATCAGTTTACCTGATAGTCTAACTGTGAAATCAGGCACTGCTCCGTATATTGATGCAGGGAACGCTTATTTAGGTGCAACCTCTAATGGAGGGTTTGTTGCTGCGGTTCCGGGGGAAAACGAAATTAATTTTGGACTAGACGGTATAGTCACACCCCCTATTAATGGGAATGATGGTCTTACAAACGGTAGTGTATTAACTTTTACAGCAAAAGTCCCTATTGAAGAGTGGACGGACACAGCCCAAGGTGTGGTAGTAAAAAACCGCACAACCGAGTTTGATTGGCAACCGTACACTCCAGTTATCCAAGGTTTCGGAACTCCTTCTGGTGTGGAAGCTTTCTGGAGAAGAAATGGTGATAGTATTGACCTATCTGTAAACTTTACTTCAGGAACTCCTGCTGCTGTTGAAGCTCAAATTGGATTACCTAATGGTTACGTTTTAGATGCTACTAAGATGCCAGGAATTGTTTACCTAGACTCTGCTGCAAGGGGTAATGGGACAGCAAGTACCGTTAAGGAATTTTCAGTTCTAGGAACAGGTGGAGATGACTTCCTAAACTTAGGTATTATACATCATCCAAATGCGATCAATCCTTACGTACCACAAAACGGATTTAACCTAGTTTTATCTGGGGAGACTGTAAGTTTTCAGGTAAGTGGTTTACCTATTGAAGGATTACAATATTCTGACATTGTGTATACGGTTCCAGTTGATGGAGGTAGCGGTGTTTATATTGGTACTTTCGGTCAACCTGTAGCTTTTATAAAGGATTTTAAAGCTGATGGTGTAGATGGAGGTAGCTCCGTTGCAGGAACATTTGTTACAAGAGATTTAAACACTTTAGAGGGTAATAGTAGTTTTGTTTCTCTTAGTTCAAATCAATTTACTCTAGAGCCGGGAGAATATATTATTGAAGCTACCGCTCCAGGTTATAGAATTGATGGACATAAGATCAAACTTAGAAATATAACAGACTCTACTGACGATTTAATAGGGACTTCTGCTTTTTCTTTTAATACAGTTCCCGCAGCAACAGAATCTGTGATAACTGGTACGGTGAGTTTTAGTAGTGCTAAAACTTTTGAAATTCAGCACAGATGTGAGCTTACTAACGCTAGTCAGGGGTTAGGAGCAAGAGCTAATGCTGGAGTTGACGAACTTTACACCCAAGTTAAAATTACTAAGGTAAGATAATGATTAAAAAAGAGAAAGGGAAGTATACAGTCAAGTCTGAAGATGGTAAGAAATCTTTTGGTAGTTACTCTACTCGCAAAGAAGCAATTAAGCGTCTAGGTCAGGTAGAGTACTTTAAAAACAAAAAGAAGTATGCTGACGGCGGAATGTATAATGACGCACAGTCCCTTTCTCCGATCATGAAAAACTCTTACGCTGGTAAGAAAAAGGATACTAATAGTATAGTCGAAAATCCTTACACAAAGGAAAAGCCTGAAAGATTTACTGAAGGTGGATCTAAGAAAGCTAGAAAGGAAGCTGTAAAAAAATATGCTGAGGGTGGAGTTAACAAAAAAACCATGAGCTGCAATAAGCCTAGGAGAAGCAACTCCGGTAAGAAGACCCATGTAGTAAAAGCATGCCAAAACGGTAAAGAAAAAATAGTTAGGTTTGGTCATAAAATGCCTGACGGAACCAATAACCCAAAAAGAAGAAAATCTTACTGTGCTAGGTCAAAAGGTATTGGTGGAACTAAAAATAAACTAAAAGCTAACTACTGGTCTAGGAGAAATTGGAAATGCTAAATAAAGCCTCAGATTTCGTAGGAAGTTACGATCTAATAAATTCTAGACCGGATGAGACAGAAGCAGAGAATGCAATCCTATGGACTCTACAGAATTGTTTACTAAACCGTGAGTTAGGATTAGAAGATGAGTTCAAAGCGCAAGTAGATGTCCTAGTTGAAGCTATCGACAAATGTAGAATCAAGCCTGGGTTTTTTCACCAAACACCTGTTCACCACGACAGACCGTTTAGACAAAAAGATGGCTACATGTCTCCAGATCAGTTAATCACAATTTTTCTAGCTGGTTACCTGTTTGAAGGAACTCACGAGAAAGCAATTTGGCATAAAGAGATTTGGCAGGAAATTAAGAATCAAGGTTACCTCAGATATAACAATCTGGAAGATGGTAAAAACAGATGGATACACCCTAGGGACCTAGCTCTATATTTCGCTTGTAACAATCCGACTCTAGGTCAACTCGCTCTAGTAATACTAGCCCTAGCTAATGTGGTTGCCTGTAAAAATGATAGGAGCGTTACTAGTGGTAAACTGCTTGCTTGGACAAAAATGTTAGCACTTAGTGATGAATTTTTTGTTATGAAATGGGCTTGGAAAACTTGTACTAAAATTGTGAATAAGATCCATGGAACTTGGGCAGACGTGTTTAAAGTCTACTTCCCAATCCAAGGTCATCCTAACGCTAATATGGCTAAAAAACTATATGAGATTCAGTAGAGAGGATTTAGAAAAATTAACTGTTTTGGATGTAGAGCAGGAATTATATGATAGGTTAGGCTCCGAATCAGTAAGTATGCCTAGATTAAAAATGGAACTAAACCTGTTTAAGGAAGAGTACCTAAAACAGATCGAAGAGAGTGAAAGATTAGCTGAAGAAGAAAGTAGAGCTAAGGAAGAATATCTCAGAAAACAAAGTGAGTTGGAAGAGATTAAGAAAAAGGAAACTGCTCTATTTGAAAATAAGAAGTTAACTAACTCTGTCAGATGGTCTCGAATTACCAATAAGAGAGAGTGTCTGAGATTAAATGGAATAAACGTATCAAATCCTGAAGCATGGTTTAGAGATTTGGATATGACAGATGAAGAAGTTGGTCTACTGTTAAAAAAATTAGAAAACTCGGATTATGACATTAACCGTAGAATTCAGTTAGAAGAAGAACAAAGAGAGATCAATAATCTGAGAATAGTTAGGAATGATTTTTTGTATAAAACCGATTGGACTCAAAGTGTTGCAGACTCTGATCTAACTCCTAACGAAAAAAAGAACTATAGACTATATAGGAAGTATTTGAAAAACCTTCCTAAATTAATTGAGAATAAACAAGTCTTGGATTTTAATGTAATGACTTTTGATGAATGGTACGATAATCGTCCTATATTTGAGGGTAGTGATTCAATTTAAACGCACCTATAGCGTCTGATTAGACACTCTCTTTTTTTGTGACATGCACACATCAGTCTATATTATAACATATTATTTAGATTTGTCAAGATAAAAATTATGTATTAACCTAAAAACAGGCACTTATGAAAATATTAATTGGTTTTAGAAAATTCATATTCGCTATCCTAACCCTAGCAGTTTGTATAGCCTTACTCTACTTCAATTATATCACAGGTAAGGATTTTGCGCAAGTGGTCTCAGGACTGTCAGTAGCTTTTATGGGAGCTAATGTGGGTGAGAGAGTATTAGAATCAATTAACAACTACTTAAAGAAATAGGAGATAGGATGAGTGGTGTATTAGACGCTATCGTAAAAAAGAAGTTAGTCACAACCCCAGAAGTGGTGTCAAGTGATTTTCAAACTGATTTTGTTGACTCTTCCGGTGTGGAGGACACTTTCTCAGTAGAGCTAACCTACTCCAACGGTAACGGAGCTGTTGACATGACCTTCAGACTAGAGGTTTCAGTCTCAGGGAATGTTTATGTTCCAATTGAGGAAACAGACTTTGATATAACCGACGACTCAGGGGCACTCATTTGGGAAGTAACTGGTAGAGGGGTTAACTTTGTTAGGGTTGCAGTTGTTGTAAATGCTGGTCAACTCCAAGTAGACACTTGTGAGTTTTCAGGCTCAAGGAGACATTAAGACATGGCACTCTTGTACAAAAGATTAGGGATTGATTTAACCGCTACCACAGGTAATGATGTTAGGGTAAAGGTTACAATTAATGATTCATCTTCAGGATTTCTTGATGATAAGATCTCAGTAAGTTCTAGTGGTAAGGTTACAAAAACCATCACTTCTCCGAGTGGGAATGAAACCCTTCAGTTAGATGTGGATGAGACTAATATTGACCACAATATTCTCCAAAATTATGAGATTAACCAACATAGGGAGCTAGACGATGCTCTGACTACTAATTCAAACCTGTGGTCTGGTAGCAAGATTCAGAGTGAACTAGATGGTAAAGTAAATGCTATTCCTAATCCAGTTTCTGATAATAAGCTTCTAAAATCGATTGGACTAGATGGCGTAAATGTTGAACAGACAAGTATTGACGTTGACGACTCAAACAATGTGACCGGAGTGAATAATCTCACAGTAGATGGTGACCTCACGGTGAACGGAACCGAGTTTATTGCTAATGTTGAGACTATCGATGTTGAAGACCCTAACATTGGACTAAATAGAAACGGAACCCAAGCGACAGCCAACTCTCAAAAAGCTGGTCTCACTGTTCAAATGACCGATACTACTGATGCTATAGTTGGTTATGACTCAACAACCACTTCTAAATTTAAAGTAGGTGAAGACGGGGATGAGAGAGAGATCCTAACTACCACCCATGCTCAGGGAATGTCGAATAAGACTATTGACGCAGACCTTAACACTATTTCTAACCTTCGTCACGGAGAAGAGGTAGATGATCCTGCTAGTGACGTTCACGGTGTTGGAGTAGGGAATGATGTTGTTGGTACTGGTACAGCCCAGACTCTTACAAATAAGACAATAGATGCAGACAATAACGTAATCTCAAACTTAAAACATGGGACTGAAGTAGATGATCCTGCATCCGGTGTTCACGGTGTAACAGGTAATGTTGTAGGTACATCCGACACTCAAACACTTACAAATAAGACTATTGATGGTACTTCTGCTACCGGAACTAACACAATCTCGTTAGACGCACAGAATGTGACCTATGACAACTCCACCTCTGGACTAGGGGCTACCGATGCCCAAGGAGCTTTAGACGAGTTAGACGGGCGTATAGACGGCATAGAGAGTGGGTTTGTTTCCTCTTTCAATAGTAGAACTGGAGCGGTTTCACCTCAAGCATCTGATTATGATGCAACGCAGGTAGACTATGACAATACCACATCAGGTTTAACTGCTACAGAAACTCAATCTGCAATTGACGAAGTTGACGGTAACTTAGATTCTCACGTTGCTGCTACCTCAGGCGTACATGGCGTAACAGGTGATGTTGTCGGAACTACAGATGCCCAAGATCTGTCTAACAAAGCGATAATCGATCCTAGTAGAGCGGATGTTTTAAAAGACACTGAGGCTAACCTAACTACTTACGCTGCGACTGCTACTGATGGTCAGTTAGCTTTCTCTACAGACAGTAAAAAGTACTTTGGAATAACAGACAATGTTCTTGCTAGTTTAGGCGGTTTCGATATCGATGAGAGCGATTCTCTATCAAACAACGTAATGACTCCAACTAACGTAGTAGGATTTAATGTTAACGGCAGTAAAGCTTTTACTTCCGAGATCGTAGTTGTAATTGATGCAGATACTGACCAGTTTGAAAAATATACTCTTGAGGGCGTATTTGTTGGAACGGATTGGGAAATTACCTATTCTTCAGTTGGTGAGAGTCAGGTAGAGTTTGATATGACCACTGGAGGTCAGCTTAATTACACTTCTGGTAACTATGCTGGATTTGTCAGTGGAACTGTAGATTTTAAAGTAACCCTAATATAGGTTAAGAATTAATGGCTAATTATAACAATAGACCTTCTGGGGTAAAGAGTAGAAATACTTCTCAATTCTCAGGAACTCAAACAGATAGACTAGCATTTGATGACGATAAACAGGCTTATCGGTATTTTAATGTAGATTGTCCTGAGTTTACTAGAATTGAATCGACCTGTGATAGTAACGGTAATGTTACTCAGTTAGTTTACTATAATGGGTTAACTGAAAAGATAGTTGATGTTGAGACTTTAGCTGATTCAGGAGGTAGCCTAAACAACCTTTACTTTATCATGTCATCAACATACGACCAGCAGGTATTTTATGTTTGGTACAACGTAAATGGTGCAGGAAGTGATCCTAGTTTACCTGGACTCACTGGTATTGAGGTAGGTATTCAGACTAACGATTCTGCTAATATTGTGGCAATGGCTACTGAGGGAGTTCTAAACCTAAACGCAGTTTTTAATTACCTGTTTAGTGTTGTTAGGGTGGATAATAAATTAACAATAACTAATAAGACGAAAGGAACTTCTAGTCTAGGGGGCGCTGGAACTTCAGGGTTTGTCTATAATGAAGTGCAGCAAGGTACTGAAGAGGTCACTGGAGTGATAACGATACAGTATGATGCAAACCAGTGTATAACTGGATTACAAAAAAATTAAGGACGTAGATGAAGTTAGCTCTCGATCCTTGTGGTAAACCTATCCTAATTCCTAATGATAAAGGATCTGGAACTACAGGAGATAACATTATTGAAAACGTACCCTGTACTGCCGAGGTTGCAGTGGGTAACGTTGTTAGGATTGAGGGCACAAATTATGTTAACGCTCAGGCTGACACTTTTGAAAACTCTAAGATTGTTGGTATCTGTGTTAGTAAATCTAGTTCAACAACTTGTAATGTTCAGATAACAGGCTTCACTGCTGAGATATTTTCTGGATTAACAACAAATGAGATATATTTTTTAAGTGATACAGTTCCTGGAGGTTTAACAACTACTCCTCCAACTGCACCGAATTCAGTTGTGCAGCAAGTAGGGAAACCTTTATCAGAAACAATATTAAGAATAAACATAACCGTTGGTTTAGAAAGAAGTTCGTAAGGAAAAAGAATGACTAAGAAGAAGGTAGAAGAAACTAAAAAATTAACTCCAGCTCAGTATTGGGAATGGAAGTGTTATTTGGAAGAAATGAATAAAGCTAAGGTTAATGATAAAAGAGTTAATCTTGAGCAAGAAATTATGAATAAAGAAATTGAAAATAGAAAATTAAAGCTTGCCCTATTTAAAGAAACTGTTAGATCGGCTCGAAGATCCGTGATTTCAAGTCAGGAAGAATTCGAGAAAGTCAAACAGAGGATTGAGGAGGAATTGGGTATGAAATTGGAGGACTGTACGATTGATCCGTACACATTAGAGGTTAAAAAAATAGGAGAATAATATGGCACAAGTAAAATTATTAAAAATTGGTCCTAGTGGTCAACCTAAAGAAATGGATACAGTTAATGACGATATCACGCTAAACAGCTATACCGTCGATGGCGGTCCAGTTCTTGACTTAAATTTAGATATGAATAACGGAAACATCGAAGATGTAAACGATATTTCATTCACAGATCCTACTACTGATGGTATTACTAACAGTAATGGGACATTTCCTGCTGACGACATTATGTTTGATAGTTTTGAAAACGTAATGGAAGTTGGTGCTGCAATCCTTTTCCCTTCTGTTGCTGATGATAGTGACCAACTAGATGCTTTTAGACTTCCACAAATTGCTGGCGCACCGACTGCTGCTCCTGCTGATGGTGGTGAAGGTTACCTAGCTTGGGATTCAACTAACAACGCAATCTACGCTTGGGATGGAGCTGCTTGGTCTAACCTTAGTATTGTTGAAGAAGCTGAAAGAGTTTGTTCAATGTACACTGCTGGTGAGGCTCTTGCTTCTGGGGATGTAGTGTACATTTCTGCGGCTAACACTGTTAGTCTTGCTGACGCTTCAGCAGAGCCTACTGCTAGAATTATCGGTGTTGCTGGTGCAGCTATCGCTAACGGAGCAATGGGTAGAATTTGTTCTGATGGTGTAGTAAATGCTTTCACAGGTCTTACTCCTGGAGAAAGATATTTTCAAGATCCTGCTGTTCCAGGTGGAGTAACAACTACTGTACCTACAGGTTCAGGTGAGACAATTTTTCAAATTGGTTACGCTAAATCTGCAACAGAGATGACTTTACAACTTGATTACTTAGGCTGTAGAGCTTAATTTTAGGGGGAGGGTAACTCCTCCCCTTTCTTAGGAGAATAAATTGGTAGACAAGGTATGTCCACTTAAATTAGAAAAGCCAGGAAAGGGAACGCAACTCGATTTTGGTCCAAAAGAAGCTGACCCAAGCGAGGATTATGTTGCCGCGAAGGGTATAGCTTTTGAGAATTCTGACGACACCACTATTCAAGGTGACGCTGGAGTAATGCGTTTTAAAGACGCTGAGGTAACTACTGAGGTAAGTTTATCAGATCTACTCGATGGGGGAAATGGAGCTTCTCCTGGATTTAGTTTTGGTCGTAGAGGTGCTGTAGCAGTAAACACTTGGCTTAGAAACGAAGAAGTTCCTTCTAATAGAACCGGAAGGGTGATTGCAGTTAACAATCCTGCTGCCGTTCTAGTTTCCGTTGCTAACCGCAACGTTACAACTTATACAATTACATTTTTTGAACATGATGGTAACTTAATTAACTTAACTACTTTAGGATCGATTACAGTTACTGCTGATAGGGGTGGGGAGCTTTCTATCAACGTACCTCTAACGCAAGGTAAACAACTTGCTGCAAGATTAACAGCAGGGAGTAATGTTAGAGATTTGGTTGCTACGGTAACCGTTAAGGGAACAGTTTAATGTCGAAAATAGTTAGAAATACCACAGGTGCTGACATTGAAATTTTTGAAGTTGGTGTCACTATTGGAGCTGGGATATCTTATGATATTCCCTCAGAAGACTTTCTTGATTGGGCATCTGATGTTACCATAACCGAAGTTACTGCTGACGTTAACGCAGGGAATCTTGTTGTGAATGATGGCAATATTGATCTACCTCCTGCTGAAGGTTTAGCTTATCTTCAATTTCCTGACAATGCAGCAAATATTAGATTCGGTAATCAGTCTGTTGAGGATGCAATTGTTGATCTTCAAAATCAAGGTGCTGATCGAGCTATCTTCGCTATTTGGGCAGAAGAAAATGCTGGTCTAGGAAATAACCAAAGAGAATGGTCTTTTGGTAACGGTGCTACTGGAGATATAGGTATTGTCTTACCAGTAGATGCTCAACTATTCGCAGTATCTTATAATGCAGACAATGCAGGAACTAATACTGAAATTGCAGTAGTCCAAAATTCAAACAATCAAGTTGCAACAACTGGTCCTCAATCTGGTGAGGACGGATTCAATACACTAGCTCCTGAAATAGCTTTTAGTGCAGGAGATAGATTAGGATTTCAAACTATAACTGCCGGTGGAGCTTCTGATGTTAGAGTTTGTGCTTGGTTTAAAGTTCCTATTTCAACTTTACTTGATGTAAGTATTGATGATTTAAACGATGTCACTATTACTTCTCCTCAAAATGGTGAAGCTTTAA
Source organism: uncultured Synechococcus sp. (assembly GCA_964638765.1). Taxonomy (GTDB): domain Bacteria; phylum Cyanobacteriota; class Cyanobacteriia; order Cyanobacteriales; family MRBY01; genus MRBY01. The sequence goes on along the minus strand of CAZXBK010000002.1, from coordinate 44,818 downwards.
TTTATGATGGAAGTCAATGGGTCAATCAAGTTTTACCTCCTGCTCCAGTTACATCGGTTAATGGTCAAACTGGTGTAGTTGTTTTAGATGCTGATGATATCGACGATAGCATTACAACCAATAAGTTTGCTACTCAAGCTCAACTAGATCAAATTGGAACTAATACATCCGATATAGCCCAAAATTCTAGTGATATCACAACCAATACTTTAAACATAGCCACCAACGCTACAAATATCGCGACTAATACTTCTAACATATCTCAGAATACAACTGATATCGCGACTAATGCTACAAATATAGCTACTAATACAGCAAATATTGCTCAAAACGCTTCGGATATTTCTGATAACACAACTCTAATTAACGATCACATAAATGATCCTACCGGAGCACATGCGGCTTCTGCTATATCTTATAACAATACAAGTTCGGGATTATCTGCTGTTAACGCACAGGATGCTATCGACGAAGTTGATAATGACTTAGATACACACATTGCTGATCTAAACAATCCACATCAAACAACTTTTACTCAAGCAGTAGCTGCTGACCCAGGAACTGATATTACTACAGCAGAAGCCGAGGAACTCACTGATGGTTCTACGACTCAATTACACTTTCACAGAGAGTTGGTTGACGAAACTGACACGAATAGAGTTGAAGTTTTAGATGGAGGGAATGTTCAGATATCAAACTACCCTCAGTCCCGTAACGATACAACTGTTAATGATGAGAAGGTATTAACCACTGATGGATCGGGTAATATTGTTCTCAGAAGAGTATTACCTTTTTACGCTTCCCAACAGAGAATATCCAACACCGTTGATGTTCCTGGGGTAAACCAAACTACTACTTTATTCCCTCACAATCAATTAACTGTGAATATTCCAGAAACCGGCAACTATCGAATTGATTATTGTTACACTTGGTCTTATAATGATGGATCTAATGATTTTTTAGGGGAAGTGAGAATTGATGGTGTTACTATAGAAGAACATAGACAAGAACCTAAAGATGTTGGTGGTGCAGGTATTAATCTTTTAAACACAACTGGCGGAATTACCAATACTGGCACAAACCAGAGATATAAATACTGTGGATTCGAGCCTGAGTTTAATTTTACGGCTGGAAATCATACGATAGAAATTTTATGGGCAGGTTCTACTAACAACGATGAAGCTGCAATTTACAAAAGTGCGATTAGCGTTACGAGGGTATCATAATGGATTTATTTGACGAATATGGTGAAGACGAACTACTTTTAATCCCAGCTAAAAACTTAGGATTAAAAAGAAAAGCTTGGACTTTTACTAGAGGTATGCTTCTTAAAAGAGAATTTCTCGATGAGAACGATGAGCTTCGTATTTCTGCCGAGATTACTTATACATTAGAAGATGGTAATAGAACTGCCTATCCTCACAGTAGAACTCTAAAGTGGTACAGAACTGATGGAACTGTAGGTCTGGAAAAAACAGATTATTTTGAATATTCAACTAAAGATCTTAAATACGAAAAAAGAAAGGTTCGTCAAGGTAGAATTGATTATATGGAAGGTGCGGCTGAGGATTTAGAAAATTTATCCGAATCTATGCCAGAACCATATAAAACTTCTTTCTTAGTGGCTTCACAATCTATCGACACTATTCTAGATCATTATGAGGTAGAAATAAACCACTACATATCCAGAGGTACGTTAGAGTTTGAGAATGCAGTTAGAAATGAGACTGATCCAACAATCCTTTCTGTATTAGATTTAGTGGTTCGTCCACCTGATGAGGTTTTCTCAGCGGGTCTGACTATTAAACAAACCATTCTACATCAGCTAACAGGAGAGTATAACCCATGAGATCAGTAACTGTAGTTTTTACGAAATCTAAAAAGAAGTTTCCTATTTTTAGTTGGTTAATTATGCTTTGGACTTGGAAATCTTATAGTCATGTGGCATTAAAAGTAGACCTTAGTTGGTTGGAAGGCAGTATGTATTTTCAAGCTAGTGAGGGTAAGGTAAACTATGAGTATGAAAGTCATTTTTTAAGAGAAAACGAGATTATCAAATCTTACCAAATAGAGATTCCAAAGGATATTTACTCAAAGTTAGCGGCAGAAAGAATGAAATCTGCTGGTGAAAATTACGGATTTATGCAAAATGTTGGTATAGTTCTAGTTGATATCTGTAAACTTTTTGGGAAAGAGATCAGTAATCCTTGGAAGAAAGGAAAAAACTGTTCTGAGTTGATTTACAATTTAATCCTAAAACCACTCAATCCTGAGCTAAATTTTGACCCAGAAACCATAAAACCTCATCATGTCGAGAGAATTATTAAAGAATTACTTAGTGACGGATAAAATATCCCGTAATTAACAATATATTGTAAGGAGCAGAATATGAAAAAGAAAGCAAGATTAGAAAAACTTAGAGAAATGAAAACTAAACTCAAGAAAGGAATGATGGATAAAATGGACAAAGACAGCCTCCAAAAGGTTACAGTTATGTCTGACAGCAAAGAAGGTCTTAAAAAAGGTCTATCTAAAGCTGAAGAAATCATGAAAAAACGCTTTAAAGAAGGTGGAGTTGGTACTGGCGAAGGCGAAAAATACCAAGATGATGGTATGGAGTTCGGACACGAAGTTCCCCTAAAAGGTGGGTACTCCATGCAGAATCCTGGACTAAGAAAAGCTGCTAAAGCTGTGGATAAGAAAAAGAAGAAGTAATGAATACCATATTTAAGATACTAACTTTTCCTATATTTGTGGCGAGTCTGTATTTTAACTTTGTTTCTTTTTGTAAAAACTTCACCAAATGGTGGAAAAAACTGTAGGATAAACCATGGCTAAGCCGCTTAAAACCGATAAATTAATTCGTTCAATCAAAAGACGAGCTATGATCCCCGAGGATCAGGTTACTTTTGACACTGAGGATTTTCTTGAAATGATAAATGAAGAAATCCAAACGAACGCCTTATCTCACCTATTGACTGTTCACGAAGAGTACCTTGTGTATTTTGTTGACGTTCCTTTTGAGGAAGGTAAGCAATCCTATGAGATTCCTGCTAGATCAGTGGGTAATAAACTTAGAGATCTTCACTTTGTTGATAGTAATGGTGATATTATTAGAGAGGCTAGTCGTGTTTCTCTAGAAGAACTCATGGATTACAAATATAATAATGACTCAAACTATACTGGTCAATTCTACATTCAGAACAATAAGGTAGTAATTATTGGAGCTGCTCCCCAATCTCTATCAAGTTTAAGAATGTATTTTTATCTAAGCCCGAGTGAAATGGTTGAAGAAAAAGAAACTGGTTCGATTACTTCAATTGACCGAGTAAATGGTATTGTTACAGTTGATAATTTTCCAAGTAGATTCTCCACCAACTCTCTGTTTGATTTCGTTTCATCAAGAAATCCTAACAATGTAATTAGTTTCGATATCACTGCGGTCTCTACAGACTCAGTAACCAAGTCTGCAACATTTGCTTTGACAGACATTTCTGAAGATCTAAAAGTGGGAGATTATCTTTGTGTTTCAGAAGAGACTCCCGTTGCTCAACTACCTTCTGAACTTCATTCAGTTTTAGCTCAAAGAGTTTCTATTGTGTGTTTGGAGTCACTAAATGATACGGAAGGTCTGACCAATGCTCAAAGAAAATTAATGGAAAAAGAAAAGGCTAGTTGGGATCTAGTTGATAATAGAGTAGAAGGTGCTAATCAAAAGATTAACAATAGGCATGGGACTTACTCTCAAGCTTCTGTATCTCCATTCTACCAAAGAAGTTCACTAACTGGTAATAAATAAGGAATAGTATGGCAGACTTAACTCGCGCTAAAGGGCTCAGGACTTTCGGTAACGAACTGATTCTTGAGGACGGATACCTAGAGGTAGCTGATAACTGTAATATTGACGAATTAGGTGTTATCCAAAATAGAAGAGGTTTTGCTGACTATGGTGACGAACTCTCTGACAACAATCAAACTGTAGATCAGCTTTTGGAATATAAAGATAGAGTTATCAGACATTGGCAGGGTAATCTAGAGTTCGATAATGGATCAGGAACTTTCACAGCTTTCGACGGTACTTACTCGGAAACTGAGGAAGGTCTTAGGATAAAATCTCAAGAATCCAAAAGCAACCTATACTTTACTACCGATGAAGGTGTTAAGAAGATTTCGGCAACAAATGCTAGTGAGTTTACTTCCACCCCAGGATACATTACCGATGCTGGTATTCCTAGAGCAGTAGATCTTGATGCTAAAATAGTTCCTGCTACTGGGGGATTTTTACCACCACAATCCAAATGCGCTTACCGTATTCTTTGGGGTATTCGTGATGCAAACAATAACCTTCTCTTGGGGGCTCCTTCTGAGAGATTTGTTTTAAGTAACACTTCTCAGGACGCGAATGATCCCGAATCTTTCGACGTTATTTTTTCTGGCACTTCTGAAACAGATTTAGCTGGAACCTATATTCTATTTTCTACCTCAACAACTAATTATGTTCTTTGGTGGAGTAATGCCACTAACACAGAAGAACCTCAATCTTCTGAGACCTTAGCTAGAACTTATATTGAAGTAGACATCGATGGTTTTGCTGGTAATACAACTCAGCTTGTAAATGCTACAGCTAACGCAATCGCTTCTATCGCACAGTACTCAGTTTCGATAAACGCTAGTACGATTAGTGTGACATCTCTAGAAGAAGGTGTAGATATTGTAGACGCTTCTGCTGCAACAGATGCAGGATTTATTCCAACAAACTTAACTGTAAACGTAACTTCTCAAGGTCAAACTGTTAGCGGATCTTTTGCTAATGCTGACCTAACATTTAGTATTCCAAATGAGATTACCGATACTGCATATTTTTATCAAGTTTACCGTACCGCAAATATTGAAGCTACCGATGGGTTAACATTAAATGACATTGACCCAGGCGACGAGATGAACTTGGTTTTTGAGTCTAACGTAACTGAAGCTGAGATTTTAGCTAGTGAGGTTAGCTTTACTGACATTACCACAGAATCTTTCAGAGCTTCTGGAGCTTTTTTATATACAAACCCAAACTCAGGTCAAGGTATTCTTCAGGCAAACAATAGACCGCCTATTGCAAAAGACATTAAACTTTTTAGGAACTCAATGTTTTACGCCAACACTAAGACAAAACACAGACTAAACCTAGATGTACTCTCAACAACGGGATATACCTCTGGATTGTCAGCTTTAGTTATTGGTAACTCAACTTCAACTAGAGAATACGTATTTGTTGGGGAGGAAGAGATTACTGAGGTAACCTGTGATACTTTCGCCAACACTGTGGCTGATTCCTACATTGAGTTCTACACAGCAAACGATGATCGTGAATACTACTTATGGTTAGACAAAGGCAACGGAGTAGATCCTAATGTTGCAGGAAAGATCTCAGTTAGAGTCGATATTTCTGGAGCAGTTTCTGCTGCTGATATTTCTGCTATCTGTACTACGGTATTGAACTTAACCGGAGATTTCGATGTTACTGATGGCGTAGGATCTTTCTTTGTTTCCACTGTAAAAAATGGTACAGCAACCGATGCGGCTCTAGGAGCAGTTTCCCCTGGAGGAGTTTGGGCTGTAGCAACCATCCAGCAAGGACAGGGTGAGGATAAATCTATCCAACAAGTTCTACTTTCAAACGATACTTCAGTTGGTCAGGCAATTGATGAACAAGCTAGGTCACTAGTTCGAGTTATCAATGGCGATTCACTTTCTCCTGTAGTGGCTTATTACGTTTCGGGAGCTGACGATCTCCCAGGTAGAATTGTTTTAGAAGCTAAGTCTTTAGTAGATGATTCCTTTTATGTTGCTGTAAACGATCCTAGCATTCAAGACAAATATAGTCCTGAGTTACCTCTAACTGAAACAATTACTGCTATAACTTCAGGGGTTCAAACAACTATCGAATCAGCAGGTCACGGTCTCTCAACAGGAAACACTGTTTATATTTACGGAACCGACTCAACTCCACAAGTTACTGGAGCATACACAGTTACCGTACTCGATGGAGACAATTTCACAATTGATTTCACAACAACCGTTGATGGTACGACAGGATTCTGGTTTTTAGATAGAGTGGTTTCAGATAATGAAGCTACCCCAAACAGACTATACTTTTCTAAAACAGATTTACCTGAAGCAGTTCCTCTACTAAACTTCATTGATATCGGTGGAGGAGACGAAGAAATCTCTAGGATTATTGCCCTTCGAGATAACCTTTTTGCTCTAAAGCAAGATGGGGTTTACATCGTTACCGGATCATCTGCTCCTAATTTCGGATCAAGATTAATTGACAGCTCTGTAAAGATCATTGCTCCCGATAGTGCAGTAGTTCTTAACAACCGTATCTATTGTCTTAGTGACGAGGGTGTAGTAGCAATTACTGAAGCTGGAGCTGAGGTATTATCGAGACCGATTGAAAACCTTATTCTGGATGTAACTAATCCTGATGTTGATTTTAGATTAAAGTCTTTTGGCATTTCTTACGAATCTGATAGAGCATATTTACTTTTCCTGCCTACTGATGAGAATTCTACGGTAGCAGATCAGGCTTATCGATATAACTCAATTACCGGAACTTGGACTAGGTGGACAACTTCTGCGACCTGCGGATTTGTTCTAGAGAATCAGGATAAGATTTATATTGGTGACGGTAAACGAGCATTTGTCCAAGAAGAAAGGAAAAATAGAGATAGAAAAGATTACTCTGACAGAGATTTCTCAGCATTAATTGTTACCGATACTGTTGTCGAAAATACATTAACTCTAGGTAGCTTAACTGATGTAGAAATTGGAGACGTAATAGAGCAAGTTCAGGCAGTAACTCTTTCTAAGTTTAGAAGGCTAACGTATACTTTAGATATTGATAGTGGATTAGACGATACTGATTATACGACACTAAATCCTAGTGTTGGTGATGACATGGCTTTAGCTCTAAATAACTTAAACGCAAAACTAGTAGCTGATGATTCCTCAGGAACAATTACTGTTAGAGTATTCACCAATGTTGTCGAGGATCAGTACACTGATTTTAATGAAATGATTGCTGAACTAAACGATCCAGCTTGTGATACATTTTTTAAAAATTACGACCCTCTGACTTATTTTACTCCATATGAGGCAGTAATTGAAACGATAGATACACAGACCAATCAGGTAACTTTAAATAGAATCCTACCCCTACTTTCAGGAACGTGTTCTATTTTTAAACATATCGATATGCAGGTAGAGTACCAGCCTCAACATTTTGGTGATCGATCAATGCAAAAACAAGTTCGTCAAGGAACTTTCATGTTCGATCAAACAAACTTTTATGGTGGTAAAGTTGGATATGCAACCGATCTTTCTCAGAACTTTGAGTTTGTAGATTTTGAACTCGATGGTGTCGGAGATTGGGGTTCAGGATCTTGGGGAGAATTTGTCTGGGGAGGTCTCGGAAAAGAGATACCTAAAAGAACTTATATCCCAAAACAAAAACAGAGATGTAGATTTATGAAAGTTAGGCTAGAACATAGGAATGCTCGCGAACTAGTAAAACTTAATGGAATATCATTAGATCCTAGAGCTGTTTCTAGAAGGGCGTATAGATAATGAGTCAGTTAGACACACCTAGAAGATTGAAGGTTGATAATATCACTGAAGAGAATCGTAGAGATTTCAGAGCTCTCGCTGACATCTATAACTATTTCATTGAACAGGTGACGAATGTTGTTAATGGTGATTTGGATACTACCAATCTAAATAGAGAGATTGTGACTGTGGATGTGACAGTTGATGTTAATGGTAATGTAACTGCTGATGGCAACTTTGGTGCTGAGCAGGGGTATATTGGCTGTAACGTCACCAGAGTGGATGACTTGACTAATCCTAACCGTTTCCCTTTGGGAGCTCCATTTGCTAGTTTCACCGCTCTAAACAACGGTCAGAACCTCTATAGAGTAAGACACGTAACTGGATTAAGACCTAATACCCGTTATAGGCTCGTTTTAGAGCTTCTTAGGTCAATTTAACAATATATAGTAGGGGATTTATCCTCTTTTTTCGCTATTTTTGGAGAAAATATGGCATATGTACCAGAAGAAGAAGAGCAAGGTCAATCAGGGATGAACGTCCTGACCCCTGCTAATCAGAATCAACAGCAGATGGATCAAGAAAAAAAGGCTCTCCAAACATCGAGTCAGGCTGTACCTACTGCTGCTCAGGGAATGCCAACTCAACAAAAGACTCCTACAACTGGACAATCTAACGCTACCTCTGCTAGTGGTAAGGGTTCCGGTACATTTACCAATTTGCAAGCATATCAAAAAGCTAACCAACCTGCGGTTCAAAACATTAGTCAGGATGTTCAGAAGGCTCAGAATAGATCTGCTGCTCAAGTTGGTCAACAAATTCAACAACAAAAATCTCAATTCCAAAGACAGGTGGACGAGAATCGTGCTAGAATGCAGCAAGCTCAACAATTTGCAGATCAACAGATCGCTCAAGCTGGACAACAGCCTATTGAAGATTCTGCTGTATCTCGCTTTCAGGAGCTATTAACTGGTCCTAACCAATTCGTTGCTCCCTCAGCAGATTTCTCTAATATCCAGAATCAGGTTCAGAATATGCAGAATCTAGCTCAGAATGCTGATAGGCAAGATGCTAGATTGGAACTACTTAGAAAGACTTTTGGTGGAAACGACAGGTACACTTCTGGTCAGAGAGCTCTAGATGATTTCCTAGTAGCTGGTAATCAGGACGCAAGACGTATTGTTTCAGAAGCTCCTCGTAGAGCTATCGCCGATCTACAGAGTCAATTGTCTGCTGCTAAGGATCGATCTGCGGCTGACAGAGCCTCTCTCGTGCGTTCTGGAGCCGATCTAAGGGAAAGTATGCAGTCAGGCGTTGACGCTGCTCAGAAAGCCCTTTTAGACAGTCTGGAGGCGCGTAGATCTGAGGTTGAAAGTAGCCTAGGATTAGCTCCTCAATTCAGAGAAGCTGTGAACCAAGGAAATGTTTCTCAGGAATTATTAGATCAAATTGGTCTAGAAGATAATAGATTATACGGAGTAGATATTAATGACTATTTAACTGCCGCTCCAACATTGGAAGGTATTGCTACCCAAGAAGACCTAGACCGCGCTAATGCGCTTGCTAGATTAGAGGGTACAACTCAAGATATTCTAACTGATCCAACAGCTATCGGTAGTTTCGCTGATACTGAAGCTAACCAAATGCAAGCTCTTCGTGACGCGGTTGCTGAGAGAAGAGGTCAGTATATGGATGAGTCAGAAAGACTTAGAGGGTTAATCGGAAACCTTGATGAGAATTACGATAAAATTATGGGTCTAATGCCTAGTGGAGCTGACGCTTTAGACACTAGTTATACAAGGTTTGCTAATGAAGGAAGAACTCAAGCTCTTCAAAATGCTCAGAGACAGGAAAATTTTAATCGCGAGTTGTCTCGTCGTGCTGGAGAATTAGGAATATCTCAGGAACTAACTCAATTATTACAACCTTTTATTGAACAACAATCAGGTTTTAGAGATTATAGTGGGAATGCATTGACTAGTCCTTACCGCACAGGAAATCCTTTGGGAGACCTTTACGCAGATTTAGGATTAGATGTAAATCAAGCACTTACTGGGTTTGGGTCTCAAGATTTAATTAGTGCAGATCAGTTAAAAGATCTTTTAGGTGGAGCACTCACTCAAATCCAAAATCGCTACGACTACGGAAATGTATTAGGACCAACTAGAGCTGCTGATGGTGCTGTAAAAAATACTCGCTTGGAAGCTCTGAGGAAACTACTTGGATAAATATGCTGCCTACATTAAAGAACGTAGTGGTGGCTTATTATATGAAGATAAGTTTGGATTTTTTACTTATCGAATTGAGGATGAGAATTTTATCGTAGACGAGATATTTGTTGTTCCTAGATTTCGTAATAATGGTCAAGGAAAAACTTACTCAAATAAAATAGAAGAGTTTGCTAAAGACGCTGGATGTAAGCATGTTGTATGTACTGTTTGCATTAGAAGTAAAAACTACATGGACAGTTTTAAATTTATAGAGAAAATGGGCTATCGCGTCCTTAAAAATGAATACACATTAATTTACTTGGTTAAGGAATTATAATATGGGAAAAGTTGTAAGTGGAATCACTGGAGCCTTAGGTCTCACTGCTGATACAAGTGCTGGAGCTGGTGCTTCTAGAGGGGCGCAGGAGTTAGAGCAAAGAGCAGTTCGTGAACTAGAGAAACTGGATATTCCTGAAATTGAGAAGCAACGTTTAGCCTTAGAAATTCCTAAGCTAGTTGGACTATTAGAAACTGAACAACTATCTCCTTCTCGTTTAGAAGAACTGGACATGGACCCTCAGCTTAGAGACAATATTCTCCAAGCAATTGCATCCGAAAAAGAATTTGCAGAACAGGGTCTCACTGCTGAAGATCGTATGCGCAGAGATGCACTACTTCGTGCAGCTAGAGGCGACGAGCAAGCAAGACAAGCTTCGATCAGACAGGAAATGGCTGAAAGAGGTATGGGTGGTGGAGGCTCAGAACTCGCTGCTAGATTACTTTCTAGTCAATCCGGTGCTGACAGAGCTAGACAGGAGGCTATGAATTTAGCTGCTCAGGCTTCTCAAAATCGTCGTCAAGCCGCTCAAAACGTTGCTAATATGTCTTCACAGCTAGACGCTACACAGTTTGCTAGAGACGCTCAAAAGGCTTCTGCTGCTGACGAAATTGCACGTTTCAATGCAATGAATAGACAAAATGTAAATCAAGCTAACTTAGCTGCTCAACAGGCTATTGCTAATCAAGGAACTAACACTCGCAATCAGCAACAAATGGCTAATAAAGGTCTTTATCAACAGCAATTCCAAAATCAAATGGCTAAGGCTACTGGTATTACCAATCAATTACAAAATCAAGCTCAGGGAATGTATAATCAAGCTAACCGTGAAGCTCAAGCTGCTCAGGCTCAAGCTGCTGGTACGAGAAGTTTATTAGGATCTGGTATTGCCGCATTTGCTATGTCGGACAAAAAGGCTAAGAAAAATGTTCGTGATGCTAAGTCTGACGAATTTAAAGACATGCTTGATAAAATAAAGCCTAAAAAATATGACTATAAAGAAGGTGGTACTGGTGCAATTTCTGACACTGACTATACTGGAGTTATGGCTCAGGATTTAGAGAAATCTGATCTTGGTCGCGACATGGTTATGGATACTCCAGAAGGGAAAATGGTTGACAAAGAAAAAATGCTTATGACTGCAATGGCTAGTCTTGCTGATATGAATGATCGAGTAAAAGAACTAGAGAGTGGTAAAGGTAAGCCTGAAGTAAATGACTCAGCTAGAATGTCTAACGATAAACCTAGTCCTGAAGCTGGTGATAGTCGTATTGAAGAGCTTAATCAATTACTAGACGCTATTCGTTCAATGCAGATGCCTAATAAGTATAATGATGGTGGAGTATTAGGGTTAGATGCCCTTCGTGCAGCTCAGGGAGAATATGAACAAAAATTAGTCGATGATGAGAAAATGAAAAACCGTCTCATGGGTGTAGCAAAAGCTCTTCAGGGTTCTGACCAAGTTCCCCAAGCAACACCTCAGGCTCCTAGAAAAACTATGGATGATCCGATGAAATACCTAAGAGGTCAATTTGCTGATGGCGGTATGGAATCTCCTGCATCTTACACAGAAGGTGGTGAGAGAGTAGACGAACTTTTAGATGAAGGCGAACTATCAATTAATCCTAGTGCCCAAGAAGAGCTTATGGATTTCCTAAGAGGGAACATCGAAGCTGAAGATATGGATGAAGGTAGAATTATTGAAGGTGATTCTTTCTCAGGTGACCTACTCCCAGATAGAATTAACAGTGGTGAGCTCGTTGCTAACGTAGGGCAGCAACAGAGAATGAAAGATAAGTTGATGGATCAGGAAGCTAAGGCTCGTGGATTCAACAAACTTTTAGATATGCTGGGCAAAAAATAACTTGACAAGTTGTTGAAATTATGTTAAACTGTAGAGTGATGAAAATTATCTTAGCTTTACTATTAACATTTCAAACATTTGCAGCTCAGTCACCAAAGTCTTTTGAGCTTCTCCTAAAAAAGGAAGGCTTTAGGTCAAAACCCTATGACGATATTACGGGTAAGACCTTAACAAAAAAAGACATAGTTTCTGGTAACTATACGGGTACTCCCACAATCGGTTACGGAACGGTAATACCGAAAGTATGGTATAAAAAGGATTGGCTCTACTGGGGTTTGTCTAAAAAGAATGCGAGAAAGTGGGCTAAACACCACCCTGTTCGGAAACAAGTGAATAAACGTATAGCTAGGGTTAGCAGAGCGTTGACTCAAGATCAGGAAGATGTTTTACACGAGGTCGGATACAATATTGGACCAACAGCATTAGGCAGAATTATCCAGACCCTGAATAAAGAGGGGTTTAGACAAGCTGCCAAACACTTGATGAAATTTACACAATCTAAAGGTGTAGTTTTACCCGGGCTAGTTAAAAGAAGGAAAGAGGAAGCTAAACGATTGCGAGGAAAATAATGGAAGATAAGGATAAAAAATTGAAAGAACAGGAAGAGTTACTCAAAGCTGTGTCTGAACCTAAAAAAGAAGAGAAAGAGGGAACTCCTGTTACCTCACAATCCCTTTTAAAAGAACTACAAAATCTCCAAGGTGAGAGAGATTCAGCTCAAAGTAAGGACCAATGGTTAACCTTAGCTAAGGGTCTTTTAGATGCTTCAGCTCAATTTTCAGCAGCTAACCCTTACTCAGACAAAAATAGAGTTATCGAAACGAAAATGCCTACAAATATTGGAATGAGTCAATACGAACAAAAGCGTGGTGAGCTTATGGATCAGCTTAGATCTACAGCTCAGTTAGAGCAAGCTCAGGAACAAAGGAAGTATCGTCAAGACATGATTGATGCTCAGAATCTGAGAGCAGATAAAGCTTTAAAAGCTAAAGTAACAGAAAGAAAGGCTAAGCAAGAAGCTAAAGATGCTGCTCCCACTGAAGGTGAAAAAGTTCAAGATAGAGAGTTTGCTAAACAATACCAAGATTTTTTAAAGACTGAAGGCGATATTAAAATTAATCGTGGAAAGCTCAATGATATTGTTAAAAAACTAGAAAAGGGCGATTTAGACACTGGAGCATTAGCTGGAATCAAAACTGCTGCTGCTGAAAGGGCGGGTATTCTAACTGAAGAAGCTGAAGCAAAGACTCAAGTAAGATCTGCAATCCAAGGGATGCTAAGACCTATTCTTGGTGGTCAGTTTGCTGCTATTGAAGGTGAAAACATTATTAACACCGCTTTTGATCCAAGAAGAAGTACTGAAGAAAACATTAGAGCTTTGAAAGATGAGATTAGAAAACTCGATCTTAGAGTTAAGGGATTTAAAGACCAAGCAAAATACTTTAGAGATAATAGAACATTGAGGGGATACACTCCAAAAGATACCGTTATTGAAGATAGCGTCATAATTGAAGCTCCCAATGGACAAAGAAAACGTGTAAAAAAATCTGCTGCCCAAAAATATATTGATAAGGGCGGGAAGATAGTAAGGTAATATTATGGCTGATAATTTTTTTGATGCAGAAGACACAGTAGAGTCACCAGAGGATTTCTTTGATAGTGATGACACTATTGAGGAAGAAACTCCGGTTGAAACTCCCACCATGACTGAATCGGCTCTTCGCGGAGCTTCTCAAGGTGTAACCCTTGGATTTGGTGATGAATTGGGAGCTGGTGCCTACTCTGCTTTTGATAGATTAAAAGGTCTTCTCGGTGGAGATAGCGTTTCCTCTGTAGACGAGCAATTAGCTGAGCAAGGCTTCACGGGCGATATTGGTGGTAGCCTGTACGAAGATCTACGTGACGAGGAGAGAGCTGAACTAAAAGCTGCTGAAGAAGCTAATCCTAACGCGTACCTTGCTGGGGAAATAGGTGCTTCTATGGTTTTGCCTGCCGGTAGTGTTGGCGCTACTGGTAAAGCTGCTAGTACTGTCGCAAAAGCTGTACCTAGAACTCTTTCTGGTGTCGGTAAAGCTGCACTAAAAACAGGATTAAAAACTGCCCCTAGAGCAATTACTGAAGCTGGTATTTATGGTGCAGGTCAAGCGGAAGAATTAGAACAAGTTCCAGAAGCTGTATTGGAATCAGCTAAAGATGCTGCATTACTTTCAACTGCCATACCTGTTGTTGGATCTACCGTTTCTCAGGGTCTGAGAAGTCTAGGCGGTAAAGCCGCAAAAGCTGCTGTAAAATTTACTTCAGGATTACCTGCTGATAAAGTTGATGAAATATTTGCAAACCCTGAGAAGTTCTCTGGTGTTGCTAGAAGTTTAACTGACATAGCAAAAGATGTTGAGGGTAGAGTTAATCGTTTAGGTGAAGAGGCTAGAAGTTTATCTTCTTCAGCTAGACAGACTCTTGGAGAAGAAAAAGAAATTGGAGTTCAGTATTTTACCGATCTAATCAAAGATAAAGCTAATGAGCTCAGAAGAACTGACGATAGTGCAAAGAAAGCTCTTAGAGAGTATGCTGGTAAAATAGAAAGAGATTATATTGACGGAGTTTCGCAAAAAGATTGGCAAGAAATTATTGACGATATGAGTGATCTTGCTTTTAAGGAAAGTGGAGATAGAAAAACTTCCGGTGTAGCTAAGGCATTTGGTGATCTCAGAAAGAGTTTTTCAAATGAACTGAAAGCTAACAATCCTGCTTATAAAAAAGATATGGCAGAGTCCGCCCAAAGAATGGATTACCTAAGTAAACTTACCAAAAGGTTAGGAGTTCAGGATGACTTTGTAAAAGCATACGACGAGTTTGGTGATATAGTTTCTGCTGAAAGAGGTCTAAAATTTAAAAATGTAGACTCGGTAGCTAATAAACTAAAAAGTCTCGCTAAAGAGGACAAAGCGGATCTTCGCGATCTCTTATTAAACGATGAAGCTCAGAAATTCTTAAACATTGGTGAAGATTTGGCTAATGAGGTTGAGTTAAGAGAATTCCAAAAGTGGGCTGATAAGCAGGGATACTCAACTCGTGCTATCACCACAGCGAAAGCTATCCTAGGGTCGGCAGGATTCTCTCTTTCAATGGGTAACCCTGTTATCGCAACAGCTCTTGGTGGAGCGGCAGCAGCGCCTTACATTTCATCCAAGGTACTAAAAGATCCATCAATTGTTAGTAGAACTGCCGCTAAGGCAGACAACCTTGTAAACGTAATCCCAAAAGCTATGGAGAAGAATCCTAAGCTTGCTACCAGAATTGCAGCTATTAGCGGAGCAGAAGCTCCTGAGGACGTCAAAAACGACCCTGAGACTCGTTCTAAAGTTAACATGGCTAGGCTAGAGGAAGCGCAACCAGAACAGCTCACAGAGCTTGCTGAGGCTTTCAGACAGCAAGGTAGATCAGGGGAAGAGTTTGCTAGGGTGTTGG
This sequence comes from uncultured Synechococcus sp., assembly GCA_964638765.1. GTDB lineage: Bacteria > Cyanobacteriota > Cyanobacteriia > Cyanobacteriales > MRBY01 > MRBY01. The sequence goes on along the minus strand of CAZXBK010000002.1, from coordinate 29,343 downwards.
ATCAAGCAAATCAAAACGAAGATAAAAGAAAAGCGATATTATTCACGTTGCAGCAACAACCAGCTTTTAGGAAGTTGTTAGAGAAAGTGCAGGATAAGAAGTAGTGTTGAGGTTAGAATGGACAAAAATGAGTACAATGACAAGCGGTTTGAAAAGCTAGAGCTAGGTCAGGAAAAGTTACACGAAAAAGTAGACAAAGTGCATGCGGATATGCTTGAACGTACTACTGAATTGAAAGGGGATCTAAAGGTATTCACCTCCCAGGTAAAAGACCACGTTTCCAGTGATAAAAAGATTGCAGCAGAGATCGAGCCATTGGTAAGCATCCTACCAGAACTCACAGAAATGGTGAAAGACTATTCATTCAAAAAAGAGAATAAGACTAGGAAATACGAGAAGGCTAAGAAGTTCTCAACCTATTTAGGGATTGTCGGTACTATCGTCGGTATTGGTGTTGGATACGTCAAAATCTTCGGTTATCCGTTCTAAAGATTTCTCATGATAGACTATGGATTTTTCAAGCTTAACTCCAAGCTTTTCTAGCTTTTCGCGAGCTTTTTTCTTCATATATTTTTCAAACTTATTCTCCATCTTCCAGATAATGTTTCGGTTACCTAGATTAATTATCTTGATAAGCTTCTCATTTCTGTCTAGACGGATTTTATATTTGGCTCCACGGGTAGCAGAGGTGAAAATTTTGGTGTCGTAAACACCATCTCTCACCTTCATGTATTTAATTCTGTTTTCAAAAGTAAATCGTTTCGTCATTTTATTCCGTAAAGAATTTTGGTTATTTTGGTAGAGGGGGTAAAATTAGATTTAAAAGTAAATCTATATTCACCAATATTGTCTTTTATTTTAAAATGCAGATCGTTAGAGTATTCAACTTTGTACATTCTTCCAGAATCAAAAATCATAAAAGCATTTTTAATGCATATCACCCAATCACCCGTCTTCATCTTCACCCTCAATTAAGTCGATTAAATACTCTTCGTAATCCAAATCCTTTAATACCTCAGCTTGTAATTTATCCATGATCTCTGGTTTGAATTCTTCTAGCCTAGCCTTGTTTAGGACATCGTTATTTCTATGGTTGTTTTCTGTAAAAAAGATCTTATGGTCTTCTGGATCAGGGTAGAGTAGATGTTGGTCTCGCAAATCTTGGAGTTCCTCTCTAAGCTCCTCAATTTCCTCACCATAGTCGTCCATATTCTGTTCTTTAATTAACTTTTTTAGCTCCTTAAAACGCTCTTTTTCCTGTTTGGTTGTTGCTTCCTTTTGTTCCTGTGAGAGCTTTTTGTATTCTTCACAATGGAGTAGTGATTTAATTTCCTTATTTTTTTCTTTCATCCCTTTGCCATGTAGGAAATTGGTAACCACAGTTTCTTCGTAAAACTTGTTTAGCCAATCTTTCTCTTCCTCAGTGAGAGGACGAATTACCCTCTCACCTTTGGAATTGTAAACACCGTCAACGTAATCTGCTTCGATAACGTGCCTTCTAGCTTTGGTGTTGTGGCTCTTCTTTAAGCCTGAGTGTTTGCGTCTTTTATTTTTACTCACTTTTTATCCAGCTCTTTTGCCTGAGCAAGCATCTCTTCGGTCATCTCGAACTTACTTCCATCCAGAAGATAATATCGACCTTTACCTGTACGCTTACCAGTGAAAGCCTTTTTAAACTGTCTAAAGAATTCTATCTTAGATACCTTAGGTGTCCATGGCTCAAAATCCAAATACATTCTATAGATAAAATAGTTGGGAATTTTGTCTGTTCCAGCAATGATATTTTTACCTTGGATAAATGTTTTTAGGCTTCGAGAAAGTCCTCTTTCAACTGTTCTCTTAGTTTGACTGACCTCCATTTCTGGGTCAGCCCTTTTCTCAGCTTCTTCGATTTCTTTTAATAAATCTTGGATATCTTGTGTAGACATTATTACCTCATTTCAAATGGTAGTCTTCTGTCAAGCATGTATTGTTGCTCAAATTTATCAAAAGCTTCCCTACTTCCTCTAACGAAAGCAATTGGTCCTCTGATTAACGGACATTTTGAATAGGTTAGGGTGAATGCTCCGAAAAACGTAGCAATCCTCTGTCTGTAGGTTCCCATTAGACTTTTAGAACATTTCACTGAAACAATCTCATCTGCATGGTTCTGAGCGACAGCTTTTAGAGATCCTGCCCAATATTCGTTAATAATTAGATTTTTGTAATCAGAAAGGGGTACACCCACACGTTTAGCTGCTACTTGATCTAGGGAAGTGGTAATCTCTTTGTAAAATGATAGTCTGGATTCTAGTTCGCCATCTAATTGTCCACTCAGACCGCCAATAAAGGCTCTGTGAGACATTAGGATTCCTGAGGGTACGATGTATCGCTTACCTAGGTTCTGGACAGTCTGGTAGCCCATAGAAGCCGCGAAAAGTGTAATTGTGTGAACATTTTGAGGTAAGGTCTTAACCGTATCAATTAAGTGCATACCAGCAATAACTGAACCACCTGGGGAATCTAAGACTAGGTAAATGTCATCATCTACATCTAGTCTGGATGACAGGTTAAATAGTTCACCCTGCACCTTAGCTACGGAGGAAGAACTGAACTTGCTTCGCATCACCACGGTATTTTTAGATGTAAGGGTAATTTCTTTTAGGGGTTCAGCAAAAGTAAATACCGATACCACGGATAATAGTAATGTTAGTAAAAATTTCATGTTTCTCCTCTGTAAGTGACGGAATATTATAGCATAACACTAGCTTTCTGTCAAGCTTCTTCTTAAAATATTTTCTTTTTCTGACTTTTCTTTATGACATTCTTTACAGAGACCCTGTAAAAGTTCGGACCCGCAGAATAACCTCTCGATGTACTCGTCGTAGGTAAACTTCCACCCTTTCTCTATGGGTATAACTGTGTGAACATGGTCAATATCCAATCTACCTCTCTCAATATTTTTATCAGGGTATTTCTCACAGAGTGCTTCATAGTTTTTTTGGGAAGTTCCCTTGTAAAGCCATTTACCGCATGACTCACATTCGTGACAAGCAATTTCAACTTTAGTCCGATCCTCCACTGCTTTCCTCTGAGGATGTTTGATCGACAGATCCCTCAGAAGATTGATTATCCTCCCCTTTAGATTGAACTTCTTTTTCTTCTTTTTCGCCACTATCTGCTCCATATTTGTGTAAATCAAATTCCTGCTCGTTACCACCGTCCATTAGGGACAAATGGCTAGAGTCTCTCTTAGGTTTCTTTTCTTGCTGAGAATAGTACATATCCTGAGTAATAACTACATCTGCCCCTTGCTCCAGAGCTTCCAGAACCTGAGAGTACATATTGCTCATTTCCACAAATCTAGTTTGTAGAGTTGTTGGTGAAATTAATAGAATAAATTTAAGTGCTGTTTCACACAGGAAAAAATGAATGCTTTTAAAAAATTCCACTACGACTCCTCTTTTTCTGTAAAATAATCGAAAGAGTTAGCTGGATAAGCTCTCTTCGTTTTCTTGCAAATAACTAAATTAGTTAAAAGGGTTGCTTTAACTGCATTTTGGTAGCTGTCGGATATTACTTCAAACTCCACCTCATCAAATTTTTGTGAGTTAGGTAATCTTCTTTTGTGACCAATTAATTGAAAGGTTTTCCCTGAATTGTTACTAAAAAATCCCACTAAAAAACTCCTTATTGAATTGAAGGGTAAATAAATATAAAAAAGTAAAGAGTGTAAAGATAGGGCATGATAAAAGGGTAAAGGATTAAACCTAAAATTAGACCCAAAAATAACTTCATCATTTTAAGATCCCACTAAAAAAATCCTTAACTTTGTCTAAAAAACTAGGCTTGTCCAAGCTCAATCTTTTGCAATCAACTTTATTAACCCAAAATGAATTCTCAGCTAGGAGAACCCACTTCACAACATCTGGATCATGTCTATTTTTGTAGGTAACTTCACCAATATCTTCTAGGTTAGCTACCAGAATGGTATTAGGATCGTCACCGGATGTATCAATAATTTGAGCAACCCCACCATCTAGACACATTGGGGTAATATCCTTGTAAATTAAAACTAAATCTCCAACTTTCATTTTACTCCCACATTATTTCATTGGTTTCTGCTATTTTTTCTTTTTCAATCCACCCATCCTCGATAAGCTTTAGTTTGAGAGCATCTCTTACCTTTTCACTAGGAGTTAGGTTGTCAAAAAGGTAATTATCAGCCATGTATTCCTGAACAATAACATCCAAATGAACTCGATACCCACCGTACTTAGCAATCCTCTTAGTAACCTTCTCTGTGTGAGCCAACAAACCATCAATATGTTTGTCTACTTCTTTCTGTTTCTCAGCATGGTAGCTGTCGGATATCTCTTTTAACTCACTTCTCTTTATCATTTTTTCTCCTACTATAACTTTTAACTAAATCGTCTACAAGTTTTTGCTTCTCAGATTTGTTTAACAGCTTAGGTTTCTGCTTACTCAACTTGTTAGCTGTATCAATCGCTTCTTCCAAACTCAGAGTATCAGTTAATTCCTCAACGTGCTTCTGAGATTTTTTAAACCCTTTGTCTGAGGTTTTAAGTTCTGATTTCAGTCTAGCAATCTCTTTCTCCTGTCGTCTCACTTTAGCCTTTAGTTTCCTAATGGTGGATTTAAGTTCCTGTGCACTATCTTTTTCTTTGCCAAAGTTCACAATTTTTTCCTTGACCACTTACTTCTTCACCTTTCTCCAGACTATCGAACCATTTTTCATTACGTATTCTGTGTTTGGTGGGATTCCCATTAGGATTTGGATTATTTTGTTGGTAGGTCGGACACTTGTCCAGTACATAAACTTATACCCTGAGGCAATTTGTTTGACTCTTTTGTAATAACTTCCTTTGTATAAATCATTTATATCCAACCAGAACTCCTAATAGTTTGGGACATTTTACTAAACGGATGTTTTCAAATTCCATTCCGTCATGAATTAATGTGGGGGTTTCGATTTCTACCCAATCGTCGTGAAAAATTGTATATCCGAAAGCTATCTCAACTGGGTAGTAGTCGTCGGGGAACACAATAAACGGTTCCCCTTCTTCCAGATCTTCTAAAAATTTTCTAACTTCTGATAAGGTCACATAGGATTATATCATAAGATTTAGGTTTTGTCAATACCGTAGAGAGCATTTAGTACCTTGGATTTTGGGAGTTTGGTGAATGCTTCAACATACCACCAATCTTCTATTCCGTAATTGTCGTAAGCCCATAATTCGATATCACCACAATGATCGATTTTAGTGTAATTTACTACGTATATTTTACCTGGCGTAAAAAAATCGTCACATTCGCCAATACACAGAGCTAAATCCCCTGGACTAAACTCCTGAACTGCCGAAGCCATCTGACCCCCTATAACTTTTATCCAAACTATCCACAACTTCCAACTCTTCAGAATAGATCGGTACAATTACCAGTTGACACACGCGGTCGCCGATATCGTAGATTTTAGGTTTAGCAATTAGATCCTTTGTTGGGATTTCCCTGAATTTAGCTTTTATTGTTCCTCTGAAATTCTCATCAATAACTCCCACAGAGTTACATAGCTCTAGGTCATACTTATAAACTGAAGACCTAGGAAAGAGTAATCCAACATGACCCTTAGGAATCTCTACAGCAATATCTGTTTCGTAAGTTAGGATATTGCCTATTCTAGTTCTGCCCGTTGCAACCAGATCGTAACCTGCATCACTTGGGTGAGCTTTTTTAGGTAAAGTTGCGTTACCGTTTAATTTAACTTTCATGTTTAATTCCTGTTAAGATTTTTAGGATTTTGTTTAGAGGTGTGTGTATTTCTCTAAAAGCGTCGCCCGTACACCCTCCTCCGTGAGCCCCTATTAAATCATTATAACTATAAAAGGGTTTACCGTAGTCAAATGAAATGTATGATATTTTACTAAGATAGTTATATTGAGTATTCCAGAAAAAATCTCCAACTTTCATTCCCTACTCTCCAACTTATCAATCTTCTGAATAATCTCTCTCAACAGCCTGTTGTGTGCATTTTTCTGTTCAGAAATGTTTCCTGAAACCATTAGATTGTAAATATCCATTAGGGAGTCATTCGCATTCTTGTGTGTTTTTGAGAATAGGTCAGCTAGGGAAACATCCTCAGTCTCCTTAAACGTACCCTCTGGATCAGCAGATAGTAACCTTTCTCCTATTTTTTTGAAGAGCTTACCATCCGATTCTCTCTCGTAAACGATACCTTCTTTCATATTCATAAATTTAATCTTTTCCATTAGTATTCCTTGTATAGGTTTGGACAAACGTCTTTAATAAAATTCTCTGAAAATCCTTGCTTCCTAAATCTGCGCATACAGGACTCAATCTTTTCTGGACGACTGTAACCGTCTTCTGGATTATCTGATTTTGAAAATGGTCCTGAAACTTGAGCAGGATGTTAGTAAGAGTAGGGGTAGAATTAATTTAAGCATTGGGTTCTCCTATTAATATTTTTGTTATTTTTGTATTGAGAGGGGCTAGAATATTAGCAGCACTAGTATTTAATCTATAGGGATACCAAGAGTAAGAATTATGTTTACTATGTACGAAAACTCCAGCCGCTCCACTATTAAGAGGTTCAACTTCTTTTACTCTAACTAAAACAACTCTTTGCCTGCTCATATCATCTACTAAAATCCAATCTCCAACTTTCAACTCCTTTCGCCAATTGCTCACTCTTCCCCCTTCTCACCCTGCACTCTCTCTTTCTCTTTTTGATATCTGCTATCCACCTTATCTCCAAAATCTAGGAGGTTCTGGTAAATTATCATAGCGTTTATAGCCACCAGAGCCATATGGTGAGTTCCTAACTCTTCGTCTATATCATGCCCTTGTTGAAACTTTAGAAAGTGTCTCATCAGGCTGTCAGAGGCTGTACGAACGTCCATCTTTTTCGTATAATTAAGATATGGGTATTTGTCATTGGCAGCAGTCATTCCCTTCATCATTTCCAAGATAAAATGCGGGGATAGGTTGGAAAACTGAGGCTTACCCTTATTGTAGCGTAAGGAACCCCCTTGTGAAACTTCTGGATTCTCTTTATCTTCTTTTGTGTGAGCGTGTCCCTGCTCATCTAATATTTTTTCTGTCAAAGTTTTTTCGTAACCGATCAAATCATTCTCCCGAGGTTCAGGTTTTTCACAAAAACAAACCTTACCTGTGTATCCGTAGGCTTTGTTCTTTGCATGAATTAACCCTCCACATTTACACATACACATTTTGAACACTAAAAACCTCCTAAAAGTCGCCACAACCTACTTGTAGCTCTCCAACGAACATACCGGATTAGATATTTCTTAAAACTAGAAAGATCTACCTTAATTCTAACAAATTTTAAGCACTTTGTCAAGAACAATCGGAGCAGGACAACTGTAATAGCAACCCAACTGACTGTAATCACAGGGAACCTTCTAGAATTTTGTCAGCTAAACCTAGAGCTACTGACTCTTTAGGTTTCAAAATCTTATCGAACATCCAGAGCTCTTCAAACTTTTTCTTAGTAAATCTAGGTTTTTTCTCTTTGATCCTTTTAAGGTAAACATCTTTCATTTTTTCCTCAACTTCCCTGCTTCGCATAAACCAATTCTCAACATTTTTAGGGTGGTTTTGCTCGTAACCCTCCTCACCAACGTGAATCATCATCTCAGAATTGGGAGTGAGAATCCTATCGTCACCAGCCTGTAGGATTAGGGATGCAGCAGAACTTGCTTCACCAAAAACGACACACCTAACCATACATTTCATAGCTCGGATAGCATCGTATATTGCCCAAGCTTGGGTAACGTCTCCACCACCTGAGTTGATGTAAATTTTGACTGTCCCTGGTTGGGTATCCAAAATGTGAAGATTGGTAATCACGTTCTCGTACATTTCGATCCCCACCTCACCAGTTAGGAACATTGTCCTAGTTGGGAGGTAAAGACCTGTTGTGTGTGCTTGGTCGGAGAAGTTGTTAATTTTCATTAATTACCTATCACACTTTTTTCTAAGCTTTTTTCTGAAATTAGTAGACTTTAGATTTTCCTTGCTGCTACTCTCTTTTCCGCACTGCTTACAAACGAATCTCTGAAATTTACCAGTATTGGTTGTCCTAAACCCGTTCTTTTTAAATTCAGTAGATCCGCAAGTACATGCGTGAAATGTAAGATTGTCTCTGTAAACTTCCCAATTTATTGTGTTATCCCAAGGTAGGAGTTGGAGAAGTAACTCAGCAGTAGAATTTACGTCAGCTTTGTTGTAGGCTTCACACTCTTCCCAAGCTTCCAAATTATCCTCTAAACAGGCACTCCAAAGAGAAAACCCAGGAAAGTTAGCGTGACTTAACTTTTTAGAATCTGTACACAGTTTGTGTGTCAGATATTCAAGTTTGTTGGATGTAAAAGAGAAGTACCTCTTAGCCATAATTTTAGTATCATATTGCCTAAAAGACGATGGTGGTTTGTAACCATTAATCTTAGCCCTAGCGTTGATCTTTTTTACATCAAAACTTTTACTGTTTTGACCGCAAACGATGTCAGCTTCATCCATAAGTTTCAGTAAGGGTTTTAGGATTTTTTTGTCATCTCTCAGATTTCTCTGACCCCTAACATCCATATACATTACTGTATCCTCAGGCTGATCTAACCATCTAGCTGACCAACTCATAATAGACCAATCCTTTTTAATCTGATTTAATCCTATGTTCTGGTCAAATAATCCCCAAACGTAAGCTTCCATCGGAAAAGTCTCAATATCCAGAACTAGTATTTTTGGTACTTGGATTGTAACATCCACTTTCCCTTCATCAATTAACTGCTTACGCATAGAAGCGTACCCACCAATAAAGTTAAGCTCTTCTTTGTTGAGCCTACCCTTTACCTTGTTATCCACAGTAATCCTGACATACTCATCTCGACTCAGACTTCCAGCTTTCACACCGCTAATCTTCTCAGCTTCCAATAATGTTTCCTCAAAACGATCTTTTAACGTTCTGAGCTTTCCTTTCTTGCTCATTCGGTTTCCTTAGTTAATTTCCGACTTTCTATTATATAGATGAATTTGACTTTTGTCAAGTAAATAGACACTCGGTAGAAGGTGGTGTCTACTTTTTAAACTCTTTTCTGAGCCTTTTTACTTTTTTGTTAAAGTGGTGCTTTAACCTTTTCTTTTGTTTCCGAGGTAGGTTTTTGGTTTTTTGTTTAATCTCGAAATGAAATTCGAGGATAAAAGAAGCTAAGTTAGCATCATATCCTGATTTACTGGGAGGCAACTCTTCCCAAGAATCGTCCCCATTCCATTTATACATTACTCCGGTGTTTTGGTAGCTTAGAATATATTTTAATACTTCTCCGTAGATCACTCTTCTTCCACTAGCAATTTCTTAACCATATTCCTAAGCTTCACCACAGGTTTGGTTTTTCTAGGCTCAATGTCCATAATTAAACAAAAAGCATAAAAAATCATTCCTAAAAATATCAGAAGAAGGCATATAAGTATAAAAAAGAAAAAAGCTTCTAATAAAATAATCATCTCTCACTCACCTTTATTGCAACGTAACTAGCTAACCCTGTAGCCAGCACACCTAGTAAAAATCCACCAATACCCTTCAAATCACCCCTTGTTTCTGCCTTCTCAGCCCTTTTCTTGTATAGGCTTACCTGTTCCTCTTGTGTGACCTGTAAATCCTTTAGAGAGGCTGTTTTAGCCCTTAGAAGACGTACTTCTTTGTCATTTGAGGTAGCAAGCTCAGCAAACTTCTTGTCAACCAGATAGCCAGATTTAGGAGCAGATTCTCCCTTTGTAATGGGTTGGATTGTCTGAGCGAAGCAGATGTTCAGGGATATGAGAATAGCTAGTATCAATTTCATTTATTTTTTCCTAAGGTTAAAATTTTTCTAAATCCATAAATCCCTCTAGGCGAAATAAATACTCTAAATTGAGGACTCTTTTTACTTACAAAATAACACTCATTTGTAAGTAGCCAATCTTTCTTATCATATCTATAAGTTACTATGTATAAATTATATCTTTTAGCTAACCAATCACATTGATCTAGAACGTAATTTTTATTCTCTAATCTCCTTTGAGCTTCTTGTACAGCTTCCTCTTGATCAACTTTTGGAGTACAGCATGTTAAAAAAATCAAAAATAAGATATAATATTTCATTTTTTAAAGATTCCCTTTACGTAATTAATTAGAGAATTAGTTACTTCGTCAGATCTACACCCTTCCCGCTCACAAGCAGACTTAACTACATCTTCTCCGTATTCTGAAACAAACTCTTGGAAGAAATCATCGGTCTCCTCTTCCTCAAAATTTGGTACATAATCAAAATTATTCGCTAATTCGTAAGCAGCACAGCGTGAGAGTAATTCTTTTTCGTGTTCTTTCATTTTTTCTCCAAAATTTTATCCAAAACTTCCTTAGCACTGAAAGCTCTGTTTTGATCACAAAATTCCTGTGCGGATTTTACCGACTTCAGGATTTTATACTTTTCTGACCTAAGCTCTTCATTTTTCTTAAGAGCTTCGTGTAGTTTTAGTCTAATGACGGCTAAGCTATCTTGACTCATCTCGATTCTCCCAGTAATCTAGGATCTCCTCTTCAGAGTATCCTTCTTCCTTCTTTTTTTCTAACTCAACTTCCTGCTTTTCGATTTCGTCAATCTTTTCCAAGATTTCCTCTTTGTGTTCCTGTAACTCTTTCTCCTCCTCAGAGGTATCCTTTTTGGTAAGAGCAAGGTAACCTAATACAGAGACTAGGATGCCAAATAGGTATTTGAGAATTGATTTAATTGTTTCCATATTCGTGTCCTAGGATGTGACAAATTACGTCTACCGTCCATCCGTTACCTAACATTTTATATCTTTGGGTGTTGCTGACCCCTTCTGTGTAATTGTCTGGAACTGTTTGGAGGCGTTCGCACTCGATTGGTGTAAGTCTTCTAATTTTAGAACTAACTGAATTAATGGGTCCTTCAACTTCTTGGATATAGGGATCGGTTTTTCCCATTTTAAAATATCTTGCGGTTAAACAATAACTCTTCGGGCTATCTTTGGTTAGTGGTTTAAATCTACCATTAAATGACCCTTTACCGACCATAGATCCATTTAAAATCTTTTCAGATAAATAATACTTCTCATCAACTTTATCTTCTAAAATAGAACCTAAATTTATATTAAGATCCTTTGGTTGTTTTAAGTTGTTTATATTTGTCCAATAAAACCTAGGTCTATTATGTGCAGAAACTAGATTACTGTTTATTTGGATTTTCTCAACTTTACCCAGAGCTTCCTCTGTATGATGGGTAATGTATTCCTCGAATTCCCTCTTCATTTTTACATTCTCAATTAAAAACTTAACCTCAGGATTATACTTTTTGACATGGGAAATTACATCTAACATCACCCAAAATAGTTTACCTCTCTCGTCTCGGTCTCCCAACTGTTTACCGGCTATAGACCAGGCTTGACAGGGAAATCCACCAGTAACCAAAGAAATACTGGACCAATCAAGATCCCACTCTCTCCAATTGAGGATGTCTCCTAGTTGATAAGTACTTGGGTAGTTTTTCTGTGTAATTTGAATGGCATATTTATCTATCTCAGAGGCGTAATAATTGTTGTAGTTAACCCCTAGACGATTGAGTGCAATCTGTCCACAGCTCATTCCGTCAAATAATGATAATACGTTCATATTTCTCCTAAAAGTGAGCCTTTTAAAGTCATACTCAGGACTACAGGAGGGAGGGGGTTTGCTTACTATAATTATATCATAGAAAGTGGGTGGGTGTCAAGATTAATCTAATATCGTAAGCAAAATAAATCCTAATAAAATAATTAAAAGAACAAAAAGGGCTTCGCCGACTGTCATAGTAATCATATTTCCTCCAACTTGGGGATATTCTTTTTTAAACTATAATTTAAAATTTGATCCATGTCAATAATATTCTTAAATATCTCCATCGTTTTAAATACTCGCTTAACATAGTGAATTTTGTCGTAATCTCCATCAAAATTCTCCGACAACCTCACAATTTTGTTCTCAATCATTTTAGGTTCACCAGATTTTAGGAATTTAGGCTCTCCTTTCTCAATCTTCTGGATCATCCCATCTATGCAGTTGTATAGGTAAACCTTGTCACCAACTTGGTAAGGTCGGTCACCTAAGGCAGCTAACACTTTCTTCTTGGCGGTGTCGTTGCCTTCTATCAGCTTTTCTGTGATAGATTTTTTGACAGCCCAACGAGAGATGTCTGTAATGTCTAGGGCTTCTCTCAGGTATTGGTGGTAAACTGAGACATAATCCAAATCCTTGTTAATAAAATTGGTCACAAGTTTTTTCATCATCTCTCTGAGAGCCGGCTCCTTTTTAGCATCAATTAGTGAGCTCCCCTTAATCTTAATTTTATCCTTTCCTAGTTCACGCATAGCATAGTTTTTTGCTTTCAGAACCACAAATCTGTCAAACAAACCATCATCCTCCCAAGGGGAGTACATTATCTGATTAATCTGTTCAAAAATCATTTCCTGCTCAGCATCGGTCCACTCTGAGTCATCCTGTTTGGCGAAGGATAGCGAGTCTGTGTCAATATTCACCAACTTCCAATTATGTTTAGGCATTTCGTCAACCGATAGCTGGGATTTCTTGTCAATAAAATCGTAGTCCGAAAAATCCTGTTCCTCAGAGTAATCCTCCCACCAATAGTTAGCATCTTTTCCTGTTGCCCAGATGATACATTTTTGTAAACCTTTGCGGCAGCATTTTGTAATTAAGGAAGCATTCTCGAATGAATTGAAATTTAAACCAGGGGTTCCTAACAGTCCATATGCGGAATTGATAAAGGTCTTGCTCGATGATTGTAAATCATTAAAGTACTCGTCACCGGTTCTTTTGTATTCTGCTTTCTGTTCAAACCTTTTCTCTGTAAAATATTTCACCATTTCGTAATAGTACGCCTTAGGATCTTTCTTTTTATCATGTATTTTAAATGCAAGGACTGTGCTTGGATAATATGATGCTGCATCCCATTTAGAAACATTAGAATAAATCCCAGGTATACCGTAACTCATCCCACCAGCTACCCTCTGTGACTCACTCGTTTTAGGGATAGAGTGATTATCTTGTAGGTAAGCTCTCACCATAATCGTATTTAACCAAGATCCAGAGGCTGAATTAATTACCACTTGTAAAGGCTTAGGTATGCTCTGTGCGGTATAGAAAAAACTTGGAATCATTAGCTCGTAAATCGCCAGTGAGTCGTCAGAATCGTCAATACCGTAAGCTACAATTTTCTCCCTTTCAACCGGATCAGACCAGTTCTCAGAGATCTTGCTTGCATCGTAAAACTGTCTATCCTCAGAAACAAACCCTTCGTACTCAGCAATAGGTTTCAGACCCCAGCTAGGATAATTTCTACCAATATCGTATTTCACTGCCAAAAACATCCCGTCAATTACGTGACGACCAAATATCTCTGCATTTTTGTAATCCCAAGTTTGCGAACCATCCACCCTATACTTCTTAGGCTTCTTTCCGAATTTCACCGGAGACCCGTCCTTACCTAAATCCAAGGTTGTGTTATAAAGTTTAGCAACGTGAGCTAGGTAAAGAAAATCATATCCGAAAATATGATGTCCTGTGATTACTGTAGGATCGACAGTTCTCACCCAATCACACCAATCTGAGATCATAGCTCCGCAGTCGTCACCATAGTGGTCTAAGCGAAAGTGTTTCTTTAGGATAGCACCGTTTTTCTTGAAGGTGTTGGTAATCAGAAATACCTGCGATCTTTTATGTTCTACCAGACCATCTGCTTCGATGTCAAATGATAAAACTGGGACATCCTCAACTTTCATTTCATTAAATAGGGTGATGCCTTTGTAAATCATTGCAGATTCTTTTTCGTTCCAGACACAGTAATAGTCAATACGTTTTTTGGATAATAGTCCTCTGAATTTGTAATATTCGTCTTTGTTGCTAAACCTACGAATCCACTTGTAGGTCTGGTTGCCCTCTAATTTCTCAAAGTGATCGTCTAATTTGTATTCAGCAAGTAGCCAGTAGACGTGAGGTTCGCGAGTAACACTCCCATCGGCGTAAAATAGGATGTCTTCATTATTTTCAACTTCAATTGCTGTGATGTGAGTTCGGGAGTCCTTACCAAAAATAAGATTATCCAGACTGTCCTGTTGGTACTGGATAAAAAATTCATACTCATCCGTTCTCAGGTAGTCAGACCTTTGCTCTAGAATTGTTGGATTCTCAGATAGGTATTCTTGGAGCTCTTGGTAAAGTTCTTTCGTGTCGATAATTAGGGATTGCATTGCTCTCCTAGAAGAATTTTTTCTATTTTAGATGCTGGTAGAAATCGATTAGAACGAAAGGTATCTATTGTCCAGTTAAAGGGTTTTAAAGTTTTAGTACCTTCCTCAGTAAAAGTTAAATCCTTAGTTCTCACTTTAGTGTCAGTTTTTAAAACTTTAACGTAATTTTTACAATGTGTGTCAAAAAATATATCACCAATCTCAATACTCATTTTTAACTCCGTATAAAATTTTGACTACTTTGTTGGGAAGGATGAATTTTGAGCCTACTCGACTACAACAAACTCTATTACAAGTCAAGTAATTACGATCTTTTACTGTGTAAATTTTACCTAAATCATAGATACTACTGTTTGAGTAGACACACAGTAAGTTAGTACCTTCTTTTAACTTCCATTTACTAACAGTACCTGTATACATCCTACTCCCCTGCCTTTACTTTAATTTCACGCATGTAATCTACCCAATACCTTCTCAAACACCAATCACTCTCTAAACTCGGATACATAATTGAGTAAGCGCACCCATCTGACCTAAGCCTGTGGTCGTGTTTAAAATCGTGTTCGCAGTGAAAGTATTCGTGAACCACCAGAGCTACCTTCTGTAAATCAGTGGCTCTAGCCCAGAATTCAGGAGAAATGTTTACCTCGTACCCAGGTGGTAGTAAGGTGGTGGAGCAGAAACCGATCACGTTCCCTTTATCAAATTTTTTTCTAATATTATCCAACCACCCGTCTAGTTCACTAAACCCTGCGTTGGATTTAATTTTAAATGGAATCTGTTTTACGTAAGGTTGCAAAACCGGATCTACAGAATCGTACTGAGGTCTGAGGGTAACCAGATCTGTACAGGAAATTAGTAATGTGAAAAATAGGGGGTAAAAAATTAATCTTTTCATTTGACTCCGTATAGGATGTTTAGGATTTTAGATAGAGGTTTTAGGCGCACACGCGCTTCCAAAGAGCTGTATGAATTGTTGTAGAGGATATCTCCGTTTTTATCAACAGTAACATCATCAAAATCTACCCAATTGTTGTTAATATGATTAACTTGGACAACGTTCAAATGGTGAGAGTCGTAGTAATAATTCCCTACTTCAATTTTCACACCCTCATCCTCACAATATATCCATCTGTACCAATAGCCATATTTACGTGTCCTAAAACGTAGCTTCCCTCTAGGAGCTTTCTATCAAATTTAGATAAGTAATTCTGTTCGTGAAACAATTCTACAATATCCCAAATTTCAAATTCATACGGTGTGTTGTGTGGGTTCTCAGCTACCAGTGCTAACAGGTGTTCGATTTCCTCGACTAGCGCATCGTCCTCCATGTTTTTCAGGTTTAACAGCTCAGTCTCTGTAGAAACAAGAGCGTCCACCTGTGTGTCAAATTTATCTTGGATTAGTTCCACTACTTCCCTTTGATATTGTAATAAACGCAAGGCGTTAATAACATTATATTACAAAAGTAGTTCGCTGTCAAGATAAAATCCCCCTTGCCCACCACATAGACAAAAGCTGATACCTCTCCTGCAAACCAAATGTAAAGCAGACCTGAGGGAACTCTACAAATTTTGTTTCTAATTGTGTAGAAAAACTCAGGTAGAGCGCAGATGGCTAGGAGGAGGGAACCTAGGATTCCCATGAAATCTATCCATGTAGGGTTAGCTAGGAATGTTTGGAATTGCTCAATCATTTTTGTACCCTGTTAGGATTGTTAATATTTTATTTAGGGGAATCGCTTTGGTGTAAGTGGTTGTAAAAGAATTTGACACAAGAAAAACATCCTTGTCCGGAGTTACATCTCTAGTAGAATAAATTCCGTCTTCTCCTACCGAAACTACTTCTATTATATTATTCCAACTTGTATCGTATAGATATTCCCCTTCTTTAAATTTCACAGTTCACCCTTATTCAATTTATCCAACACCTCTTTTTGTTTGACAAAGTCTTTCAAATCCATCCTACCCTGCTCGTCAATATCCCGTATCCTACCTTTAGCTCCATTCCAGTAACAGTCCACGGTTCCGAGAGAACCCATTGAGTTTTTCAAAACAGCGAAGGTAACGTAACGATCATTGTCAAAATTCTCAGCACTATATCCGTATCTCCACTGAGACACGATAACTCTACAATCTTGTTCGATCCGAGAGGCACCTTTAATTCTACGATAACTCTTAATTGGACTGTCAGGCTCACCTGTCATTTTCTGAGGTTGGAGTAAAACGATCACTGCCACTTCTAATTCTTTTGCTAAATCCTGAAGTTTGGATGCTTGCTCTCCTGCCGCAACGCTAGGGTCAGAGTTTCCGCCTTTAATTTTTTCAAGGTAATCTACAACTACTAGGCGAACTTTCTTACCTGACTTTTGCTCGTGATCCCTAACGTAACTTTTCATATCTTCCACAGTAGCACCTGATTGGAAATTGAATTGAACGTTTTGGTATGCAGCACTCACTTTATTTCGGATGTCTTTTTTTACGTGTTCCTGTTGATTCTCAAATGCTCTGATAATCTCTTCTTCAGAGTAATCTGTACACTTTCTCGCAAGCTTCTCGTAAACCTGATTATCTGACATATCCAAAGAAAAGAATACCGATTCCTCACCACGCTCAGAAACATCACTTAGGATTTGTAACATACTCGCAGTTTTACCAGACCCTGGACATCCTAGCCAGCCTACCAGCATTCCGGTCATAATTCTACAAAAGCTATCCAGTTCTGTGATACCTGTTTTAATCGTATTCTCTTCCATATTCTCGGCATAGCGTGAGAATTTTGCGAAGATGTCGTCAATCCCTACAAGAGTTCCACCAGCTCCTGCCTCCGTAATCTCAGGTATTCCGCTTTCAATAAAAAAGTTCCTAAGCTTCTCAGGGAAGTTAGCTGTTGAGTAGGTAGCTCCATTCCAAAGAGCTGAGTAAATTGGATTAATAATATTTTTCCAAATCTCACCCTTATCGTACTTATCCTGACCAAACAGCTTAGCTTGCTTCTGTGAAGCTGACTTCAGTGCATAGTAACAGTCATCCTGATCTAGCCCCTTAGCCTTTAGAGTTGCCCCCAAAATCATCAGAGCATCGTTTCTCGTACCGGCAGGAAAGATACCTTGTGAGAGGGCTAATTTCCATGGTATAAGCCGATAAGGATTTCTACTGTAATCCACACGATAATTAACATTAGAATCACTCTTAGCCTCCTTTTTGGGCTTCTCAACGGGTCTCTCAGGTACGGTAAAGATATGGGTAGCTTTTACCCATGTAGCCATCACCTCATCATCCTTTTTGGGCTTATTTTTAGCAGCTTGCTTAATCTTTTCTGGTGAGAGATCCCTAAGCTCTTCAAAAAATAATGGAATTTTGTAAAGACCGGACTTAGGATGTTTTGTTCCAATTACTCTCAAAAATCTAGCTGGGTTCACAATTCGTGAGTCCCTAGTCTTCAGGTTCTTAGCTAAATCCTTAGTGATTTCTGTAAACTCTGGTGGAGTAAACTTCTGGTCGGTCTGCACCTCAACGTGAAAACCCTTGGCTCCAGAAAAACAAATCTGAATCTGTTCTTCTTGGAGACCGAGAGCTTTCAAACGTAAAACCAAAGAGATGGTGTCGCGTTGGGAGTCCACTAGATTATCACTATCAAAGTCCCAAACCAGTTTGTCTGTGAAGACATCAGTAATTCCGCCAATACCTCTTGGTCGCTTTTTATTACCGATCTCAACTAATTCTCTAGCTTTTTCGACCTGCTCTGGATTGTAGTAGTAAATACTCGCATAGTAATCCTTGTCGGTTTTCACCGAATTGAGGATATTTTCATTTTTTGGTACGTATTTACCGTAATCCGAGATAGTCTCACAAACTCTGACAAACAATTTATTCTCCTTGGTATCCATATAATATATCCAATATTTTGTTAGTTTTTACTACTTCATTTTTTAAAACTGTAACCCCAAAACAGTAGCCCGTAACTTCAGCCAGTTCTTTGACATTGTGGAATAATCTGCGATCATGACTTAATAATCTTAAATGTAATTTTCCCATTTCAACCGCAGGATGTAATCCACTAAGAATTGTACTAGTAAAAAGAGATCTTTTTAACCACACCCGTTCCACTTTCACAGCTTCTTACTCGTTTTATCCAGATCTACCGAAACAGCATAGTGTCCACACAAAACACATTGGTCACCCTCTGTCTCGACACGCTGTAGTTTGCCTACACAGTCGCATGCTGAGACAATGCGATTTCTTACAATGTCTTTACCGTACTGGTCGTCACCCCACTCCCAATCAGTGAGTAGTCTTTTCTTATCTGTAGGGGAGAGTTTGGTTTCGTAAGCACTCTTGCCCATTGGTATCTTTTCAATCTTCATTTTTAACTCCGTAAAGGATGGAGGTTATTTTGTTTAGAGGACAAAAATTATGTAAATATTCAAAAGTTGCCCAACGCCCTTCAAAATCTTTTAAGAATGGATATAATATAATTTCTTCTTCATCAATGAGCCACTGACCGTAGTAGTCATCTATTACTATAATTGGAGATACATATATACGATTAGGGTGATTGTTATAAACAAAAGTCACAACATCACCATTCCTAATTACAACACCCTTACTAATTTCCATACAACACCCTCGTAACCTTAGTATCGAAAACCAACACAACTCCCTCCTCGAATCTATCCTGCCATCCCATCTCAGAAACAATTGACTTACCGAAATAGGACGACTTGTAGAATTTCCCTTCAAACAGTATCAATTGTTTCTCCATACCAATCCAGTAGCCTGTCAAGTTCTTTTTCTAAACCGGACTCTGGATATTCTTCTTTTATTAAATAGTAAGCTGCCATTAAATTCACACCTGAGGTGATATAAAATTCCCTAGCTTTCTCAAACCCATTCTCTCTGTATATTTTTAGAATCTCCTCTTTTCGGAAGAGCCAATCTTTAATCTTGATAGCCATAGAGTATCTTTGTTATTTTAGAAAGGGGTATGCTGGTAAATTTTTCAGAAACCCAATAAAATGATTTATAGCGTTCTTCATTAAAATCTCCGTACTCACTAAAAAGTCTCCAGTTAATAGGCGAGATTTCTAGTCCTGGGTAAAATTCTCTAAACAAACATAGGTATCCAACCTCAGTAAGAATAATTTTACCAAAAACTTGGCACTTTGGGAAGTATACCTCCTCACTTTCGTGAGGAGGGTTATCCTTACTCTTCAACTTTGAAAGATGTGTCATATTTAATAAACCCGATCTTGTCAGCTAATTCCTGAGCTCTTTCTTCTGTAATCTTCCCATCAGCTACTGCCTGCGCCCTCTCTTCCTCTTTGTTGTTGAGGTAGATTGGCATACCAGGCTTTAGATTAGAAATGAAATCCTGAAGCACACCGTTGTCATTTGTAACTTGGATGTACAGGTTTCCTTTCTTAGATTGGAGGATCTGTAATGCGTTGTTAACGTACTTAGCCATCAATTTCTCCTTGTTCGGCTTGAATAAATTCATCTGTTAGTTTTAGGTTAGCAAGGTAGTTATCCTGATACCCGTGGAGGTCATCAATAAATTGTTGCTCCTGCTCGTTCAGTTTGATTCCCTTACCTAAACCTCCATTAATTACTTTTAGGATTCGGATTAGGGAACCTTTACCAAAAACGTTGATACGGGTTTTCAGGTCTTTCTCCTGCCTTAGGATAACTTTATCCATTTCCTGTTGGATCAGCTTGTCCATTAGAGTGTCCCTGCCTTTTTAGCTCCCTGAAATCTATTTTTAGTTTGAGCTTTTTTGGTGGTCTCTTTTTTAACAGCAGGTTTTGCTTTGAAATCATCTGCTTTTTTAGCAGCACCCTTGCTACTCGCATCATTATCTTCAGAAGGTTGTCCGATAATTGCTTGGTAAGCGTAGCGTCTCAGGTAACTGAGTGAAGCTCCTGCTCCTTGGGCAGCATTGCAACCTTTCATTTCAATAACTGGTAGGGTAGCTTTTGATTTAAAAAACTGACCTGAGCTGTGAGTTAGGATAGTTGTTAGACTAACCTGCTCTTTACTCTGTTCACCAATTAGTTGAACAATTGCAAGATTGTGTTTCGCTAGGATTGGTTTGGATGTGTTAATTACTGAAGCTAGGTCTGAGTAATTATATCCGTATCCTGACGAATCTTTTTTTGCTGAGTCCAATTCTGACTGAGCTTTGGATAGAGCTGTTGCAATATCCGCAATGTCCTTAGACATACTTTCTTCAGACATAAAATTGATTGGGGTGGATTCATTTGTTACTAACATTATTTTGCTCCTAAAAGTTCACACGCTTTTTCTAGCGCAGCATCATGTGCTTTTTCTTGGGTGTCGGCTGTTGCCATTACGTTCTCTACCAGTTTTTTGGTAACCTTCTGTTCTAAATCCAGAATCCTGACAGCACAGAATCCTGTGTAGGTAACCTCACCTGATTTTTTGTCTGTAATTGTGGCTCCGTTTCCAAACTTGAGCTCGTAGCTGTCAAGTTTAAATAGGTCTTCTTTCTTCATTTTTTCTCCTTATTTTTTAAACATTAACTGTTCGACTCCCTGCTGTGCTTTTGGGTGAGCTAAGCCGAGAGAGAAAAAGATTAACGGTGTGTACTCATTTAGGAAATGTTGGGCAATGCCTCCGATGACGAATAGAGCAATACCTGCTGCAACATTTGAAATAATTTTTTCCTTATTCATTTTTGTCTCCAAATGGTTTGTAGTTAAGGATAGGTCTGATTTTAATTCTAATTAGGACGAATAGTGTAGGAAAACCGAATAATATGAATACTAAAATTGCACCTATAGTAAGTTCTTCTTTGTTAGTTAGCTCCTTTTCATATCTATCGAATCCTTTATTCGTATTAGCAATAGTAATCATAGATATAAGGTTAACCGCAAAGTAAACAACAAACAAAGCCCAGAAAAGTACAATCATTCCCCCTCCACATTTTTAATCACTTCCAGCTCAGCAATCTTACCTAAATTCAGTGAGAGTGCATGGAACTGTTTCGGATTAGGTTTTACTTCCTCAGATTTCTCCACAATTGCCTGTTTGGTTTCTGGATTGTATTTAATAAAATCCAAGCAGAAGTCTCCATTTTCCTTCTTAGAGCAACCGATAGCTAGGTGAGTGTGTTCTCCACCTTCCTTGATTTTCTCTATCTCCCTGACGTAGGAAGCTAGGTTAGCTAGTTTCTCTTTTAGGGATTTAATTTCTGCATCCTTCTGTTTAATTGTGGTAGGTTTCTTTTTCTTAGTTGTCTTTTTTTCCATAAAGTGTCCTATATATTTTTGTTTCCACGTAGGGGTATTTCTTAAAAAATGTTTTTGCTAGGGTTTCTAAATCTACTTCCTCAAACCAATCACTACCAAATTCGCAGCTAATATCAGGATAATGAAATTCATAATTTCTCACACAGAAATTTCCACAGAGAGAATAGGCTGTTCTACCGGTTTCGTAAATATTTTTAGAAAAAATATTCTTAAACCTTTCCAACTCAGTCGCCATATAAAATCCTTGACATCTTTGTGTTAATCCAAGGATTACGTTTGAGTGTCTCAGTTACGAACTGGTCTCGGGTAAACTTTTTTGGACTCTTTCCGGGATTAGAAAAACCAGCAATAATTTCTTGCCTTTCGTACTTAAGATCTTCAAGATACACTCTAACATATGGTCCTATTCCACTACCAAATTCCTCTTTCGTAACATACTTCAACAAATCCTTAGCTTTCACCTTTACGCTCCAACCCTTTCTCACTGCCCCACTTGCAGTAGTCGCGATAGTCACACCCGCCGAAGTTGTGACAGCTATTCAAATTTTTTGGATAAAGGGAAGTTTCTCTACCTGATTCTACAATTTTATTGACAATCTCGGTAATCTCTGCAAACACCTTATCTGCCTGTTCTTGGGTGATTTTGCCGATAACTTCCTGTAATCGCACCCTAGGTTCCCTTTTTCTGATAGATTTTTGGACAACCAGAAAACCTACGTCTAATATTGTAGCATATTCTGAGTAAATTGTCAACTGTTGCGATTCGTTTGCTTCATTTTCTTTGTACGCCTTCGAGGAGGTTTTTAAGTCCCAAATTCGGACAGTACCATCTTTCATCCTGGCAGTGAAATCTATGTATCCAATTATGATATCGTCGCCATCCTGTAATTCGATCTTTTTTTGAATATCCAAAACAGCGTCCACACTCCCATCAATCCAATCCTGCACCTTAGGAAGTATCATTCCTAATTTCAGCACTAGAGACCTAATGAAGAAATAGTTGTATCCTAACTGCACCTCACGATCTAGAGCAAAATTGTCACTCTTCAGTTGAGTTTTACAAGCATCTAGGAAAGCCTGATAGGAGTCCTCAGATACCTCTAAATTCAATTCTGAGCATCGGGTAAAGCAATCGGTAAGGTCTTCCTCTGAGAACAGCGAGAGGTCCAAATCTGCCTGTGAGAATCGAAGTTTTTCATCCTCTTTCCAAAGCTCTACCGCATCTTGGATTATTTCATCACAGCTTTTGGATAAGATTAGGTCCAGTTCCTCGTCTGTGGGGGCTTCCTTTTTTTCCATAAGCATTCGTCCTACCACATCGTCCACCAGACTACCAAAGAATAGGGGGGATCGCATTAGGACAGGTCTTAACTTTTGTTGGTAGTACAGGTGGTACTTCCTAGGACATTCCTTGTATTTTTCTATAGCTGAGTGTGAAAATTGCATGTTATTCTCCAAATAGGATTCGGGTTATTTTAGAATCATGTTTAATTGTCCAAATGTCATCTTCAAAATAACCTAAGGGGTATCTTTTTATTTCAAAATTGGTATTTAATGGGGATTATCCAACACCCACCAACGTAAATCCCTATAATTTGGTACAATTGGTTGTGATAATTACTATCCCACGCCCATATCTGCCCCGGTCTAACTCTCATCGGTTACTCCGTATAGGAGGTCAGTCACTTTTGTGCGGAGGGGTTGGAAATATTCCCTAAGCCAGGCATTTTTACTTCCTGTGTTATCAGCAAACACTCCAACATAAGGAATATTTGTTCTAACGTTGTCAACGTATGTGCAAGTGTAAATTTTATCTTTTGTAAGCCATTTATTGGATTTATAAATATACCGTACAGGCATCCCCACTATAAACTTATCCACGCTTCCACTCCTTCTTACAAAAAACACAAATGTAAAACATGTCTTCTTCCTTAGGTTTTTGGTTGACACAGGCATGGCTCCGCTTAGTCTTTGGGTTTTTACAGGAGCAGTAAATTTTATCTTCCTGAATTTTCTCCTCAAGTTTACCTGAAAATAGGTCATACTGTTTCATGGTAACCCCACAGTATCTGAAAGACTTTAGGAGCAACTATAAATTCCTCAGAGCTCTCAGAGGACACCAAACCATTATGTTGATTTATTATATCAACTAACCAGAATCCTGACATAATCAGTTTACCTCCCATTTCCAATGGTTGTAGGATCACAGGTTCATTTAATTTGGTTAGGTAAACCTGTTCTTTCACTTTAGGTTCACCCTTACCCCAACTGAGTTCTCATTAGGGTATTTCTGAGGCATGGTTTGATCTAGAATATGCTCACTCCGGTGTTGGGTGTAAAAATCAAACCTTTCCCACTTAATCCCAAGTTCGGTGTCCAGTGCAACATTGCTAAACTGTCTCTCAGCAATTATCGACTCAACTCGGATAATGCTGTAAATGTTGTCTATTTCTGTACGCATGTTTAGATTTAGCTCACCAACTTTTCGACCGTACCCTTCAAAAAAGTAGGGAGGTCGGTTGGTTCCCACAGCATACTCGTATTCCAGAGACAGGTGTTTCAGCTCGATGTCTGAAGCGAATAGGGAAGTTAGGATGTAGAGTAATTTTATCATATTCACTCCTCGATTCCATATAGGATTTTAACTACTTTGTTAGTGTTACACCAATAGGGACTACTCCAATAAGAGCTGTAAGAAAAATGTTCAGGTTTTGTTGTAAACCAATTCACTAACACTAATCCTACTTTTTGTGCAAGCACCTTTCTCCTACCGTTCGCATAAAAAACTTCACCTATTATCCAATCTCCCACCTTGGGTATTTCTCTCATTTTTCCTCCAAACCATAGAGTAAGCGGATTACTTTAGAATCAATTTTAGTCCAAACCGCTGTACGAAGCTTTGTGTCTCTCTCAAAAGTTGCTTTACTAAAAGAATGTCTAATATCATCTTCTATTGAATGGTATCGAAAGTCGAAATCAAGAGGCTCAACAAAAACAACAGACATAGAAGAATCTGTTTCAAAATGATAAAATCTCCAAACCTCTCCCACCTTAGGTAATTCCATAAAGCACTCCTACAATTTTTGATCCTATCACGGGGTAGCGTTGGGCGACCTTTTCGATCACCCTTTGCTCTGAGCAGGGTTGCCACTTTCCTCTTTCTAAAATCCATTCGTAGGGTTTTAGGTGTCGGATTTGAAAATGGTGTCCGAGATTTGAACTTTCGTGAGCTAAAATGTTTGCGCCTTCTGAATGTTTTCCACACTCAGCCTTACCGAAAGCATTCTTGTTACTCAAAAAATTTACTACCCATCTAAGCTGCACTTTCAACACCATCCTTCGTGTCAATGTAAACCACGCTACCAAAATCACCTGGAGTTTGTCTACCTGGGTTACACCCAATTCCAACCCAAAGCACTGGGTACTTAGGTTTCTTAGGCGTGTCGAACGCGTCAAAGTCTCCCATGTACAACACACCGTCAACATCTAATTCCGTAGCTTTGTCAAAAGCTGGTTGGTAAGCCGTACCACCCCTGCCTTTCGGACTTGGTGGAGTTTTTACGTCAAACGGATAAACCTGTGTAACCTGTGCATCAGCCTCGATTACGGTTAACCTAACATTGGTTGTTGTAGCGATTTTGTGGATCTCAGTGAAACACCTAGCAAGGTCTTGATCTGACATCGATCCAGAAGTATCCACTGCAACGGCAATGTGTGCAACGTAATCCTTTTTCTTGCCAGGGAACACAATCCCATACCTACGGTTACGCTTAGACCTAGTAGCCTTTTTGTTAGCTCTCACCCTAGCTTGGATAAATTGTCTAAGCTTTTGCTTCCAATTCACCTTAGAGGTTAGGAGCTCGTCAATCATTAGTAAGAGATCCCCAGGGATGTTACCACGACCTGTAGCTTCTGCCGCTTTCTTCACAGCATTCTTAGCTATAGCCTCTTCCATTTGACCGCCTTCTCCACCTTCTTCCCACATTTCGTGGTTGTCCTGATTGGAGACACCTTCCATCGATTCACCGTACTTTTGGATCAACTTCTCTGCATTTTCGTGCATTTTGTTGAAGTAATACTCAAAGTGTTGGTTAGCTTCGATGGTATCGTCTTCCAACATTTCCCTAAAAGATTTTAAAGTAATGCCACCAAAAAGATCCACTGCTTCCTCAACTCCATGGAGCTGGTTAATCGCACAGTCCATTGCAATGTTTGCTGCCTGTGCTGAGAAGCTGTATTTGGTATCACCGATTTTTGTGTTAAGCTTTTTAAAACGAGTAATGTGTGTATTCATTATGTGTAAACACTCGTGAATCAGGATAACCTCTTGCGCTCTGTGGATCTGCTCCGTTGTTGGGTTTTCCACTTTCTTAGCTTTTTTAATCCTATCCTGAGTCTGCTCATACCACTTATCATAATCCTTACCTAGCTGCTCCTTGATTTTGTCAAGCTCTTCCTGAGCCGGCATCTCCATTTTAAAAGGGTTCTCAAAAAATGGGACGTAAACGTAAAGATTGATTTTGTCCGTGATGCTAACTGCTGCGGTCTTGACAGGGTGATCGTCTCCTACGTACACCCTGTTGAATTGACCGATTAGATTAGCGAAAAACCTTTCTTTTTTGATTAGTCGGATAATTGCTTCTTCAACAATATTATTTCTCATCTTCCTTTTCCTGGTTAGGTTTTAGTGCTTCACCGTAGATTTTTACAAACTCATCTTCGATGTGTTGGTCTGCTGCATCAACTTCAAAATCAAAGAAGTGCTTCAGAACATTCGGTTGAGACACAACTGGCTCCTCAACTTCTTTGTCATCTTTTACCACCTTAACCATCGTTTCTAGTGTGGTTTGGAAGAAAGACACACCCATATCTTTTGGGATCTTGTTTAGGTACTTGATTAGGTTGAGACCGCGCTCTTTTGTAACATTGTCCTGCTTGAGTTCTTCTAGGATCTCAAGGTTAATCTTAGAGATTAGGTCTGTTCTGTCAAATGGGATATTGGATTTTACCTCATCAAATTTATCCAGAACATCCGTTCCTTTCAACACAAGATCATAATTCTTTCTTGACGATTGGTAAGCTGTATATGCTTCCACCCCTACGAGACCGCAACAAATTTCATTAATAACTGCACGATCCACACCTTCAGCTTGTTCAATAACTTTTGCCACCGACTCCCAACTTCTTCGAGATGGTTTTACGTGGTTAAGGTTGAAATCCTTAGACTCAACTTCGATCATTGTTGGTTGACTTCTAAGGAAGTGAGTAATCGATCCATGCACACCTTTTGAATCCATATAGTCAAGAAATTCTGCTACCGTTGGTTCAAATTTGATGTGAACGAAGCGGTCTTGCCAAGCTAGGTCATCGAAATCCTGAACAACGAAATCGTCCGTTGGAGGGTTGCATGCTGCTGCCCTAATAGTATTAGGTAGACCTGTTTCTGGATCTTTTGTGAAATCCAGTTTGTATTCGCCGATACCACCATTTCTCTCAACCAGTTGGAAGACAGCTTGGATAATATCATTAGGTGTCCTGTTAACCTCATCGAGGAATAGGAACACTTTCTCGCCAGCAACTGGTAGGAACTTAGGTTGCATAAAATCAGTCACCTTCACTTCCTGACCATTCACCTCTAATGTTGAGAAGTCTGGAAGACCTGTAAGGTCACCGGAGTCTGTGAGTTGTCCGAGTCTCAGGGAAACAAACCTGTAACCCATTGACTCTGCTAACTGACGCATGGATTCAGTTTTACCTTTACCCTGTGCTCCGTAGAAAAGTGGTACGATTCCTGCTTTTGCCATAATTGGTACTGCGATTTTTGCTTCTTGTAATTTCATTTTCTTCTCCTTTAGATTATTTTACCATAATAGGTTTGCTATTGCAAGCCAAAAAGTATATTTGCTATTTTGTTTGATTTTGTAAATTCTAACCAAGGCTTAGGTAATCCTCGATAATACCCTTTTACATCATAAAAAATTCCAATTTCCCTAATAAGAACTACCTTTCCTTTTATGTTAGATCCACTACCAGCTATGCCTCCAGTAATGATTACCTTAGACCAGCTCATAATTCAGCCCCCTCCAGATCACCTTTCCTCCTTCTACAGATCTTTCCATGTGTTCAAATTTCTGATTGACAGTGGTGTAAATATCCTCAAGAGCATCATCCCAATCTGAGATAAATCCAACCACTGTTTGACCAGTTTCAGTAATGTAAATACATCCCTCGAAACCCAGACCTAAGTTAATCAGGTTCTGTCTAAGTTCGCCTGTAAGTGTGTGGTTTTGGTTTACCGATAGTGTCGGTAAAGCTGCACTAACTAATACTTTCATTTCTCCCCCTTGACTAGGATGTTTAGGATTTTATTATTTATTGGTGTTATTGGGAAATCAGGGATCGGCTAACTGAGAATAGTTTTTATTCATAGTACCTAATCCATCTGGAGTTAGATCTTCTAACTGATAACCGTAATCACCTAAAACTCCCAACACCCGAACTATGGTAAGAAATTGACTACACCAACAAATATCCCCAACTTTCACATCCATCACTCAGCCCTACAATAATGTTTCTTGACCTTCAATTTGTGATCCTGAACAGCCTTTTTCATTTCTACCGTACTGGGATCTCTTCTAACCTTGGTATCCCCACCTGTGGTGAAAACCAATAATGAAAGAAATCCAACAACCAGTAAAAGTTTAACTTCGTGATTCACGCTACCTCCTTAATCTGGTACTCTGCTGTTACGTCCTCTTGCTCTTTCTGAAATAGGGCTAAACACTTCTTAGCTTGATCTAAGTAATGTCTAGCCCCATTCACATCGTTGGAGCTCAAAAGGCGAGCTAAGGCAGAATACGCTCGTAACTGTTTTAAAAGAATAGCAGGTCTGCTGTCAATAATAGGTGAAGCTCCAACCTTACTTTTCTCTTCTAATTTATTATACACCGATAGGAGTTTCCCTGTCAAGGAAAAAGTTAGTTCACAAAATATTGTGTCAATTTCGTAGGTAATTGGATTTTCGGTAACGTGGAAATCGTATCTGTTGATACGGAGTTCTGTGACGACTTTTGCAAAGTCTGTGTTGATTAGGGAGCTACGCATTGGGAGCTCCGAATAGGATGTTGGTTATTTTAGTGTCGATTTTGCAGAAAAAAGAACCTACCCAAAATTCCTTCGAGTAAGTTATTATGCCACCAGAATGGACCTCTAATACTACAGAGATAGATCCTTTTTTCGACCTTCCAGTAAAAAGACTCTCTTGCGTTAACATTACCACATCCCCAACTTTTACATTCATTTCCTCACCTTCCTCCTAATTATCCCACACCTATCACAAATATCTGTTGAGTAGAATTTTATCCACCTGTGTCCAAAATAATGGCAGTAAAGCTCTCTCAGAAATCTCATTATTTTGTCCCGAAAAGTGTTGACAGGATTTTGGGTTTACCGATAGTAGTAAAGCTTTCTCTATAGGTTTCATTTGATGGACCCGACCAATAAAAATCACCTTCAAAAGTTTGTAGAGTTATGTACTTACCATTGACAATTTGATCTAAACTAAAACAATAATAATTACTGTATATCCCGAAATCCCCATCTTGAATTTCCTTACCTGTTTTATCTTTCATCCAGCCCCCAGAGAATCCTACAAACTTTGTTCATAGGTTTTAGGTTTGGAGTTTTATAATCAGAAATCCAAAAGCTTAAACTTGTGTTCAGACTTCTGATTAGGTGT
>CAZXBK010000001.1:0-95149 GCA_964638765.1 uncultured Synechococcus sp. | reverse complement strand
CATAAGGTTTTCTTCTCCTTAATGTTTACTTGATGTCAAAAAAGACCTCAAACCGCTTACTACGGCTCTTTTTGAGATTGTTGCCCACAAGAGGGAGGTCAAAAATTGGACGTCTTGCAGGCGGAAAATTTGTCTGAACCAATTTGTGGCTAATGTGACTTAGCTGATCAGTTGCACTCAAAAATTTCACAACCTTTCTAAGGTAACATGGCTATCTCAACTTGCAAAGTTCTCTAGCAAAAAGTTTTGTCTAAACGAGAACGCATTATTTTGAGATACAAAGAGTCGACAAAATCTCAACGCGATAAAACCTGTGGAAATATTCAGGGAAACATATCAATAAAAGTTGAATTGTTGGTTCGTTAAAGTTTTTGTAAATACTTCGATTATTATCCTTTTCGATAAATCCTTAAATCTACTCTCGGTAGCCCAGTGGAGCATCATTT
This sequence comes from uncultured Synechococcus sp., assembly GCA_964638765.1. GTDB lineage: Bacteria > Cyanobacteriota > Cyanobacteriia > Cyanobacteriales > MRBY01 > MRBY01. The sequence continues at coordinate 94,703 of CAZXBK010000001.1, read as the reverse complement.
AAATATGACAATAATCTAAGCAAATCATTATTAAACGTTTAAAGACTTAACTGATTTTTTCCGTTATTCTGAAGGAGTTAAGGCGTTCTGCAACTTATGGGTGATTTATAAGGTCAATGGGTAAGCTGATTCTAGATGTAAGCTTACGATTGCAATTTTCTAGTAGGATTACATCGCTGCGATGACCTAGTTATTGCTTCACAGCTCATCCTTATACTTAGTCTTTACTGATGACAGTTTTAGTGATTCCAATTAAGCAGATTATGGGTATATTTTACCTTTGGTGTTTCTCTGCTGACCATTGTCTAGAGATTCATGGAGAAGGAGATCTGTGACAAAAGTTTTGGTCGTTGATAATCATCCTGAGACATCGGGGCAACTCTGCGAACTACTATTACGGGAAGATTTTCAGGTATCAACCGCGAATAGTGAAAGTATGGCGATATCGCTGTTGGAGCAGGAGTCGCCGGATCTTATTCTCTGCAATTTAGATGCGCTGCGATTTAATGGATTAGATTTTTTATGTGTGGTGCGGGAGAAATCAACCACTGCGACTACGCCATTTATTTTTCTATCTTCAAAATTTACGGAAGCCCAGCGTCGTGAGGGAATGAACTTAGGGGCTGATGATTATATTGTGCTGCCCTCAGAGCCAGAAGCATTGCTCAAAACGGTACATGCTCGTCTATCGCGTCACCAATTTTTTGAACAGCAAAGTTCTCAGCGCTTGGAAGAGTTACGACGCAATTTAACTGTGGCGCTCCCCCATGAGTTACGGACACCGTTGCAGGGCATCATTACTTCTTCGGAGTTGTTAAGTGAGTATTGGCAAACTCTTGATCAAGATGAAATTGTCGAGATTACGCAAAATATCAATTTGTCGGCGGATCGCCTTAATCGTTTAATTCAACAATTTCTGGTGTATTTCAAGCTGGATTTAGTGGCAGGGAATGCGAAGGAACGCCAAAAATGGCATTTTGGCTCAACGAGTACGAGTGCGATTTTGATTCAATCTATTAGCGAAAAGGTGGCACAGCGTTATGGGCGTTTAGAGGATTTGCAGTGTGAGGTGTGTGAGGCGGCGATCGCCATCTCTGAGAAGTGGCTAATGGTGCTGGTGGAGGAGGTGATTGACAATGCCTTTAAGTTTTCCCAGCCGGAGATGCTCAAGGACATTGCTGGAACAACGGTTCGGATTATGACGTCAACGGAAGGCGATCGCTGGATTTTTAAAATTCAGGATCAAGGGCGCGGTATGGCGGAGAAAGATATAGAAAATATTGGCGCTTACATGCAATTTAATCGTCTTCAATACGAACAGCAGGGAACGGGTCTAGGTCTGGCGATCGCCGAACGTATTGTAAAAATTTATAATGGGACGATGACGATTGATAGTACCGTTAACGAGGGTACGCTGCTCACTATTTCTCTCCCCTTGCACGACGCAACTGAGGTTGAAGACAACTTTTTGATTGGCTAGTTTTACCGCTTCTATATGAACCAATTACACAATGCCTTTACGTTATTCGTTAGCTTGCTCGTAGAAGCGATGCCTTTTCTGCTGCTAGGAGTGATTTTATCTAGCGTGCTGTTGGTATGGGTAGATGAGCGTAAATTAATCAAAATCCTGCCGAAAAATCCTCTGCTCGGTGCCTTTATGGGCAGTTGTATCGGATTTATTTTTCCGGTTTGTGAATGCGGGAATGTGCCGGTTGCAAGGCGTTTTTTGATGCAGGGGATTCCGACTTCTGTTGCCGTCGGATTTTTGCTGGCGGCTCCTACCCTAAACCCGATAGTCATTTGGTCAACGTGGATTGCCTTTCGGGGACAACCGGAAATTGTCTTATTTCGTATCCTAGGTTCTTTGGCGATCGCCACCATCGTCGGAGCTGTGTTTAGTGTTCAGTCTGATCCGAAAGTACTATTGCATCCTCGTTTATCTCAGCGTCTGAAGTATCTCCAGCAAGTAGCCCAGCCCAAAAGTACGGCTGTTAAAAGTCCCCTCCTCCAAACGGGTACGTTTTTCCTCGGTGCTAGCCCCCAAGGAAACATTCCCCTTGAAACTGTTGCGACTCAAATGCCCGAAACGCTTATCCCTACACCTCAAAAAAGCTTTCAAGACAAATTTGGTGATTTACTAACGAATATCTCCCAAGAGTTACGGGAACTGGGTGCAGTTTTGATTTTTGGTAGTGCGATCGCCGCATTGATTCAAGTATTCGTGCCCCGGGAAGTAGTTCTTAGCCTTGGCCAAGGAACGGTCACTTCGATTATCGCCATGATGTTGTTGGCGGCGATCGTCTCCATTTGCTCTACAGTAGATTCCTTTTTTGCTCTGTCTTTTGCCTCTACCTTTACGACGGGCTCGCTCCTCGCTTTCTTGATTTTTGGGCCAATGATCGACATCAAAGCTGTAGGCTTAATGCTTTCCATTTTTAAGCCGCGCTTTATCCTGTATTTCTTTATGCTGGCGGGGCAATTGACCTTTATTTTGGCACTGGGGTATAGCTACTTCGCCTAGGATTTTGGATTTGGTTTTTGCAGAAGACCTCTACCGCGTACAATAAATACCGTTTTCAACAGTCAAATTGCTATGCAGTACCACGCCCAAATTTACGTTACGCTTCGTCCCTCGGTACTTGATCCAGCTGGTGCAGCGGTCGAGTCGGGTTTAGGTCAGTTGGGCTATGAAGGCGTGTCTGGAGTGCGCATTGGTAAATATATTGAGTTGAATTTGGCGGCTGATGATGAGGCTGATGCCAAGGAAAAAGTCGATAAAATGTGCGACCAGCTTTTAACAAATCCTGTCATCGAAAATTATCGCTTTGATCTGAAGTCGGTTTAAGCGCTTGACCTGACTTAAAATCGTCTTCTTCTCGCTCTGCCCATCTCCACTATTGCTGCTAACTGAACTATGAAATTTGGTGTAATTGTTTTTCCCGGCTCAAACTGTGATCGCGATATGGCGATGGTGACGGAAGGTGTGTTTGGGCAGCCGACACGGATGGTGTGGCACCAAGAAACAGATGTTTCTGATCTAGATGTGATTGCAGTTCCCGGTGGCTTTAGTTATGGGGATTACCTGCGCTGTGGGGCGATCGCCCGTTTTTCGCCCGTGATTAAAAGCGTGATTGAACATGCTAATCAAGGGAAATATGTTTTGGGCGTGTGTAATGGTTTTCAGGTTTTAACCGAAATTGGTTTATTGCCCGGTGCGCTAGTGCGTAATCGTGATCTACATTTTATTTGTGATCGCGTCCCCCTCAAGGTTGAACGAAACGACACAAATTGGACGCAGGGTTATAAAAAAGACCAAATTATCAATATTCCCATCGCCCACGGTGAAGGTCGCTACCATGCGGATCCAGAGATGCTCAAGGAAATTGAGGACAACGGACAAGTGCTTTTCCGTTATTGTGACGCCCAAGGCAATGTCAACGAAGCTGCTAATCCCAATGGCTCGCTAAATAATATTGCAGGCATTATGAATAAGCAGGGTAATGTGCTCGGCATGATGCCACACCCAGAGCGGGCGTCTGATAGCAATTTAAATAATGTCGACGGCAAAGGCCTATTTGAAGGGTTATTAAACCTCGTTGCCTAAATCTTTTGATGCTTTCGGTAAAAATGGCATAAGGGCTAATCCGGCGGCGATCGCCAAGGCACAGACTCCAACCACCCCTTGTAAAGCCGCAGTATTTTCTGGGGCAAAGATACGGGGAAACAAATTATTGGCCAAACCCGACACACCGTAGTACACACCGATGCCAAAGCCAGCCCAGCGACCCGGTACCGTCGCAAAAATGTAAGGGAGAGTGCCATTACGTACGGTGGCAAAGGCAAAGATCCAGAAAATTGCGACAAGTATATAGAGCCACGCCAATCCCGGTGATGCGAGTAGGAAAATTAGCGTAAAGCTCAAGCCACTCAGGGCGATCGCCAACAGGGGATAATCCCGCCATTGTCGCCACAACCAACCAATCGGTACAGCTGCCAAAGCCAGCAAGAAATTAAGAAGAGGCATCCAGTTGGTTTCTGCGCCAAACACACCTTGGGAAAAAACATCACTAAAATTGCCCATAAAAATCCTTGTTCCCCATGCGAGGGCGATCGCGATTAACATCGTGCGAAAAACGCCATCCCACGGCAAAGCTGGATTCTCAGGGGGCTGATCATCCGCTGGTGCCTGCAAAGGAGGCATCAAAAATTTCAAAAAAGTTGACGCCGCCAATAGGGTAATTGAACCCACTAAAAATGCAGGAATCGCTCCCCAACTAAGAATCGTCTCTTTAATGTTGCCGCTGATTAACCCCATCAAACCGCCAGTCATCGTCAAAATAGAAATGGCGAGGGGCAGCTCTGCCATCGGCGCACTTTTGAGAAGCAAAACATAAATCGGAGTGCGAAAAGTCGTCATCGCCAATGCCCAGGCGATCGCCGCTAGTGGTAAAAGCAAAGTGAACGATAATTGCAGCGTGGCGATAATGGGCAATGCCACAAAAGTCACAGAGGAAAGAATCACACCGAGGACAATTAACGGAGCACGACTACCCAGTTTGCGTTGTTGCTGATCACTAAGTAACCCGAAAATCGGCTCCATAAAAAGAGCGAGTACGAATTCAACGGTTAATAAATTTGCGGTGAAATCTTCTGGAAATCCCCAGCTCCCCAGCATGTCTCCAAGGTAAGCCCGATAGGTAATCCACATCAGGGTTAGGGAGCTTTGCACGGCGGCGATCGCCACGACTCGTCCCCAAGCAATACCTAATGAGTTAGAAGAATTTGTTGTCGCCATAATCTCAGCTATTCAGCAGCAATGATCCTGTCTCAACAATAGCGAAGAATATTTTGACAAAGCGATTTCTTGAAAATAAGCTACGCAAATTTTTGCCGAATATTAAACCAATGACAGTTTAGGGAAAGGATATAGACAAATTATTTTCTAAACAAAAAAGACACGGAGAGAGGGAGACACGGGGACTGGGGTAAATAGTAAATTGTGATTTTGTTTTGGGAATAGTTGTATGGCTTTAAGGACAACTCTCCCTGTCGCTCACTCTCCCGTTCACCGCGTCGCCGTATCTGACAATGCTCAAATCGAATTTAATTAGGGAGAAGGTTGGCTTTCTAAAAAACGCAAGAACTCTAGTAGTTCTGCATCTGAAAGTAATTGGCGCGATCGCTTGCCGTAGGTTTCAAGGAGATAGTTACGACCCTGCTCACTCGTCCACCCTAAACGCTTTAGCTCTACATCACTGCGGGCAATAATGTCGGAAAAATCGAGGGTTTCTTCAACAGGAGCTGGTGCTACCGGCGACGCTTCTTCAATAACGGGTTCCGGCTCTGGCTCCGGTGGTGTGCTCAGGGGCAAGTCAAATTTAAAATCTGTCGCTGGTGCTGCCGCAGGTACAGGCTTTGTTGCGGTCGGTGCTTTAATCGGCACTGAAGTCGGTGAAGGCACAGGTATCGGAGCAGAGGCGATCGCCGACTGTACGGGGGGAGATTTTGGTGCGGCCTGTGTTCCACCTACGGTTAATAGACCCAAAGCCCTTGTTCTTGCTTGGTCTTCGGCCTGCTCAACGGATGTCGCTGCGGCTAAACCACTCGCGAGGGTGACCCCATCATTCTGAACTAAAACCCGGACAACGTACTGACCATGTTCAACGGCTGCTAATTCGCTCACTAAACCGCCTTGGGGATAATGCTGTCGGAAAATCTCTGGTGTCATGGAACCTGACGCTGATCGCTTCGCTAACTATAGTGCAATAGTACTTGATTTTGCCCTCAAATACCGCCTGAAATTCATTGTGGCTAAAGGCTACGTGGAGAGTCTGGCTATTACAGGGTACAATATTGCCGAGGCCACAAGGTAAGCACCCGACTAAGATCTAATATGTGCGTTCTGTGAGCGTTATTGTTATAGCTGTTGCTTTGGCATCCTTCCCTAAGAACGCCTTAGTGCCAGACTGTTTACCTGTACTCATCTAAATCTTAAAGGTATTACTTAGCCACAGGTAATAGCTTTTCTGTCTCTATCTGAATCATTACTCCGGTCAGTTTCAGATTGTTTCTGCTTTAGACACTGCTTTGGTGTTAAGACCCAGATCTTCATGGGCAAGTGGAAATATTGACACCGAAAAAACAATTGAGTAGTCCATCGGCTTTGTCTCTGCGTAAGCGATGTTTCGTTAGGCTTTATAGCTTTTACACCGTTTACCCCTAAAATTTTCTGCGCAAGTCCCGGTTGATCCATTGGCGGACGGAAAATAGTCAAAGCTCGATTTTAAACAACTTCTCTTTGTGGCACTGCCCCCCGACAACGCATTAATTTTCCCCGGTACTCACACGGGAACTGATCATCCGAAAATTAATGGCTAAATGTTGCCTGGGTTGGCCTTTTGTTTCACTTTACTTTCTGACGAAAAGGATCGTTTGCATGGATTTTTCAGTCGCTACACTGCTGTCTTATTTTACTGATGACAAATTAGTTGCAGGTAAATTCCTCGAGAAGAAGTTAGAGTGCAATTCTGATGAGGATACTACGAATCTGCAAATCGTTTTAGATGCCTTAGAGCGAGCCAAATTGTTGGCCAAGGAACGCGGTAAGTATCGTCGAGTGACTGAGGATGGCATTGTTGAAGCGAAGTTGCGCTGTTCTAGTAAAGGCTTCTGTTTTGCGATTCAAGATTCTGAGGATGCGGAAGATATCTATATCCGCGAAACCTATCTAAGTAATGCTTGGAATGGCGATCGCGTACTAGTCAAAATTATTAAAGAGGGCACAAGACGGCGATCGCCGGAAGGAGCGGTCAAGCTGATTTTAGAGCGGGCGAATCCTTCTCTTTTAGCGAAGGTCGTAAAGAAAGACGATGGTTTTCGGGCTGTACCCCTCGATGACCGACTGCTATTTGAATTGGAACTCGAAGATAAAGAGACTCAACTGCAAGAGGCAATTGATCATCTCGTTCATGTATCGGTTGTGCGTTATCCCATCGCTCAGCACTTACCCCTCGGTGAGGTCACTAAGGTGCTCGGTAGTGATGCTGAGGAAGCAGCTGATACGGATATTGTTTGCTGTAAGCATGATCTTCTTCGGGAATTCCCTGAAGATGTGGTGGCAGCGATCGCCGAGATTTCTGCTGATTTAAGTGATGAGACGATCGCCGGTCGTCGTGATTTGCGTGATCAGTTGACGATCACCATTGAGGACGAACAGCATTTAGCTGCGGACAATGGAGCCTTTGTAGAAAATGCGTTTTCCCTCTCAAAAACTGAAGGTGGTGCGTGGCTCCTCGGTATTCATCTTGCCGATGTGGCGGAATATGCACCGGAAGGCGGTGCTTTAGATCGTTGGGCGAAAAAGCATGGTACAGCGGTTTTCCTTGGCGATACGACTATTCCGATTTTTCCACCCGCTCTCAAGGAAAAAATTAGTTTGTTACCGGGTGGCGATCGCCTTGCGTTATCGATTTTTCTCACCATTGATGAGCAGGGCGTGGTGAATGAATTTGAAATTACGCCTAGTGTCGTTCGTGTTGACCATAGCCTGAGCTACCAAAAAGTTCAGCATCTTCTCAGTAGTGGCGAAGAAGTCGAAGGTGATCTCAAGAATGTGTCGACGCTGCTCAACGACTTGATTTTTAATCTAAGTCCCCTCGTAAAAGCTCAGCGACTCCAGCGCGGCGGCTTCCAAATTTCTCTACCGGAAGTCGTGTCTGCCTTTAAGGATGAAGGTCGCTTCGGCACGATGATTGTGTCACCCAGCCTGCCTGTGCGATCGCTGTTATCTGAAGTGACAATTTTAGCCGGACGTGCCGTTGCCGAACATATGACAGCGCTAGAGCTTCCGGCCATCTATTGCTATCAAGCCCAGCCTGACTTTGAGAGTTTGGAAAACCTGATTAAATTGGGTGGCAATCTAGAGCTAGATCTCAAACTTGAGTCGGAAGAAGAGCTATTGCCCCACGATTATCAGCACTTTATCCAAGAATTTAGTAAAGTCGACTCGGCTAAAATTTTAAACTTCCTCCTCCAAGCCACCCTAGACTCACCCCGCTACGGTAAGCATCCCCACCCCCACTTCGGTCTTGCCTACCGGGATGGCTACACGCGCATCTGTTCACCAGCTCAGCGCTATGGCGATTTGCTCATGCAGCGTATCCTGAAGCTTGTCCTCAGTGAGGGGCGTGATCGCCGTTCGAGTCGAGTCAAAAATGGCGTCAATCTTGGGAGCAATACTTGCCACGAAAAGGTCAATTGGAAAGTCCTCACCGCAGCAAAGCAAACGGAAATTGAAGAAACCATTGCCGGGCTGTTATTGCAGCTGAATGACCAAGAGAAAGTTGCTGACGATGCCGAAAAGGATCTCCAAGGTCTCAAAAAAGCTGAAAAAATGAAGGCTCACACTGGCGACATCTTTAAGGGCGTCATTACAGGTGTTCAGTCCTATGGCTTCTTTGTAGAAATTGAAGATCTCCTCGTTGAAGGTTTAGTGCACGTTAGTTCTTTGAAGGACGACTGGTACGAATATCGTGCTCGCCACAGTTGTCTTGTGGGTCGTAAAAATCGCGTTGCCTACCGCCTCGGTAATACCGTCGAAGTGGAAGTGAAAAGCGTCGATTATTATCGTCAGCAAATTGATCTGGCGATCGCCAAAACAGCTGATGATGCTGAGCAAAATGACGAAGCAGAATCAACGGATGAGTCTTGGGAAGAAGAATAAATTTCCTGCAGCGTGATTAAAAAGACGCTGATTCCCATTACACCGCGCAGTGCTTAAAATTTGAAACCCTCTAAATCCTGTCGATCTAGAGGGTTTTCTCTCGCCCAATTGTGAGTTTGTGACAAGCCTAGAGATAACTAATGATGGCGTCAATATTTTGGGTCGTATCAATGCTCCGCACCCAGAGGGATTCTTCCTCTGTAAAGCCTTCCGCTTTATCGATCTGCGCTTGTAATAAATCTGCTGTGGCATCAGAAATATCATCAGCACGATTTTTTAGGCGTTTTTCTAGAGTCGAGGCAGGAGCCTGACAATACAAGATTTGGTAGGGTAAATCGGCTTTTTTACAAGCTTCTACAACCGTTTGGCGTTGGGCAATACGGTCAAATTTAGCATCGAGAATAACCGTAAAGCCCTGCTGCGCGAGGAGAATACCCAGTTCTGTTAGGCGAGTGTAAGTCTTTTCATTCATCTCTGGACTATAAAGACTAGCGTCGCCTGCTTCATCTAGGGGAACACCTGCCAAATGTTTCCGCACAGCATCAGAACGAATTTGAATGGCATTCCAGATCCGCGCACAACGCCGAGCCACAGTCGATTTTCCGGCACCGGATAGGCCAGACATCATCACCACCTTGCCCTTAGGAAGCTGGGTATATTGCCAAGCCAACTCGTAATATTCGGATGCGGTTTTCGCGGCAGCTTGTTTGGCATCATCGGCGATCGCCGGATCATCGAGGAGAAAAGACGTGACTTTTGCCCGGACATAGGCTTGGCGACTGAGGTATAGGGGCAACACCTGTAACCCTTCCCAGTCCCCAGTTTGCTCGACATAGGTATTTAAAAACGAATTGCCTAACTTTTGTGCACCACGGGCATCGAGATCCATGACAGTAAAGGCGACATCGTACATGGTGTCGACGAAGCGGAAAGGCTCATTAAATTCGATACGGTCAAATAATTGAATCTTGTCTTGCCACAAACAAATATTGCGCAGGTGGAGATCGCCGTGGCATTCGCGGATTTTGTCTTGGTCGCGGCGACTGGCAAAAATATCTTCGCGGCTCGCAAAGAAATTATCAGTAAATTCTTTTGTTTGTTCAAAGCGCTCTTGGGTTTGCACGCGGCCAATATAGCCTGACGTTTGAGCGTAGTTTTCGTCGATCGCCTGACGGATTTTTGCAATTTCCCCAAAACTACGAATGTACTCATCGGTGCGAGCCGTCGCATGGAATTTCGCCACAGCCTTACCGAGCTGAGCCATATTTTCTTCAGTTAGGGTTCCCGCTGCAAACATACCGCTAAGGAGAGCCTCTTGGGGGAATTGGCGCATTTTTACCGCGTATTCCACCACCTCTCCGGCACCATCGATAGCGTAGGTTGTGCCGTCGTAGGTAATTGGCAGTACTTCTAGATAGAGATCTTTTGTCAGTTTGCTATTAAGGGCCAGCTCTACCTCACAAAAATGCTTTCGTTTGTCGATGGTAGAAAAGTCTAGAAAGCCAAAATCGACAGATTTTTTCAATTTGTAGGCATAGTCCCCGGTTAAAAATACGTAGGAAACGTGGGTCTGCACCAAGTCGATGTCGCCGCTGACGGTATGGGGATAAATATCTGGTGTCTGTAGCGTGCTAATGAGGGCTTCGATGGTGTGGGGCATGAACCTGATTTACCTTGGCAAGGGAATTTTCTAACTTTCGCATTTAACGATAGCACCATTCCCCAGTGATTCTACGCTGGGCGATCGCCTTCTTTATTAGGCAAAGACAGGATCGTGGGCTGGCGCAAAAATATAATCAAAATCAAAGATTAGGTATTGGCTATTGCGATTAATCGAAAAACCAAAGTCGATCACCGTTTCAGTCGAAAAAGTCGCCATAATCAAAGCCAAAAGCCGTTTAACCGGAATTTGTGGAATTTGGACGTAGTATTCTCGTTTGGCAAAAAAAACATTCTCATCCTTCGGCACCACAAGGCTGTTAATGCGGTGGGTATATTGAATGGGCTTGATATAGCGGTTATAAAAAGCGTCTTGATTAATTTGCAGTTGATAAAGTTTTTCGTGTTGCTCCCAGCTCATTTGAAATAGCATTTTTAGCACTTCAAAGCCCAAGATATAGTTGAGAACTTTGTCTTGTTCTTGTTTTTTAATGACCAGCTGGAGGGCGGATTGGAGATATTGTTCGGGCTGACGATGCATATCCTGTGCTGAGTGGATATAAAACTGCCGAATATAGGTGCGCAATAGTTTTTCGTTGAGAATACTGGCGATGCGGAACCGTTCAAGATGGCTGCGCATTTGCTCTTGGGTGTCTTGATCCACCAAGATTTTGGCGATAATCCCGTCGGCGGTAAAGTCATCTAAAAATTGGGCTTGGTCTTGGGGAGTGGCAGCGCAAAGCAGATGACAAAGAGAGAGCATATAGCGACGTTCTTGCCACGGCAAACCTCCAACCCAATGACGCACTTCTGTCGGTAATTTATCCAGCATAGGAAGAGGAGGTAGATGACTAAGGCGGCTTTTCGCTCTGCTCTACTGCAATTATAGGAAGCGACATTCCGCGAGATAGCGGCGATCGCTACTTTTTCGGTAGAAATTATTTTGTGCGCAGTTCAAAATCACGCAAAGCGACTTGTGTTGCTCCCAGCATTCCCGCCATAGGCTCAATATTGCTCACACCAGAACATGTGGTTCCGTCAAACAGTGTCATCTAAATGGACGGCGATCGCCTTGATCTGGCTAGCGAAATGGTGGTGCGTAGAGTAATCCCCCGTCTGTCCACAGAGAATTTAAACCCCGCTCTAAATCAAAAGGCTCGCCAAGATTACGCTCATAGATTTCACCGTAATTCCCCACGTGTTTAATAATGCGTTGGGCAAAATCGTTACTGAGTCCCATATCTTCGCCCAGTTGCCCTTCGATACCGAGGAAGCGGCGCACGAGGGGATCTTCAGAATTAACAAACTCAGCTAAATTTTCCGAATTAATCCCAAATTCTTCTGCTTGAATCAGAGCATAGGCGATCCACTTAATCGTGTCATACCAAGGAGAATCGTCGTTTTTCACCACTGGCGCAAGGGGTTCTTTCGATAAGACATCGGGTAATAATCGATGGCCACTGGGATTATCCATCGCCGCCCGCCGTATGATCAGTTGGGAACGGTCAGATGTTGCGCCTTCGCATAACCCCTCTTCGTAGGCGTTGTACATCGCGTCGGTATCGTCAAACACGACCGGTTTGTAGGTAATATTTTTTTGACGCATCCGGTCGGCAAGGTTTAGTTCGGTTGTTGTGCCCGACAATACGCAGATTGATTTCCCCTCAAGATCGGCGATCGCCGTAACACCACTTGCCCGGGACACTAAAATGCCTTGACCGTCGTAAAACAAAATTGGTCCAAGCTCCAAACCCGCAACAGTATCGCGGCTCGTTGTCCAAGTCGTATTACGACTAAGCAAGGTCCACTTCTTCGTTTTGCACCATTTCCAAACGCTCTTGGGTACTCAAATCTCGAAATTGAACCGCATCGGGATCATCAAAAAGCGCTGCTGCCACTGCCCGACAAAAATCAATATCTAAGCCAGAATAATTGCCCGCGTCATCAACAAAACTAAATCCCGGTAACTGTCCATTAACGCCACAAACAATTTCTTGTTTTTCTAAAACTCGCTCTAATTTGCTCACCCCATCAGTTGCGCCGTTCGCTGTCGTGTCATCGGGGTTTGCGTTGTTCGTACAGCTGACAGCCATTAGACAGGCGATCGCCAAGCCAGCCCAACGAAATTTTAGAAACTGATTGCTCATTATCTCGCGTCAAATATAGACCCCGCAATTATAGCGGAGCAGTTTAGGACAAAAAAAAGTCGCCGTATTCTAACGACAACTCTTTTTTTCAATTTATTTTGAAATGGGCGTTACTGGATTTGAACCAGTGGCATCCTGCTTGTAAGGCAGGCGCTCTACCACTGAGCTAAACGCCCTTAAGCCTTAACAATATTAGCAAGGCTTTGAAGAATGTGCAAGAAATTTACTGCATCTTTTTTGAAGAGTTGCGATTTTGGTTCTGCAAAAGGGGGTTAACGTCGCCACAGCTGGTCTTTACGGGAATTTTGTTTGCCACGTTTCTTCGGCTTTTTTGAACGACGGGAAGTATTTTGATTTGGATCTAAACCCACAGCTTTTTGGTAAATGCGCTCGTTTTCCTGCACCGATTTTTGTAAATCAACCATCGGCTTTGGGTAAGTTTCCCCCAACGTAATGTCGTGGCGATCGCCTAACTCTTTGACAGAAATACGCCAAGGTTGGTGAATTTGTTCACCAGAAATGGAGCTTAATTCAGGAATCCAATGGCGGACATATTTTCCTTGGGGATCATAATCTTTAGCCTGCTTCGGAATATTGAAATACCGGAAGCCCCGCGCATCATTGCCCACACCCGCCGTGTAATTCCAGTTGCCCCAATTGCTACAGACGTCGTAATCAATGAGCTGAGACTCAAACCACTCCGCCCCCAGTCGCCAATCAATGCCAAGATTTTTTGTGAGGAAACTGCCGACATTTTGCCGACCACGGTTCGACATAAAACCCGTATGGAGCAGTTCGCGCATGTTGGCATCGACAAAGGGAATCCCCGTTTGACCCGTCCGCCACAGTTCAAAGGCTTCGCGATCTTGTTTCCACGGAATTTTGACCCCCTGTAGTCCTTCGGGTTGGAAAATTTGAATGCCATGTTTTGCACTAATCCACCGGAAATAATCTCGCCACAGCAATTCAAAAATGAGCCAATAGGTCGAATCATTAGCCACACGCTCGGCTTCATATTCATCTACTTGAGCGGCAATATAGCGAGCCGAAAGACACCCCAAGGCTAACCACGGCGAAAATTTAGAAGAATAGTCTGCGCCCAAAAGACCATTACGGGTTTTCTTGTAATTTTTAAGATGATTGCCCTGCCAAAAATAATCTTTAAGGCGTTTAAGCCCCTCCGTTTCGCCGCCAACAAACTCTAAAACGCCCCGGCGATCGCCCTCGACTTTTTCTAAACCTAAATCTTTCAAGGTCGGAATATCACCCAGTTTGTCTATTAATTCACTGGGAAGTGGCGGTAATTCGGTCGGTGTCGGTAAAGCCGGGGCAATTTCTGCGTACTTTTCAACAGTTTTACGGAATTTGGTAAAAACTTCCGGCACTTGGGGAATCCCAAATGGCAGTTCCTCTGGCTCGTGGAGCGTTGTCCCCCAGAAGGTTTGCACCTCAATATTTTGTTGACTGAGGGCTTTTTTGAGACGCTTTTCGACGCGCACCTCTTCCGCGGTAACTTCGGAGTGCCAATAGACTGACTGGATTTGATACTGTTCGCATAGTTGGGGAATAATGTCCTCAGGCTTACCGGAACGTACTAATAGATTGCTGCCTTGTTTTTGCAACGACTCCCTTAAATCAGCGACACTTTCCCGCAAGAATTGCCCACGAAAATTACCTGTTTTCGGAAAACCAAAGGCTGTTGTCGCAAATTCCCTCGGATCGAAGCAATATAGAGGAATAATTTCCGCGCCTTGGTGAAGGGCACTATCTAAAGGTTGATGGTCGTGGAGTCTTAAATCGCGGCGATACCACAGTAAAGTTCTGGAAGAATTCATAGCAATACAATCTAGGGCAGACGGGAATTTTAGAGTTAGACGCTCAGAAATTTTCTGGGGTAAAGTCTATTTAGTATAACGAGCTACTTTTGTGGTGTCTTGGAGGATAAGGGTTATGGCTGGTTTAAGTAATGTCCAACGACTGATGGTGGGCTGTCTCGGTGGGGCGATCGCCGCGCTTCCCCATACTGCCAATGCTCAGTCACTGACAGATATTAATGGCCATTGGGCAGAACGCTGTATTCAGCACCTCGAACAGCGGGACATTGTTCAGGGCTATCCCGACCAAACCTTTCGTCCCAACGAACCCGTAACCCGCACAGAATTTGCCGCCTTCGTTAATCGTGCTTTTCCAGAGTCGGCAGAACAGGCTTTTGCCATTAACTATCGCGACCTCGACGAAACCTACTGGGGTTTAATTCCCATTGACCGTGCCACTCGCTCCGGTTTTATGACCGGCTACCCTGACGGCACATTTAAGCCCACCCGCAATATTCCCCGCTACGAAATTCTCCTCGCCCTCGTTGCGGGATTAAATTACATACCCCAAGGTAATCCCGACACCCTCATCCCTCGATATTATGAAGATGCAGCAGAGCTTCCCGCCTTTGCCTACCCGGCGATCGCCGCTGCCACGGAACAGCAATTAATCGTTAACTATCCCAATATCCGTCGTCTTAACCCCCAACAGTGGGCAAGCCGTGGCGAAGTTGCCAGTTTCCTCTGTCGCGCCCTAGATACCACAGGGACTATCTCAGCCGAATACATCGTCACGCCGCCAACAACAGCCGCCCCCAGTCGACCACAACCCCGGTCAATCCCAACCTTTTCGCCCTAGTATTTGCAAAGCATCCGTAATCATGGCATGAAACTTCACATGTAAACTATTCCCTTTTGGCAACCCTGTGCCAAGATAAACATGCGAAAGCTTACCTAAGATAGAGAAAAGCTCTTTTAAGATCATTGACAGCCCGTCCCGATCCTTGCCCAGCAACCGAGAGGGAGTAACAAAATAGCCCATGCTCATTCTGAAACGGAAAGATGTAGACATCGCCAATGTCCAGCATCCTAAGCGGGAACAAGCCATTCCCATCCTCAACTACCAAGGACAGACCTTTCGCCTGATTAGCGTTTTTAGTGCCAGTCAGGAAGAAGAAGCACGGGGATTTTGGCGCGATTTAACCGATAATCAGGGGAAATTTTGTGTCCTACTCGAAGAAACAGAGCGCTTTAGCGTTTGGGGTAAAATCCGTGTCGAGCAATTAGGTAGCGACGAAGATGCATCCGGCCAGATGGTGCCTCTAACCCAAGCTTGCATTATCTTGTTGCAAACCGTTTATTTTGACCTAGAAGATTTATTCGGAGCACGTCAAGCAGAGCAATTTAATGGCGAATTGATTAAAGTTTTACAGCAGTGGAATTTCCCCCAGCTTAAAAATGCTCAAGATTTAGGCAAAGTTATTGACGAAGACCCTTTAGACTGTAATGTTCCGCCTTGGGAAGAGCACCACTTGATTACTTTGCTCCAAGAAATGCACCGCATCGGAAAAGCATATTTTGGCAATAGCTCTTTTTCGGAAGGGATTAGTGAATTATTAGTTGACATGTCCCCTGAAGAACAAAAATATTTTCGCGGTTGGCTCGGTCAGTCACCCCTAGGCCAAATGTGGCGGTGGTAGGACTTTGCCGACTATTTAAACTGGGATAAAAAGATTCGATGAATTCATTACTTAAAATAGGGTCGCTAGTTCCGAGAGGCGATACACTAGTAAAGCAAATCACGACCCAAGCTTGAGTTGTGAGCAGTCATTATTTTTTAGTTGAGAGTTTCTCTAAAAGAGTATATGAGCCCTCGTAAACTCACTGATGCAGATAAAGAAGAGTTGTTAGTTGCCTACCGTGACACAGCGGAAACAACGTCAACCTTAGCGGAGCGATATGGCGTCAGTAGCTCAACAATCAGTCGTTTTTTAAAGAGTCGCCTGACTGGTGAGGAGTATGAGGATCTCATCCAGAAAAAACGGTTAGGTCGTAGTAACAGCCTTAAAAAAGCCAAGGCTGAGAAAAAATCGACATCGAGCAAGAAAAAAACGAAGGTGACTAGTGAAGGCAAGTCGAAAAAAGTCCCATCGAAAAAGAAAGTAGCCAAACCGAAGCTCGCTGAAAATTCAGAGGGTGAAGCTACGACGGTAGCGACAGAAACGCCATCTGATACTGGGAAAGAAAATAAACAGGAAGAAAAAGTCAAGACAAGACGCACACGCTCGCGGCGATCGCGCTCTAAACCAGAAGAAAAGCAACTACCTCTCTTGCAAGAATTAGAAGATAAGCAAGAAGAGCCAAAAACATCTGTTTCCGAGGAAACAGCTCCCCTCACGACCCAGGAAAAGGAAGACGAAGAAGCGAAGTTAGAAATTAATGCGGATTTACTTGCCTTAGCTCAGGAAATTCGTTTAGGCGATCGCCAGCAAGCTCTCAAAGAACTTCTAGGTGATGACATTGACGATGAGGAGGATGACGACGACGAAGATTTTGATGATGACGACGAGCAAGAGGAAAATGTCGAGGTAGAACCTCGCCATCTCGTTGACCAAGTTCAGATTTTGCCCCTTAACGAGGCATCTTTTCCCAGAACTTGTTATGTCGTAACTGATCGCATGTCAGAGTTGATTGCTCGTCCTCTTAAAGAATTTCGTGAATTAGGTCACATTCCAGAGGAGGAAACTAGTCAAAAAACATTACCTATTTTCGATAATCATCGAGTTGCTAAGCGCTTCACCCACGGGCGATCGCAAAAAGTCATTAAAGTACCCGATGGCCGTTTATTCATAAAAACAAGTACATGCCTGACAGCTAAAGGTATTACACGGATATTATTGGATGGACAAATTTATAACTTGTAGACAGTATCAACAGTAACTAACGCAGTTTAAGGACGTAAGGACGTTTTATAAATAAAGTGTCTTGTACAAAAGTCACATTTCAACTTCGTTAAGTTCTAGATAACTTTATTATTGGCCTTATTGAACAGCAACCCTACACAAAACGACTGAGAACCTTTCACATGCCAAGTTCTGAGCCAACAAAAAGCGTAGCTCTTTTGATCCCTTGCTTCAACGGATTACAACACTTACCGGCACTACTAGAACAAGTCGAAAAAGCCGATGATAAGTTTAACGAGATTATTGTCTATGACGATGCCAGTACTGAGCCACTACCTTTCAAGCCTGAGGAAAAATTCCCTCATGTTCGATTCCATCAGGGTGAAGTCAACAAAGGTTCGGGATTTGCTCGCAATCGGTTAATCGAATTGTCAACATCTAACTATCTACATTTTCACGACATTGACGATACGTATTTCCCAAGCAACTTTTTATCTGGATTAAAGCCTCATTTGAAGCCAAATACAGTGGTATTTTCATCGTGGGAAATACACTGGCCAGACCATCACAAGGAAATTCAAAAATTCGATTATCCGAACTTTAATTCTGTTGAAGACTTCTGCAAATTCTTTATTAGAGGACATATCCATTTAAACGCAGCTATTTACCCTAGAGATATTGCGCTTAAAACGAAGTTTAATGAAGGATTCAGAGTTATGCAAGATTTGGTCTTCAACATAGATCTTGCTTGTAATGGAGCAAAGTTCTTACACAATGCTGATGTGGTTACTAGACATACGAAGAATGAACTTTCAACTTTAGGAAAAATTCAATCGGACAAATTTCTTGACTACCGTGTTAAGTATTGCCAGTATTGTCTTCAAAAGCTCCCAAAACATTTATCTCCTCTGATGCGGGACTCGACTTTACATTTTGCTTGGAATGCTTATCTTCAAAATAGCGATAGACAGGCCAATGCCTTGATCGATGCAGCAAAACAATCTGGTCCATTACAATATACGCAATTTGGCAAAGTTGTATCGTCCTTAGCTCCTTTAATTGGACTAAAAAATGCTTTACGTATAAGAAAGTCTTGGTTCAACTTCGTCTCGCGCGTCAAATAAAATTGTAAGCCTATGTCATCTTCACTTATTCTTTTCTAATTGTTAAAAGTCGGAGTAAATTAGTTTCATCTCAAAATTTCACTTATTTTTTACTTACTAAAATGAAATCCATAGTACAACTTGTCAGACCATATAAATATTCCGCCTTAAAGCGATTATTAGAACCCAGAAAATTCCATGCATTCTGCTTGGGAACCAATAAATCTGGGACCCATTCGATTGCTAATATGTTTTCAAAAAACTATAGAGCAGCCCATGAAACTGACTATGCACGACTAATCGAGGCTTATTTAGATTATCGAGAGTCTAAAATTCTTGAGGAAAAATTCGTTGAGGTGCTCAAAAAATATAATACTTATGCTTGGTTAGATTTAGATTCTTCTCACGTACATGTTGAATACCTCGAATTTTTATTAGAACTTTATCCCAGAGCAAAATATATTTTAACGATCCGCGACTGCTACTCTTGGGCTGATTCCTGTTTTAATCATTGGATAAATCATGAACTTTTAGATTCTTGGGGAAGACTACATGAATGGCGTTATGGCAGGAAGACATATGACTTCAACCCAGAGAAGGAATCTGCTTTGACTGAAAAAAATCTTTATCCTCTAGAAGGGTATTTTGAAGCCTGGGCTAAACATAACAACAAGGTTTTATCTTTAGTACCAAAAGAAAGACTACTTGTCATAAAAACTTCTGAAATCAGTAGACAAGTTGATCGAATTGCTGATTTTTTAGGAGTTGATAGTCAAGCAATTAATAACGAAAGATCTCACAGTTTTCAAGCACCTCAAAAACATAACTTATTTGCAAAACTTGACCCGGAATATGTGAAAAGTAAAGCGGAAAAACACTGCTCAGATTTGATGAGTCAATTTTTCTCGGATTGTGATTATCTAGAGAAGCTGCGTCAAAGCTCAGCTCAATCCTCCTAAGAACATTGCTGCCAAACTTTTGTTTGCACATACTTATTTATCCTGAGGGTTTGTCAACATGAGAGATTTTATTTCTAGATTCTTAGAATTGTTACATCAAAGAATAAGCAAGAAAGCGAAATACAAGCACTTGGAAGCGCGAGATATTTATGTCCACCATGATTCTTTTCTAGGGAACGCAACAGTCATTGGTGATGGAACAAACATTAATAGTCCAGCTTATATTGCAAGTAGTAAACGTCATCCCGTTTTTATTGGTAAGTATTGTGCGATCGCCCACAATCTACGCATCAGACCACATAACCACATAATGACTTATCTCAATCTTCAATATAAATTTCAAGACCGGTTTCAATTCCCTTCTCTGAATAAGTCAAAGGGAATTATAAATATTGGTAACAACGTTTGGATAGCAGATAATGTCACTCTCCTATCAGGAGTGTCTATTGGAGATGGAGCTGTTATTGGCGCTGGTGCAGTAGTTACGAAAGACATTCCTGCTTACTCAGTTGCTGCAGGAGTTCCAGCAAAGGTAATCAAGACAAGATTCCCTCAACATATTATCGATCAACTTTCCGAAATCGATTGGTGGAACTAGTCAGACGAAACAATTAAAAGAAACGGACAATTGTTTTCACTAAATTTAGCTGACTCTCCGAATATTGATCTTCATTCAATTATCGTAGATTAGAATACAGCTAAGTGACAATTCACTTAGCAAATAAAACTATTTCGTGTGTGAAATTGCATTCCTTATCTGTTAAGTTGGCTATACTTAAATTAGAAATCACACAAGATATTAGTGAGCTTTATTAATTCATGCTTTCCCTAGGATCAATTTGGCTAAACTTTAGAACTAAGTATAAACACGGTATTACCACTGCTTATTATCGTGATGTCGTACGACCTAAAATTTTAGAAACACAGCCAATTAGCGAAACAACAGATAAGTCCTGTGAACTGCATGTTATGACTTATGAGAAAGACTGGCTTAACTTGATGTGGTCTCTTAAGTCTTTCTACGTTTACTCAAAGCGCCAATATGCTCTCTGTATTCATGACGATGGCAGTCTACCTCCTGTCGCAGTGAATGCTTTACGTGAACACTTTCCAAACGCAAGAATAATTGACCGGACTGAAGCCGACAAGCGTGTGTTAGAAGGCTTAAAAAACTATCCTCTCTGTACAGAATTCAGGAAAAAAAATCAGCTCTCTTTGAAAGTTTTTGACTTCCGGGAATATTTAGAGAGTGATCGCATGTTCTTGTTTGATAGCGATTTGATCTTTTTTGAGGCGCCTGAAGTGTTATTGAAGCGCCTTGAAGATCCTGATTATCGACTTAATACTGTGAATGGTGATGTTAGTAGTGCTTACACAGTAGATCCTAAAGTCGTTAAAAAGGAGGCTGGTTTCGACCTCATTGAGCGCTTTAATTCTGGCTGCGGTCTCATTCATCGAGAGTCCTTAAATCTAGACTGGATCGAAGAGTTTTTGCAGTTACCTGACGTTATTGGTCACTTTTGGCGAATCGAACAAACAATGTATGCTTTGTGTAGTTCTAAGTTTGGGACTGAATTGTTACCCCCTGATTATGATGTGCATTTAGAAGGCGATCGCGGCACTTCTTCTATGCGTCATTACGTTGGAGCCATTCGCCACCTAATGTATAAAGAAGGTATGCGTGAACTTGTCAAAAATAATTTTTTACAAGAGCTGACGGCATAATGCAGGGCACACCAAATATTTTTTAGTATCGGATATTTTAGCGCGAACTTTTTATGAAAATCGGTATTGTCGGTTGCGGCTTCGTAGCAGCATTCTATGCGAAGAATGCACGTGAGTATCCGGATATTCAAATTGCAGGAGCGTTTGATATTCAAGCAGAAAATCTCAAAAAATTCTGCGAATATTACTCAATACCAGCGTATGAAACTCTCGACAAGTTATTGGCAGAGCCTTCTATAGAACTAATCCTGAATTTGACCAATCCCCGAAGTCATTATGCGGTTACGAAAGCTTGTCTTGAAGCTGGAAAACATGTTTATACAGAAAAGCCTGTAGCTATGGATAGTGATCAGGCTCATGAATTACTAGATTTTGCAAATCAAAAAGGTCTTCGCATTGGATGTGCACCTTGTAATGCTTTGGGTAATACCGCCCAAACTATTTGGAAAGCGATTCAAGAAGGTCAGATCGGCAAAGTAAAACTGGTGTATGCCAACTATGACGATGGCATGATCGCTCCCAAAATGCGTCCTTGGGAATGGAAAAATGAGTTTGGTGTAGCCTGGCCTGCCAAAGATGAATTTGAGATTGGTTGTACTTATGAACATGCAGCATATTTCTTAGGCTGTTTGTCAGCTATCTTCGGGCCAGCTCGCAGTGTGACGGCATTTGCTTCATGCCAAGTACCGGATAAAGGTATTCCCGTAGATTCGATGGCTCCAGACTTCAGCGTAGGTTGTTTGGAATATGACGATGGAGTAGTAGCTAGGGTTACCTGTGGTCTTGTTGCACCGAGGGATAAGTCTTTGATGGTTGTGGGAGATAAAGGCTATTTATTTGTGCGTTATCTTCGCAACGATTCTGAGCAGGTGTTCATTCGTCACGATACTGTGCCAAAAAATTTGAAGCGCATCGAAAATTTATTTAATCGTATACGTCTCAAGTTCAAAGGAGTTCAAAATCTTCTGCCATGGCCAATAGACGAGTTTTTGATGTACGAAAAATATCCTTTTGCGCTACCTTTATCACAGATTGAAGTAGGGGATGCCAAACGAGTTGATTTCATGTTGGGTCCCTATGACATGATTCAAGCAATTAAAGAAAATCGCCCCCATCGTCTAACAGGAGAATTTGGAGTTCACCTATTGGAACAAATCGAAGTCTTACAATACCCTGAAAAGTTTGGTTATCGTCGTGAACTGACTTCGACTTTTCCTAACATTCAACCATTGCAATGGACCTAAGCTTATGAATGAAGATTCGATGAAACAGTCATTGCAGTCAGTGAAGTGGGGCATTCTTGGGACTGGGACGATCGCCCACCAGTTTGTTCAGCAGCTCCTCCAAGTACCCAACATTGAGTTAGTTGGGGTTGCTTCCAGAAGTCTAGAAAATGCAAAAAAATTTGCGGAGTGTTATCAGACCAAGGCTTTTGAAACCTATGAAGCTCTCTGCACGACTTCCGATGCCGATGTTGTTTATATTTGTACCCCAACCCGTTTCCATTGCGAACATGCTCACTTAGTTCTAGACAACAATAAAGCTGTCCTATGCGAAAAACCTTTTACTTGTAATCAGAAAGAAGTCGCCAGCGTCATTGAAAAAGCTAAAGCCAAACAGTTGTTCTGTATGGAAGCTATGTGGATGCGCTTCAACCCATATGTCCAAAAAGCGAAAGCTATTATCGCTTCTCAAGAATTAGGACTACTCCGCACAATGCACGGGGAATTAGGGTATCAAAAAGACCTAAAGAAACTAGGCACAGCCTCGCATGGGCAAGGAGCCTCCCTGGCATTTGGTTGCTATTTACTCTCTCTCTCAATTTATTTATTTGGTAAGCCTCAAGCAGTAACAGCTAACCTGATCCAAAATCCTCAAGGTGGTGATGAAACAGGTTCTGTTTTAATTCAGTATCCAGATCAAGTTGTTTCTGCTTTTTTTAGCGAAGCTGTAACTTTATCGAATGAGATCAATATATTTGCCCAACATGGATGCCTGAAATTAAACTCACCTTTTATCGATGCACCCAGCTTGAATGTTGTTAATTTACGTGAGTTGGCAGCCCGTTCGGCTAGTGACAAGATTCGAAGGAAGCTATCTTCTTTGATGAGTTCTGTCACAAAATCTCTGAAAAGAAAAAAAACGTTATCCTCCTCTGGCATCGGTTTTCAAAGAGAAGTTCAAGAAGTAAATAAATGCTTGAGAAATAGTTTGATTGAAAGTGACATTATGCCTTGGTCTGAAACGTTACTCATACACGAAATTATTGATTCTATTCTTGACACTTCAGAATGGCGAGGAGAAGACAGTTGAGTGAAACCGTAAAGAATTCAAGTCAAGATCTCGTCGTACTGATGATGCCGGACTATAGAGAAGTCAATCCCTATCAAGACCTTTTAGCCAAGGCTTTAAACGAGCAAAATACTAAAACTATATTTTCCGAAGGATATCGACGGGTATTCCCCATTTATCGGCAGATTAAAGCTATACCGAATTGCCAAGTTTTACATCTACATTGGCTTGATCCCTATATTAAGGGTCAAAATATTTTCGTGAGGTTCATATATGGATTAAAGTTTTTTCTCGATATCTTTTTGGTCAAATCAAAAAAAATCAAGTTGGTTTGGACTATCCATAACTTGACATCGCATAATACGCAATTTCCACGCTTTGAAAAGTGGCTTAAAAGACGATTTATTAGAATCGCAGATCATGTAATTGTACATAGTCAAGCGGCCAAAGAAGAGGTAGAACGTGAGCTGTTAACTTACAAACATCCTAATTTAACTGTAATTCCCCACGGACATTATCGAGATATTTATCCCAAGGCGATCGCCCCAGAAGTAGCCAGGGAAAAATTAGGTTTGCCACCCTCAGAATTTATATATTTAAGTTTTGGTATTCTCAAGCCTTATAAAGGAATAGAGACTCTTTGTGAACTATGGGAGTCTTGTCCAGAAAAGTTAAAAAGCAGTAATTTACTAATAGCTGGGAAAGCTTTGGATAAGGAATATGGAGAGAAATTAGCAAGATTAACAGCAAACAACTCTTGTATAGAATTACGAGACAAATTTATTCCCAATGAAGAGATTCACCTATATTTCAGTGCTGTAAATGTCGTGGTCTTACCTTTCCAACAAATTTTGACCTCAGGAAGCTTACTGCTAGCAATGTCCTATGGAAAGCCTATAGTTGCACCAAAATTTCCAAGCCTATTAGAAACGCTAGGAGATGCAGTAGATCTTTTGTACGATTTCAACGACGAGGCTGGCTTACTAAATGCACTCATATTGTCTCGGCAAGTTGATTTACAAGCCATTAACCATACTGTCCAAACAGCTTGTGACGAGCTAGATTGGTCAGTAATAGCAATTAAAACTTATAGTATTTACCAATCTTAAAACGTCTTTATTTGACTCAAGTAACGCTTCTACTCTCACTAGCATAATCAAACTAGTTTTTATTATTTATAACAATCACAATATTTTTATTATGAGTATCAAGAAAAAAATAGGTGGGTTATTCTTAGAGTTTCAATGTTACTGGAACTATTTGAGGCTCAGGAAACAGGTTCAATCTAAACGTAAATTTTTAATCTTTGCCCAAGGTCGTAGTGGCAGCACTTTATTAGCTTCTCTTCTGAAAAGCCACACTCAAATATATTGTTTTGATGAACTTCTGTTCGACCGAAGATTATTTCCTAAAGCATACATAATCGGCAGATTTTCTCAGGCAACTCAACCAATAATCGGTTGTCACATCAAAATTTATCAATTAATTAATGAACAAAAGATAAGTGATCCACAGCAATTTATCTTGGATTTAGTGCAGGATGGATGGCAATTAATCTACCTTAGAAGAGCTGATACTTTCCGACACGCAGCTTCCCCTTTGATTGCTAAAGAAAGAAACTTATGGCATGTTGGGCGTAGACCTGACAAGGAAACAGAACAATCTACTCGATTAAAATCTGTAAAAATTGAACCAGCGCAAGTTTTGAAAGCCATAAAAAACAGACTTGAGTCTAGCGCTAGAGAACGTGAGGTACTAGAAGGGTTGGACTATCTCGAAATAGTTTATGAAGAAGATCTGCTCAATGCAGAAAGTCAGCAGAAGTCTCAAGTTAAAATCTGTAAATTCTTAAATGTTCAACTCGAAGATCTCAAGTCTCCTTTAAAGAAAACAACGACACAAACAATACGAGATGCAATTTCCAACTATCAGGAAATCAAAAATCACCTTAATGACAATGGATTTGGGGAATATATAAATGAAGAAAATTAGATTAGTTACTTCTGAATCAATACTCTTCAAGCCAATTAACTTAAGGAAAATGTTAATCTCTGGCTGTAATTAATTATTTAAGAAAAGTATTTTATTAATTGTATGTTACCCAAAGTTAGTATATTAATACCTTGTTATAATGCTGAGCAATGGATTGCGCCAGCTATCAAAAGCGCTCTTAACCAAACTTATCAAAACACGGAAGTCATCGTAGTTGATGACGGCTCCACAGATAATAGCCTAGACATAATTAAAAGTTTTGGCGATCGCATTCAATGGCGAACTCAACAAAATCAAGGTGGCAACGTTGCAAGAAATCACCTTTTAGAGCTGAGCTCCGGTGAGTGGCTACAATATCTTGATTCTGATGACTATTTATTACCAGAGAAAATAGATGAGCAAATTCAGTTTATCCAAGATTTTCCAGAAGTAGATATCGTATTTAGCCCAAGTATTTTTGAGTACTGGCATGAAGAGCAATCAACGCAGGAAATCTTGCCAATTCCGAAACCCCATGACTCCTGGTCGCTATTAGCGTTGTGGCATCTACCTCAGACAGGTAGCCCTTTATGGCGTCGTGAAGCATTAGTTGATATTGGTGGCTGGAAAGAAGATCAGCCCTGTTGCCAAGAACACGAACTTTACCTCAGATTGTTAAAGAACGATAAACATTTTGTGTATTGTGACTCTGCCAAGTCTGTATATCGTCAATGGAGTGAGTCAACTGTTTGCAAAAAAGATAAAAGTCGTACATATAAGCATAGGCTGGAAATCTTAGATGACCTCGAGTCGCATTTAAGAAAAACTAAACAACTCAATGATCAGAGACTTCAGGCAATCAGTGAAGCAAGGTTTGCTTGTGCGAGACTTATTTGGCTTTTTGACTCCAACTGGGCAAACACTCTGATCTGTAAGATTCAAACATCTAATGCTGATTTTCAATTACCTTCCCATTTGGCTCCTAGCTCATACAAAATTATCTATGACAAGCTTGGGTTCGACATGGCAGAAAATCTAGCTAAAATCAAAAGGCAGTTTATGCAAGTCGTGTCGAGAAACTAAAGTAATGTTGCCCAACCTGATTATTATTGGTGCGATGAAATGTGGAACGAGTAGTCTTCACAGATATCTTAATTTGCATCCACAGATTCACATGGCTTCGTTGAAGGAGCTTGATTTTTTTGTTTCAGAAAAAAATTGGGGAAAGGGTCTGGATTGGTATGAAGAGCAATTTCTTTCGTCAGCAAACAGTATCAAAATTTATGGGGAGTCTTCTCCAAACTACACAAAACACCATATATTTTCTGGCGTTCCCCAACGCATGCACTCAATGGTACCCGAGGCCAAATTAATCTATATTTTGCGTGACCCGGTTAAGCGAATACTATCTCACTATTACCATCAAGCTGTTGATTCAAAAGAAACATTAGCGCTGCAAGAGTGTATCTCAAATCCGAAGAACAATTATGTTCAAACAACTTTGTATTACGAGCAGTTACAGAAATTTTTAGAGTTTTACGATTCACAAAATATACTAGTTTTGAGCTTGGAATCGTTAAATTCTGATCCTCAATCGGTATTAAAGCAAGTTTTTGAGTTTCTTGATGTAGATTCTTCTTTTGAACATCCTAATTTTGGGAAGCGTTATCACTTGGCGTCAGATAAGCGAAAAATCAACAAAGCAGGTCGTATGGTCGCTAAATTACCAGCAGGTCTAAGACTTTGTAATTTGTTGCCACAATTATTTACTGAAGCGATTGATTACCCTTCAATAACACCAGAAATTTCAGCAACAATCAACGACTATTTGGCCGACGATTTGAAGCAACTTAGAGCTTTTACGGAAAACAATTTTGCCGAATGGAGTATGTAAATTAAAAGCATACTTGCTTATTGGCTTTTCAATAATGGATGTAAATAAAAAACGCGATGACAGTACTGCCCATAAGTGCACTCGTGCCGACAAGAAATAGACCTCAAGCTTTTGCTCGTACCCTCGAAAGTTTGGCACAACAATCTCATCAGCCATTTGAGATGATTATTGTTGATGGTTCTGACACGGATGAGACCAAATTAGTTTGTGAGCGTTTAGCCCAACGGCTAGATACTAAAATCAATTATCACAAAGCAGAGCGCTTAGGGGCTGCAATCCAAAGAAACCAAGGCTTTCGCCACATCACTCAATCTACTCTGTGGCTGATGGACGACGATATTTTATTGGAGCCAGAATGCTTGTATCGTCTATGGACAGCATTACAGTCTGATCCACAGATTGGTGGCGTCAATGCAATGATTACGAATCAACAATATACGCCACCGGGTCGAATTAGTCGTCGATTGTTCGAGGTTTTGTCAGGGGAAAAAAAGGAAAGTTTTGCAGGTCAGTGTCTTGGTCCGGCCCTAAATTTATTGCCGGAAGACAGGGATGATTTACCGGAAATAGTCCCGGTGGAGTGGTTAAATAGCACTTGCGTTTTGTATCGTCGTGAAGCCCTACCGAATCCTTTATTTCCTGAAAATTTTAAGGGTTATTCTTTGATGGAAGACGTCACATTATCCCTCATGGTCGGTAAGAAATGGCAACTACGTAATGCCCGTACTGCTAGGATTTTTCATGATAGTCAGCCGGGAGATCATAAGAATAATCAACGGGTTTTGTCCCAAATGGATTTGGTCAATCGCTATTATGTGATGACTGAAATTTTGGAGAGACAGCAATTCTCTGATTATCTTAAGTTAGGAATTTTACAGTTGTTTGCGATCGCCGCTTTATTTGGTTCCCAAGGGCGAGTCCAAGATTTACCGGCTGTAGTTGTCGGAAAAATTGCGGGGATTTGGGAAATTCTCACCTCTAAAAAAGGTCAAGTGGCAAATTCATGATGGCATTACTAGAAAGGATTTCAACGGCACTAGCATCCCGTGCACGTAATTTTTATTACAAATCCCGGGGAGTAAACATTCAAGGCTACTCTTGGTTGAAAGGAATTGAGATTCCACGAAATTTTAGTGACATTGCCATCCAAGGAGGCTGTGCTTTAGATAAGGGTGTCGTACTACTGTGTAGTGGTGAGGTGACGGAACAACCCAAAATTGTCATTGGGGAAAATAGTTACATCAATCGCCATTCTTTTCTTGATGCGACTAAATCAATAGTTATTGGAAAAAACTGTGGTATTGGTCCAGGTTGTTACATCACTGACCATGATCACGGTTTAGACCCAACATTAGCCCCCCTTGAACAAGAGTTAATTTCTAAAGAAACATTGATTGGCGATCGCGTCTGGATTGGAGCCAATGTCACTATTCTGAAAGGTATTACAATTGGTGATGATGCGGTGATTGGAGCAGGCAGTGTGGTGACTAAAGATATTCCTGAACAGGCGATCGCCGTAGGAAACCCAGCAAAAGTATTACGGATAAAAAGTCAGGAAAAATGACGATTTGCGATATTAGTGTTGTCATACCCACCTATAAACGACCTGACGATTTGGCGATCGCCATTGAAAAAATTGTCGCCTGTGATCCCCAACCCGCGGAGATTGTGGTGCATATCGACTATGGCGAAACCATAACCAAACCAGTACTCGAAAGCCTTGATCATGATCCGGTAGAAATTGTGATTATTGAAGGCGATCGTCGTGTGGGACCAGGGGGCGGTAGAAATAAAGCGATACGCAAAGCTAAACATGACACTATTGCCAGTTTTGATGACGACTCTTACCCCCTAGACTCAGATTATTTTGCACGGCTACTGACTTTATTTGCCAAATATCCAAAAGCAGCAGTAATTGGAGCCGCAATTTACCACCGCGACGAAACAATTTTGCCAGAACGCCGCGAAGCTCAATGGGAGCACTCCTTTGTAGGATGTGGTTGTGCTTACCGCAAAAACCTTTTTTTAGAAACAGGTGGCTATGTAGAATTACCTGTTGCCTATGGTATGGAAGAAGTCGATTTATCTTTACGTCTATACGACAAAGGTTGGCATGTCTTAGTCAGTCCTTGGCTAAGAGTTTTTCACGATACCAATCTAGCGCGACACGGTAATCCAAAAATTACAGCAGCGAGTATTAGTAACCAAATTTTATTGACTTATCTCAGATATCCAATCCTACTTTGGTGGATTGGTTTTGGTCAGACCCTTAGTCGTATTTTGTGGTTAATACGTAATAATCGCTTTGCGGGTATCGGCAAGGGGCTCATTAATATTCCAGCTCTAGTTTTTAGTAACCGTCAATATCGCGCTGTTGTTAAAACAGATAGCTTAAATGATTTTTTACGGTTAAAACGAAAACCAATTCCGGAAAGTATTGCTTCGATCACGCAAATTTAATTGCGGCTTTTAATATTTTGATGCATTGGATATCTCTGTGACACAACAAACAAAAAACGAGACGAAATGGTTATGTTGTCAGCTTGGTGCGAGGGAAAACTATGCTATTCCTAGAGCATTAGAGCCATCAGGTCAATTAAAAGCTTTATTAACAGATGCTTGGGTCAAACCAGGCTCTCTAGTTAATAAAATTCCAGTTAGTAGCTTGAAAAGTTTAGGCGATCGCCACCATAGCGATCTGAAAGATGCCACAGTTTATAGTTTTACGAACGAATTAGTTTTATTTGAAGCCCAACACCGATTACGCAAGACTAGTGGTTGGGCACGCATGATTGCTCGTAATGATTGGTACCAGAAAAAAGTTATCCAGCAGCTAAAAGAAATTACCGCAAAAAGTCCTCAGCAACAAAACGTTTTGTTTTCTTACAGTTATGCAGCTCTAGACATTTTCAAGTATGCAAAATCTCAAGGATGGACAACAATTTTAGGACAGATTGATCCCGGCATTGAAGAAGAAAAAATTGTCATTAGCGAATTCCAAAAAGATCAGAAACTTGCCCCTGATTGGCAACCTGTACCAAAACAATATTGGCAAGATTGGCAACAAGAATGTAACTTAAGCGACTATATCCTAGTGAACTCTGAGTGGTCAAAAAAATTATTAATTAAAGGTGGTGTTGATGAAAGAAAAATCAAAATTATTCCCCTTGTTTATCAAGCCCCTCCAGATACCGAGAATTTTAGACGAAAATATCCCACTCAATTTACAAATGATCGTCCTATGCGGGTTTTATTTTTAGGATTGATCACCTTGCGTAAAGGTATTCAAGCCTGTCTGGAAGCGATCCAAGGTTTTTTGGATGATGAATCCATTGAATTTTGGTTTGTCGGCAGCCAACAGATCAATATTCCCAAGACATTGCAGAATCGAAAAAATATTCGCTGGGTTGGTGCCGTACCCCGTAGCGAAACGGCAAAGTATTATCAGCAAGCAGACGTTTTTTTGTTTCCTACTTTGTCTGATGGTTTTGGTCTAACTCAGCTTGAAGCACAGGCTTGGCAACTGCCAATTATTGCGTCAAATCGTTGTGGTGACGTGGTGACTGATGGTGTGGATGGCATTATCCTACCGGAAGTTAACGGTCAAGAAATCCGGCGATCGCTCCTTCGGCTGAAATCCCAACCCGAACTGCTACAGGAATTTGCTAATACTACACGGTTAGAGTCTAAATTCTCATTAACCTCACTACACAAATCATTGTTTAACCTAATATAGGGAACCTAGGCTCTTTCAGTACTTTATCTTCTGTCGATATCCAAATTTTTTCTTTTTCACTCACGTCCAATTCTCTGACTTAGACTGAATTCAACCATAGTTGACTTATCACAGCAGTTAATAGACTAACTACTCGTAATTATAAGACATGCATTTTTCTCAAAAATCCGTAGACGGTAAATTTATTATTTTCTTGCATATTCAAAAAACTGGGGGAATTACTATACAAAGAATATTTCGGCGTAAATTAGGTAAGCCTCTTATCAAGCGGACTTTTGATCTGCTAAGTCGGAAATCAAGTCCCACTGAAATTCGAGAGATCATGCAAAGCAAATCCATGAAAGATCGATACTTCATTGGACATTTTTGCTATGGCATTGACCGAGACCTACCTAAACCTTTCACATACATGGCTTTCCTTAGAGAGCCGGTATCTAGGATCATTTCTCTTTACGAATATTCAGCAAGTAACCCAACTGCCTACTACCATAACTATGCAGCTGGAAAGAGTCTAGAAGAGTTTGCTTTACACACGCCATTGCAAGAGCTTGATAATGGTCAAGTCAGATTTATAGCCGGTGATGAAGAAAGTCATTTTATTAATCGCACTCCCATAGGAGAAGTTGATCAACAGTTATTAGACTTGGCAATTAAACATATTGAAGAAGATTTTGCGGTAGTAGGTTTAACGGAATACTTTGATCAATCAGTATTGTTACTCCAAAAAATTATGGGTTGGAAATTTGCTTTTTACCTCAGAAGAAACGTTGGCAAGAAAAAAGAAAAAACCTCAGTACCCGAGAGTTTAAAGGAAAAAATCAGAGAAAAAAATCATTTAGATGTTGCATTATATGAGTATGCAGTAAATCGCCTAAATCTACAACTTAAGCACTACGAACTCGAAAGTGAAGATATTGTCACTGATTTTCGGAACAAAAACTTAATTTTCAACCAACTATTTGGTACGGCTTATGGTTGGTACGATGGATTAAAAGCGTTAGCTAGAGGTCAAGTAGGTCGCCCTTCCTAGTTAGAAAGTCAGTTTGAAAGTTATCTTGAATTTTTACGTAGAGCGAAATAAATAAGTGATGAATAATTTGAACATTGTCATCTATTCTGTATTACCTTCTCCTTACCAACGTGACATCTTTTTTGCTTTAGCAAGTCGTCCAGAAATCAGTCTCAAAGTTTACTATTTAGAAATGAGTGTTGATGATTCTCCTTGGCCAAAGAAGCCTCTACAAGACTATGAGAAGGTTTTGCCAGGAACAGACATTCGCTGGGGTTCTTCACGTTTTCACCTGAACTGGCACATACCCGATCTTAAGCAAGCAGATGTTGTGGTGCTGAACGGATATCAAAGTTTTGTTGCCCAGTGGATTCTTCGGACAAAGGCGAAAAAAACTCCCTGTATTTTTTGGGGAGAGAAGATGCTTGGCGCTTCAACAGGTATTAAAGGTATGCTCCAACAAACCTTTGCTAATAGTTTGAATCATTGTCAGGCGATCGCCGCCATTGGAGAGAAAGCATTTACTGATTACCAACAACGCTATCCAAATCAACTGGTAGCGCGCATCCCCTACTATTGCAGCATCGATGCTTTCCAAGAAAACATCCCTGAACGCCCTCGCCAGCCTATCACAATACTTTTCTGTGGCCAGATGATTAAGCGGAAAGGCGTCGACTTACTGCTGTTAGCATTTTCCCGATTAATAAACGAAGGTTACAACCTAAATCTTTTACTGGTAGGAAGAGAAGCAGAACTACCTGAAATGATGAAAACTATACCAGTAGAAGCACAAGATAAAATTAATTATGCTGGTTTCCAAGCACCAGATACGTTACCAACTTTTTTCCGCAATGCAGACATATTTATACTTCCTAGTCGCTACGATGGTTGGGGAGTAGTTGTGAATCAAGCTTTAGGAGCTGGTTTACCGCTCCTTTGTTCAGATGCGGTCGGTTCTGCGGCTGATCTTATTAATAATGATAACGGGATTATTTTTCCCGCAAATAGTGAAAATGAAATATACCAAGCGCTTCATCATTATGTTAGTGAACCCAAGCGAATTCAATTAGCAAGTCAAGCTTCTGAAAAACAGGCGCAGAATTGGTCACCAGCAGTTGGAGCTGAGCGTTGGGTTAAATTGTTTAATCAAGTTACGTCGTTGTAGTTTAGCCTTCTAAATTTTTAAGACTCACAATAAAATTCAGGATTTCAAGAATAGTGATATGTAAATAATTAAAACATTCAAAGCACAGCAAGAAAGTCCCAAACAATAAAACAGAGTTGAAAGAGGGTTGATTGCCTAACTGGGTAGTCCATCGCAATCTTTGTCTAAGCATGGTACTAAGAGTGAATTGAGCTTAATTTGACTCACAAATTCAACTCGGACGATAGCAGACAAAATGTCAAGCCTATGAGCAACCAAGTTTAAGCCTCACTATAGTATTTCGCGTAAAAGAATAAAGAGTTCACAACGCTTTTGTCATAGATTCAGTTTCTCTATATCATCCTAAAGCTTTTTTCATCAGAGTAAAGATTGGCTATATTTTTCAATAACAATCACTTCTTTAAGTACATTATTATCCAAATATCTCAAAACTTTAGTTTCTGACTATTTACTTTTCTGTGTATGCTTAGCAGCTACTGCGCTCCATGAAAAATTATACCTATGCTCCCCATCCTTCAATTGCAGGAACTGCATGCATTCTTGCGAGTATAGGGGCTGCACTAATCTCATATCCAGATCAAGATACGGCAACAGCGATGGCATCCGCTTCGGCAATGCCTGTGGCTATTGGCTATTTAGGTAGTCTCTTTTTTGATTTACAGAAAGGCGGTCTTCGAAATTTGTTGAGGACTGATCTTTTAGCTCTCGTCGGTCTTTATGCATTGACTCTAGCGGAATTTTTATTCTCTCAAGAAGATGTCTATGAAGTAATGACCACACCGACAGAAACAAGCTTATCGATACAAATTGTCTTAGCTGGCATCGCTGCAATGGCTGTTGGTCGTCATCTAGTCAAGCCACAAAGAATCAAAGCAAAATGGGCAACATTAAATGATTTATCGAACGATGCACTGTTTGTCTTGATTATGGTTTGCACAATATTAGGCACACTTTTTATGTTGCTCGCTGTAGATTTCAAAATTTTTGGCGAAGATAGCATGATTTACCACATGCAAGGTGCAAGATTTACACAGCCTTGGTCAAGGGGACGACTGGGAGGATTCAATACGCTAATTAATGAGTTCGCATTGCTTTTATATGCGGTTCCTCCATTAACTGGGGTAGTAATTAATCGCTGGAAAGTTTTTCCTAAGCCAAAGTTCGTAGTTGTTCTAATTGCTTGCACCCTAGTCATGTTTCATGGAATTGCTGGTGGCACTAGAAATGTCTTTGTCGCCTACTTGGCAACTTTTATGATGGGTTATTTACTAACTTTAAAAAAGAACAAGATTCTCAATACTTTACTTCCTATTGTCGTTGCAGTGTGGCTTACAGGATTTATTTCTTATCACATGTTGGAATTCAGAACTATTGGCATGCGAAACTACATCGCAAATGAAGTCTACAAAACAGAGTCTGGAAGAGATAGTCTGGCCGTTGATTATAATCTTGCTTCTATAGGGGCGCTTGCCATTAACATGCCCAGCAATCACGACTTTGTTGGGAGTGAAATCATCGTATGGTCTCTTATTAAACCAATCCCAAGGGCTTTGTGGAAAGGAAAACCAGAAGGTTTAAGTGTAAGTGTTGAAGAGGTTGTTGGTGCAGAAGGTTGGACTGTAGCGGTAACTTATTTAGGAGAAGCCTATATGGTTGCTGGTGTCCCAGGTGTCATTGCCATTTCAGCATTTCTCGGAGCCTTAGCATCTTGGTGGAACCGCATGGCAATTATGCCTCAATCTGATTATGCATTAGTCGTATATGCCTTAGGTTTTTTCGCAGCAGGCTTAACTATGAGGAGTATGCTGTGGTTAACGACAGCGATTCTCCCTGTTATCGCATTGATTTTGTTTAGAAAGTATGCGCCAGTAAAGTAACAAAACAATATTAACCACCTAAGTTATGTGCATGGTTGTTCTTTGTAGAGGAGATAAGTTGTTTGCTCTTGATAGAACTGAAAATCATAAATTGCCGACACTCAAATGATGTCTATTCCATTTTTATGGCTTAAAGTTTTATTTCGATGATTGAACTACTTTGTGGCTTTAGACTTAAGTTAAGTTTATTTTCTTTATTCTTTTGAATTTCACTATCACCATAAATCTGTTTTATTTCTTTTGCATTAGTCAAGCTAGATAAAAATATTTTCTTCTCGCAAGCTATCGATGAAACATTAATAAAAACAACAATTATTGATGTTTTACTTGGGGTTTCCAATTGACGGCTAAAAGCGTAAATCTTGTCATCTAAGAATAGGGTTTGATAATTACCCCGCTGCAAGGCTAACTGCTTGTGTCGGAGCCGGATTAAGTCTCGATAACATTGCGCAATTTCTGGTTGCCAATCTATTTCATTTGGGAAAACTCGTCGGCAATCGGGGTCAAAACTACCACCTAGTCCGACTTCATCTCCATAATAAACAGATGGCACACCGGGAAAGGTCATGAGTAAAACTGCACATAGCTTAATTTTGGCGATCGCCGTTTCTTTTGCTCCGGGTTTACCACTTTCGCCTCCAAGTACTGTGAATAATCGAGCAATATCATGACTAGATAGAAGATTCATTTGGGTAAGCTGAATTTCCCAATCATATAAACCTAAGAGATGTTGGATTCGGCGGTCATATTCGGCTGCATCAATCGGTTCATACTTCCGATGAAAAGGTCTTTCCATCAGTTCCGGTACGACATCTTCCCCGCCGATAAAGGCGATCGCCTCTTTAGTAAAGAGATAGTTCATTACCCCATCAAACTGCGTGCCATCAAGCCACTGGCGGGCATCGACCCAAATTTCGCCGACGATGTAGAGCTCTGGATTGATTTTTTTTAGGCGATCGCGAAACTCCTGCCAAAATCCTTCGACTTCAATCTGTTCCGGCACATCCAACCGCCACCCGTCAATGCCAAACTCTACCCAATATTCTCCCACCTGCATAATGTATTCCCGCACTTGAGGGTTAGCGTGATTAAACTGTGGCAGTGAACGATTATCGACCCAACTGACATAGTTCGCAGGAAAACTGCCATCATAGGCGGACACTGGCCAATCAGTGATTTTAAACCAATCAAGCCAAGGGGAGTGGGGGCCATTTTCGAGGATGTCATTAAAGAAGAAAAAACCGCGACTGGCATGGTTAAATACGCCGTCTAAAACAACTTTTATACCCCGCTTGTGAGCAGCATCAAGTAACACTCTTAGAGCACGGTTCCCTCCCAGCATCGGGTCAACTTGATAGTAGTCGTGGGTGTGATAGCGGTGATTACAAGCGGATTGAAAAATTGGTGTGAGGTAAATGGCGGTAATGCCTAAATCTTCGAGGTAATCTAGTTTCTCAATGACTCCCCATAGATTGCCGCCTTTATAACCCTGTAGCGTTGGTGGACTATCCCAAGGCTCTAGGGGGACTTGCATTGCTGGTGAAGGAGTTGGGGGGTCTGCTTTTGCGAAACGGTCTGGAAAGATTTGGTAAAAAACAGCGGACTTGACCCAATCAGGTGTCTTGATAGACATATTTGACGCAGCGCTCACAGCTAACTCCAGAGCTACATTTGGCTCTAGTTTATGACTCACTCAGGTTAATAACAGACAACTACTATCTGGGAAATCTCGCAATATTTTGTCGCAAAGGGCATTTGAAGGAAAGCAGAACTTTACAATGGTGCTTATTTTAAAAATCCTTTTATCAAATTTCGCCGAGTTGTTAGCCATGACTGCAAGTACGCCTACTAAGGAAACTGATTTTCGCTCCAAGTTAGTCAACGGCATTTTGTCGGTACGTCCCATCGCCAATTTTGCGAAGAGTCGGGCGCGAAACATGATGATTACTCGCGCAGAAAAGTTAGGTGTGCCTTGGCGAAAAACAGTTGCAGAATTACAACAGCGTAATTGGCAGCCAGATTTAGAAAAAATCACGAATTCTGACTTGGAATATCCCGACTATTACACCACCTCTTTTCATGCCTACGATGAGGGAAATCTGGGTTGGGAACCGGCTCTAGAAGTTGAATGTGCCTCAAAAGCTGTTCATTCCACTTTATTTGGGGAACCGACAGTTGAGGGCGATCGCCTGTTGCGAGAGAGCTATCACAATATTCTTAAAGCGCAGTTACCTAAATCTCCTGAAAGTATTGTGGATATTGGCTGTGGGGCTGGTTTAAGTACGGAAGCATTGCAAGACCTTTTCCCCGAAGCTCAAGTTACAGGGGTTGATTTATCGCCTTACTTTCTCGCGGTGGCAAATTATCGTACGACAGAAAAAAAAGACCAATTATCTTGGCTCCATGCGGCAGGAGAAGCGACAACTCTACCGGACAATTCCGTTGATTTAGTGTCTTGTTCTTTGGTGTTTCACGAGCTGCCCCAAAGCGCGGCGATCGCCATTTTTAAAGAAGCAAAACGCATCCTCAGACCCGGTGGTCACTTTGCCATGATGGATATGAATCCCCAGGCGGAAGTGTACCGCACAATGAAGCCCTACATTTTGACATTGCTGAAAAGTACAGAGCCTTATCTTGATCAATATTTTGCGCTTGATGTGGGTGCAGAACTTGTAAAAGCTGGTTTTAATGCACCTTATTTAGAAGAAAATACGGTTCGCCATCGCACAGTCATTGCTCAAGTGAAGGACTAAACCATGACGCAAAATGTGGTGATTTTAGGAGCTGGAGTCGTCGGGGCGGCGATCGCCTACGAGTTGAGTTTACGGTCAGAATTTGCGGTAACTTTGCTAGATACTCAGCAACCAGCCCAAGGATCTACCGGAGCTGCTCTCGGTGTGTTGATGGGAATTATTAGTCGCAAAACCAAGGGACGAGCATGGCAATTACGGCGGCAGAGTATGACTCGCTTTCCTGAATTGCTAGAAGAATTAGCCCAAGCAGGTTGTCCCGTTCCCCACAATCCCGACGGCATTCTGAAATTATTTGACGAAGAGACGGATATTTCTAAACTCGAAAAACTCCAACAAAAACGTCACGATGCAGGTTGGCAATTAGAGCTGTGGGAGCAAGAAAAAATTCATGCTAGTTGCCCACAAATTACTGAAAATATTTGTGCGGGAGCGGTTTTTTCTCCCCAAGATTTTCAAGTGCAGCCCGTGCCTTTTGTAAAGTCTTTATTAGAGGTTGCCAGCAAAAATGGTGTTCAAACAGCCTTTGAGATTGAGTCACCAAAATTAGACTTCGACCAACAAGCTTGTTCCAAAGTAACGACAGGCGATCGCCATTTTCCCTGTGATTGGCTCATTGTGTCGGCGGGGTTAGGTTCTCTTGAGATTACCAAACCATTGTTGGCAGATTTTCAAATGAAACCTGTTCTAGGGCAAGCCTTTCACGTCAGAATTCCGAACTGGCAAGAGCCTGATTTCACACCCGTGATTAGCTATAACGACATTCATGTAGTGCCCTTAGGAGATGGAGAATTTTGGGTGGGCGCAACAGTGGAATTTCCTGACGATGATGGGCATCTAGAAGCCGATGAGGTATTAGCTCAAAAAGTATGGGATGCGGCGATCGCCTTTTATCCTGCGTTAAAAGATGCGGAAATTTTGCGTCATTGGTCTGGCAAACGTCCTCGACCAGAAGGACAAGGCGCACCAGTCATTCAACCTTTACAAGGCTATGAAAATATTTTGTTGGCGACAGGACATTACCGAAATGGCGTTTTACTTGCTCCCGCCACAGCTTTGAAAATTCGAGATTGGCTACTCACTCCGGAAACGATCCCCATCTAACCATTGTCTTGTGCCAAAAAATTGACAAGCATAACTAGCAACCTCTGCCGCTGATTTTAACGCTGACTCAAAATCCTGTTGAAGGATGTAATGGCAAAATGCCCCATGAAAAATGTCTCCTGCCCCTAAGGTATCCACCACCTTAACTTTCGGTACTGGAATTTCACCATGGCGATCGCCCTGCCACCAGAGAATCGGTTCTTGGCCTTGGGTAATGGCAATTGAGTTCACGCCCAAAGCTTGCAGATACTCCACTATTTCGCTCTGAATCTTACAGTCGGGTGGGGCAAAGTTGCTAGAACAAATCGCAAAATCAGTATTTTTGAGCACTTGATCAAAGTTAGGTTTCCAACTGCCGCCATCAACCACGACCGGAATCTTTTTCTCCTGACTTTGTTGGGCGATCGCCGCACCAATTTCCATCAAGTGACCATCAATTAAAACCACATCAAAATTTTCCAAAGGTGGAATTAACTGTTCAAAATCGCTGTGCTTAAATCCTTTGGTGTTACGCGAAATAACCGAGCGATCACCCGTGGATTTAGTCACAACAATAGACGAAAGCGGCGGTTCATAATCGTGATTTTCCGCCGCATCAATCACCCGAATACCGTATTGCTCCAACTCTGTACCAAGTAAAGAACCCAATTTTTGGTTGCCGACAAAACTCAATAACGTCGCCCCCGAACCGAGATGATGACAGGCGATCGCCGCATTTGTTGCCGGGCCTCCCGCCGTAAAACAATAATCAAGTGCCTGCATTTTTTCGTTGGCTTGGGGCGGACGAGTTGCCAAATACAGTAAATCCCCAGTCATTACACCCACAAATAATCCTTGATGTTTCATCCGCCTGTTGTTGAAATAGCGTTTGCCTCTGCCACTAAACTAGTATTGCTGATATTTCTCGACAGTACTAAATTCTGCTTTTCCCTATGACTGATGGCACGCTCTACCTAGTCGGTACTCCAATTGGGAACCTCGACGATATGACCTTTCGGGCGATCGCCACTCTCAAAACAGTCGATCTCATTGCGGCGGAAGACACTCGCCACACGGGTAAATTACTCAAGCATTTTCAGATTACAACGCCACAAATTAGTTACCACGACCACAATCGTCAGCAACGCTCAGGCCAGCTCATTGAAAAAATGCAAACGGGAACGGCGATCGCCTTGGTGAGTGATGCGGGGATGCCGGGCATTAGCGATCCGGGTTATGAACTTGTCGTCGCGGCGATTGCCGCAGGGATCAAAGTAATTCCCATACCGGGGGTCAGTGCAGTGCTGACAGGTTTAGTGGCATCGGGTTTGTCACCAGAGCAATTTGTGTTTGCCGGATTTTTGCCCAATAAAAAAAAG
Organism: uncultured Synechococcus sp.; assembly: GCA_964638765.1. GTDB lineage: Bacteria > Cyanobacteriota > Cyanobacteriia > Cyanobacteriales > MRBY01 > MRBY01. Next base: position 54,515 of record CAZXBK010000001.1, on the reverse strand, counting down.
CTCCGTTTACAGCAGCTAGAGCAGTTAAAAACGGAACCTAAAACGATTGTTTTCTACGAAGCGCCCCATCGTCTTTTAAAAACGCTGCAAGAATTTCAAGCATGTTTTGGCGGCGATCGCCCTGTTGTCTGCGCTAGAGAATTGACGAAACTCCATGAGGAATTTTGGCGGGGAAGTATTAATGAGGCGATCGCCCATTACCAAACCCAAGCACCCAAGGGAGAATTTACGCTCATTGTTGCAGGCCAACCCCTCACCGAAGCGGCAGAAATTTCTGATGCTGAGATTTTAGAACGACTCCAAACACAAATTGATGCAGGTGTTAGCCCGTCCCAAGCAAGCCGTGTACTCGCTAGCGAATTACAGCTACCAAAACGACGTATATATCAGCTCAGTCGTGATTTGAATACTTCCGAAAATTAGTTTGTTTACTATGAAGCTGCTCGCTCAATCCGCGTCGCATCATCCGCAAGGGCTTGATAGGTAAACTCTTCAACTGCGCCCGGTTCACCCAAAGGCTGAGGCGTTTCATTGTTGATCGTAATCATGACAGCCCCGGCATTTCCAGTACGAATCTTGATGCTTTCATCGACGACCCATTGTCTTTGGGTACCTTCCGGCAACGTTCCTTCAAAGGCAGTTTGACCATCTACTTCAACGCGCATCCAAGCTGATTCTTCCGTCTTAATATCAACAACCACGGATTCCTCAGCAGGAGTTGCCAATTCGGGGAGATTATCAACTAAAGCTGCACCGGGATTTGTTGCAGGTCGAGGCGCGGCAGCCGATTGTTGAGGGGTCTGCTGGACAGGAGGAGCCTCAGGGGTAACTTCTGTCGGTGCTTCTAATTGCGGATCGAGACTAAATTGCGGCGATCGCAGATTGTTCGCGAGAGATTGAACTGTAGTGACGATTACGACCAAGTACACGACGTAGAGATGTACTGGGCGAAGGTGAAACTGTAAAGGCAGCCTTTGCCAAAATGGGAGCCGCCAGCCGTGGGGATTGTGTTCTACGGGAAATTGGAAGGCGATCGCCTGAGCGTCAAGACCAAGACATTCACTGTAGCGTTGGATCAAACTACGAACATAAATCGGTTCTGGCAACCTATCCAGAGCAGCCTCTTCTAAATGCTGGAGTAAAGTGGCACGAATTTTCGTTTTGCGTGCGACGAAAGCTAACGTCCAACCTTTGGCTTGACGGGCAGCTTGAAGCTGACTGCCAATCTCAGAAAGACACTCTTGCTGCTGAATTAAAATATTCGAAGTAATCTCCTTCATATTGGATGCTCCCGGTACGAAACGGGCGATTTTGGTGAGGCTTAGGGGTGAATATGTTGTTGGAGTTGGTGAAGTTCGATGTCAGTTAGGGGACGAGATTGACCCCGTTTGAGGTTCCCTAAATGAATCTTACCGATAGCAAAACGGTGGAGGCTAATCACGGGGTAGCCAAGCTGTTCTGCGATGCGGCGAATCTGACGATTCTTTCCTTCGGTAAGCATAATATCAACACAAGTTTTATCTTGGTTAACTTTTTTTCGCGTAATCTCGGCTGGAAGCGTTTTTCTACCATCGAGTATTACGCCATTACGCCACTGGGTGAGAATGGCATTAGGGACTTGTCCCTTTAGCCAAACGCGGTAACGCTTGCTGACATGATAGCGGGGGTGAGTCAAAGCGAGTGTTAAATCACCGTCATTAGTCAAAAGTAGTGCTCCAGTAGACTGGGCATCAAGACGACCAATGGGATGCATTCCTTGTCCTTGCTGTAAGTCTTTAGGCAGTAGTGTCAAAACTGTCTGGCGATCGCGGGGATCACGACAGGTCGAGACAACACCCTTAGGCTTATGGATCAGATAATAATGATGACGAGGACGATGTTGCGGCCTAATCTTTTTGCCATCGACACAAAGATCATCGACATCTGGATCAGCGCGATCACCGAGTTGGACAGTTTCACCGTTGAGGGTAATACGTCCCGCCGTAATCATTTTTTCTGCACTGCGCCGGGACGCTATGCCCCAGTGTGCAAGGATCTTTTGGACTCTTTCCGCCATTTAGGTATTGACAAAATTGCCTTGTTCAGGATTTTACCATCAACCTTCACAAATCTTAGCAGGCATTGGTTGCCATAGATGCTTCTGTTTGGTAAAGAATTTGGCTTTTTGATAAGACTACGACTCGGACTAAAAACAATGTGATGAATAGATTGTGGTCTCAATCTTGCGCTAACTGGTTTTGCCTGTACCACCACACATTTGGCAGGTTGACTCGTATTGAACTTTGCCAACACAGTCACGAATGGCAACATAGCCTTTGCCTTCGCAGTGGTTGCAGTCTGATTTTGAGGTTGTGGTCATTGGGTGTAGAAGAATAGGCATGTTAAAGGGTTACAGAAATAATTTAGTTGCGACCGACGGCGATCGCCCGCTGATTTAGGTTTTAATAAAAAATTCCGAACTAAAAAGATAAAAACATAATGAGCGCGCAGATAATGTCTTCTTTGTGGCAATTTTGGATTGATCGAGGTGGCACATTCACAGATATTGTCGCGAAATCTCCTACTGGTCAGCTCATTACCCATAAATTATTGTCGGAAAATCCAGAGCTATATCCTGACGCGCCGGTACAAGGGATTCGCAATATTTTGGGATTAACGCCGGAGCAACCGATTCCTCTTGATCAAATCGAAGTGATCAAAATGGGGACAACCGTTGCGACTAATGCCCTACTAGAACGGAAGGGCGATCGCCTTGTTTTAGTCATCACAAAGGGATTGCGGGATGCTCTGCGGATTGGTTATCAACATCGTCCGGATATTTTTGCGGTCGATATCCAGTTGCCAGAAATGCTGTATGAACAAGTCATTGAGGCAGAAGAACGGATAGATGCCGAAGGAGCAGTTTTAACCGCTCTAGATACGGAACAGATTCGACGGGATTTACAAAAGGCTTTTGATGCAGGAATTCGTAGTTGCGGGGTCGTGCTGATGCACGGTTATCGATACCCCGACCATGAGCAAAAGATTGGGGCGATCGCCAGAGAGATTGGCTTTACTCAGGTTTCGCTGTCCCATGAAGTGAGTCCATTGATGAAGTTGGTGAGCCGTGGTGACACAACGATGGTGGATGCTTATTTGTCGCCGATTTTACGCCGCTATGTTGATCAAGTCACTAATTATCTCTCTCAAGTCCCCCTTAGCAAGGGGGATTTAGGGGGATCCTCCGTAGTTGATGACACCCAAAACAATTTCTCAGATGATGAATCCACTGTCATCAGAAAAAGTGAAGGATTTTCTGTGGATAGCGATGCTCGAAACGATCCCCCCCAGCCCTCCTTGTCGAAGGGGGGAGTAAGGGATGTAAATCTCATGTTTATGCAGTCTAATGGCGGTTTAGCTGAGGCGAGTCAGTTTCAGGGAAAAGACAGTATTTTGTCGGGGCCAGCAGGCGGCATTGTCGGAGCTGTAAAAACGGCGGCGATCGCCGGATTCGAGAAAATTATTACCTTCGATATGGGCGGCACGTCAACGGATGTGGCTCACTATGATGGCGAATATGAACGGAGCTTAGAAACGGAAATTGCTGGGGTGCGAATGCGGACACCAATGATGGCAATCCATACCGTGGCTGCGGGAGGCGGTTCGCTAGTGCAGTTTGACGGGGCACGGTTTCGGGTGGGGCCGGAGTCGGCGGGTGCAAATCCGGGGCCTGCTTGTTATGGCAAAGGTGGCGAGCTAACGGTCACAGACTGCAATGTGATGCTTGGCAAAATTCAGTCAGCATTTTTCCCAAAGGTATTTGGACGTGGCGGGGATCAACCACTAGATCAAGAAATTGTGCAGCAAAAGTTTCAACAATTAGCCGAGGATTTAAAGCAAAAACCAGAAGAAATTGCCGCAGGATTTTTGGCGATCGCCGTGGACAACATGAGCAATGCCATTAAACAAATTTCTCTTCAACGAGGTTATGACGTCAGTGACTATACACTGTGTTGCTTTGGTGGAGCCGGGGGGCAACATGCCTGTGCGATCGCCGAAACTTTGGGAATGAAACGTATCCTTATTCACCCATTTGCGGGAGTGTTGTCGGCTTATGGCATTGGGTTGGCGGAAGTACGAATTCTCAAAGAAAAGTCCCTCGAAAAAACGTTAAGTGAGACTTTAATCACAACTCTCCAAGAAGAATTTGAGCAGCTACAAGCTTTTGCCCAATTGGAATTAACCCAGCAAAAGGTCTCATCCGGAGCGAGCCAAGTCCTTCAGAAAGTTCACTTGAAATATCAAGGTACAGATTCGAGCCTAATTGTTGATTTTGATGGGTTGGCCGTAATGCGTCAGACCTTTGAAACGCGGCACCAACAACGGTATGGTTTTACGTTGCCTGAAAAAACACTGATTGCAGAACTGATTACGCTGGAATTAATTTGTGAAACCCAAGCGGCAACTGAGGAAAAAATTGAACAGCGATCGCCCGATTCTCCGCAGCCAGCAAAAACTGTGCAGATGTACAGCGGAGGTCAATGGCAAGATACCCCGATTTACTTGCGAGAAGATTTGCAGCCGGGTGATGTGATTGCCAGTCCAGCCCTAATTATTGAAAAGACAGGGACAAACGTTATTGAATGCGGTTGGCAAGGCAAAATCACCAAATACAATCACCTCATTCTCGAAACGGTCAACACAACTCCCCCAATCACCTCCGTCTCCACCATTACCTCTTTGTCTCAATCTGATCCGGTGCGTCTTGAGATTTTCAATAACCTCTTTCGGGCGATCGCCGAGCAAATGGGGGTGACGCTACAAAACACGAGTTACTCGGTGAATATTAAAGAACGCCTTGACTTTTCCTGCGCTATTTTCGACGCAGAAGGTCATCTCGTTGCGAATGCTCCCCACATTCCTGTGCATCTAGGATCAATGAGCGAAAGCATTTATAGCCTCATCCAAGCGAAGGGCGATCGCCTCCAAGCCGGTGATGTGTATATGCTCAACAATCCCTACAACGGCGGCACACACCTACCCGATGTCACCGTCATCACCCCAGTTTTCTCTCCGGAAGTCCCCCTTTCAAAGGGGGATTTAGGGGGATCGAAACCCATTTTCTACGTCGCATCCCGTGGACATCACGCCGACCTTGGCGGTATTACCCCCGGATCAATGCCACCCCAAAGCCGCTACATTTCCGAAGAAGGCATCCTCATCGACAATTTCCAGCTCGTTAAAAACAACATTTTTCAAGAAAATACTGTCACGCAGTTACTGACCAAAGCCGAATATCCTGTTCGTAATCTCACCCAAAATATCGCTGATCTCCAAGCCCAAATCGCCGCTAATGAAAAAGGTGTTCAAGAACTCCATCGCATCGTCGCTCAATATGGCTTAGACACTGTCAAAGCCTATATGCAACACGTTCAGGACAATGCCGAAGCCGCCGTTAAAAAGATTATCCCAACTCTAAAAAATGGGGACTTTAGTCTAGAACTCGATAGTGGCGATCGCCTATCTGTCTCTATTCAAATCGATCACGAACAGGAAAAAATCACTGTCGATTTCACTGATACTTCTCCCCAATCAGAAACGAATTTCAATGCGCCAAAAGCTGTCACCCAAGCCGCTGTGTTGTACGTGTTTCGCACCCTTGTCCAAGACAATATTCCATTAAATTATGGCTGCCTCAAACCCATCGAAGTTGTCGTTCCCGAAGGCTGTTTGCTAAATCCCGTTTATCCGGCGGCGGTCGTAGCGGGGAACGTGGAAATTTCCCAAAACATCACCGACTGTCTTTATGGTGCATTAGGCGTTTTAGCCGCATCCCAAGGCACAATGAACAACTTCACCTTTGGCAATGACAAATACCAGTACTACGAAACCATTTGTGGTGGGTCTGGCGCAGGGGAAAATTTCCACGGCACTGATGCCGTCCAAACCCATATGACTAATTCGCGTCTCACAGATCCAGAGGTTTTAGAATGGCGCTTTCCCGTATTACTAGAAGAATTTTCTATTCGAGATAATAGCGGTGGCACAGGCAAATTTAATGGCGGCAACGGCGTGATCCGTCGCTTGCAATTCCGAGAATCGATGACCGCAGCAATTTTGTCTAGTCGCCGAAAAATCCAGTCTTTTGGATTAGATGGTGGCAATCCCGCACAAACTGGCGAAAACAAATTAATCCGAGCAGACGGCACAGAATCACAATTAGATTCAACTGTTGAAGTCCAAATGGAAAGTGGCGATCGCCTAGAAATTAGAACACCCGGTGGCGGTGGTTTCGGCAACCAACAATCCAAAGAAAAATAGCGAACCCAAAGCAAATGACACACTTTCTCGAAACCCGTCGTCTAATTTTGCGGCACGCCAAACAAGAAGATTTTGAGGCACTTTACCAAACGATTTTTTCAGATGCGGCGGTTTTGAAATACGTTTTTGCTGGCGGCGTGTTGGATGATGAACAAGCACGGACATTTTTCGAACAGAAGTTTACCTTTGATTGCCAGAAACCCTATGGTTTAGCCGTGGTATCAGAAAAATCAACAGAGGCAATGCTCGGTTTTGCTGGATTAATTCCGGCTCGTCCCGAAGAATTCGATGGCTATGAATTTGGCTATGTTTTATCACAACAAAATTGGGCGAAAGGCTATGCAACCGAAATTGCTCAAGGTCAAATCAATTGGGCTTTTCAGGAGCTCGACTTAGGCAAACTCTATGCTTTGATTCACCCGCAAAATACGGCTTCTGTGAATGTTGTGAAAAAGTTGAATTTAACGAAATTCCCCTCAGTCACCATAGAAGGACAGGGAACTCGTCTTGTTTATGTTGCTAATCGAAACGATTGAAATGAGAGAGCTTTCGGCTTTAGCTACTCGCGCATGATCACAAGCCCACCGTCATTTAAATCCCTTTTGCGCCGGAAATATTGGTTTCAATATCAACATAAGCGAAATAGAATTTTGTGCCTGTCAGATCTGCATCGCGTAAATTTGTACCGAGTAAGCTGGTGTTGTTAATGGCGGCATTGGCAAGGCTACAGCCACCCAAATCGGCGTGGTCAAATTTTGTATTTTGGAGCTTGGCATTACTAAAATTCGACTTACAAAGATTGACACCAATCAAAGTCGCGCAGGACAAATCAGAATCCGCAAAATCAATACCCACATGGTGATAGGAATAACTTTTGCCAGAGGCGATATTGCTGCCGTTGAGATTAGTGCCGACCAATTGCGCTTGAGTAAAGGTTGTCCCTTGCAAATTGGCATTGGTCAATTCGGCTCGCCCGAGGTCTGCCCCAGAAAAGTCCGTATCACTCAAATTGGCATTTTCCCAATGGGCGTTGGCTAAAGTGACTTCCGTAAAAATGCTTTTTTTAGCTTTGGTATTGGTCAGAATTGCGCCAGAAAAATTAGCCTTATGACAGTGGGTATCGTCGAGATTTCCCTCAATCCACTGCACCTGCTGTAGGCTTGCGGCACAAAAAATTGCCTGTTGTCCGTTGGCGTGATTAAGAGTGGCTTTATTAAATTGCGCTTCGGAAAAATCGGTTCCCTTAAAGCTGCCGTCAATCCATTGCACGCTATCGAGATTTGCGCCCACAAAACTGGCTTGGTCGGCGATCGCCCCAGAGAGATCCGCTTCAGACAAATCCGTACCATCAAGATTTGAACCCGTGAGCTGTACACCCGCTAATTTTGCTTTGTGAAGTTTCACGCCCTGTAAATTAGTCTCACTCAAGTCCGCACCACTCAGATCAACACCACTGAGATCCGGCACATAGGTTTCACACTGACGAAATAAATTCCATGCCCGAATTCCCGCTTCCCCGGCTTGGAGAAGTCGCACTGCCCGGGCCGTTGTGATCGTTTCGTCGCCTGTTGTACTGGATGTGTGTGGCTGTTCTGCTGCGGCTGTTGTTTTTCGGTGCTGCAACAATGCCAAATCCGCTTCGATCTGCGCCCGCAATTCACGGGAATGGACGACCGCTAATGCCTGTTTTAGATAGGTTTCGACGAGATAGATATCGTGACTTTCGAGGGATTCTGACAAAGCTACCGCCAGAGCATACTGCACCTCTGCAAGAATATCGCCACATTCCGCATCTTCGGGAAACAAACCGTACAAATTCTTGGCGATCGCCACCGCCTGCTCCAGTTCTCCCAGTTCACAGAAATAAGTAATTTCTTTTAATAACTCTTCTTTGCGATCGCCCTTTAGAGATTGGTTATAAGCATCCCGTTGAGATGGTTCGGAAAGAACTTCGTAAATGAGATTGAGTTCCTTTAACCGTTCCTCTGCCAATTGGCGCAGGGACTGAGCCGTAGCACCATTGAGCTTGTCAGGATGAATCTCAATCGCTTTTTTGCGATAGGCCTGTTTAATCTCCTTCTGGGTCGCACCGACGGGCACACCAAGGATTTCGTAATAGTTCATGGCAATAACCTTTCCCCTGAGCCAGAACCCAGACAATTTAATAAACTTTTTTTCGATGTCGTCAGTTGCTGTGATCGCCGTAGCTGCTCTTGAAACGTCATCAGTAAACCCACTTCTCGCATACACACACCGATCAACAAATCCACCAAATCATTGATGTTGTGCAAATTGAGATATACACCGCCAGTTATTTGCGCCATCTCCCGAAAGACCCGTTCTGTATCCCGATGGCGACCACACTGAATCGCATAAATTTTGATGCCCTTACGCTTTAGAGCCTCGACTTCCCGCCGCCAAAAATGACCATATTTACAATTTTTCACCGAGTCAATCACACCGTGGGGAGGCGCATCCCCAATTAAGGCGATCGCCCTTCTACTGCCGAGCCGCCAATCCATCTGATTCGCTTTAAACAAGGCCTCTTCGATGGCCTCAGGAAAATCGCCACCATCCGTCTTCTGAGTACCCCAAATAAATCGAGAAATCTTGACAATATCTGTAGTAAAGTCCAAACCCCTTGTCACATAGGCCGTACTTGCATCACAATAGTCCCCGTGGGCTATGACCCCCACCCTCGATTTTGGAATGTGATTTTGGATCATTTGTGACAAGTGAGTAATCTCACTGCGCACCTGCTCTAAAAAACGGTACATACTTCCCGTAGTATCAAAGCAAAACAAAATGTCTAAAGATGCTATTTGAGACGAGATGGGAACAATATCGCTGCCCTGTTCGTCAAAAGCGTAGCGGCACATCAGATTATGGCTTCGGCGTAAGTAAGACATTGCATACCCCAAGCTCTAAATCTCAAGACGTAATTTTTTTTCACTTAGAGCTATGAATTTCCCTTAACCATATCTCAGAAAAAAACATAAAAAACGTAATTTACACTTCATAACCTTTCACTAAGTATCTGCCACTAGTCTTGCTGGGATTTGCCTCGTAATTTATTTTTGTTCTGTGAATGTAGAGACTAAATTCCCCGTTCTCCTTTACAAATCAAATATTTTTTCTCGACGTCGAAATTGCGCCCGAAAAAAACCTTGGGTAATTGTTGAAAAGCGCGGAGTATTTGCTAATTAATCAGCTATGTTATTTTGATATTTTTTTGAATTCTTAAGCGATAGATTTTCGTTCACCTAATGCCCTAATGCTGAATTCGAAGTTGTACAAATTACAACAATAGTAAAACTCGCTTGTTATACCGAAGGCTTATTTTGTATCAAGAACACAAGCACTTAACAATTAGTTGGTTTATTAGAATTCTGTTGGGGATCTAGCTAATAAATCAGCATTGCAATAGCTAGTTTGTCCTGTGCTCGATCTCCCCATAAACGACTCAATAATTTTCACAGGCATAAATATTTTTGAGCTAATACCTTAATTAGTTTGATGTATCAAGAAACCTCGTATTGACTCGAACACTGATAATTTGCCGTCATTGTAACCATCTGCAAACTAGATATTTGAGCGCCGCCAGTCAGATGAGAACCATCTATATAGCCTTCAAATGTAGTGAGAAGAGTAGCGTTAAGAGCACTTCGGACAGAAAAATTGAACTTTTTTTTCATTTGTGATGGGTTTCACCAGATAAATGGGAACTCTATTTACTCATAAAACAATACGTACGTAGTCCAGTTTATTTTTTCGTCCCTCACTTTGAGGTATCTACCAACAAAAAGATTGTGAATTACTTCAACACTTCGTGACCTTTCTTACTATTGAGCCTTGTTAAGGTTTGGTAAAGTCATCCACTTTATTACGAAAAGGATGTTCTTGAATTCTTTACTCTATGAAGAAACATCTGTTTTTTCTTAGGGAACAACTTTCATCAACTACGCACAATTGCTTGATTTTTACTATTCTTCTAAATCCTCTTGTATGTTTAGGTTGTGAGATATTCGGAGAATTTGTATTTTTCGTAAAAAAAACTTTTCCTATTGAAGAAATTAGGATTTAATATTGGGTGACTTCATTTCAAAGCGTAAATTGAGGAAGTTTGAGTAACCATTTTGACCCTTGCTTTCTCAGATAGGTTTTCACCAAACCACAATTTTTCTTCTCCAGTTACGCTTTTTCAGTTAACTCCTATCCAAAGAATGTGAGGATATCAAATTTTGTCTAGTCCCAAGCGATCGCCTAAGTGGTCGAAATCAGTTTCTCCATTTCTTGTCACTGGTCTGTTGGTGACAGGAAACTTCCACTTTATTCCTCAAGTTTTAGCCCTAGGCACGACTGCCGGCACAAACATTAACAACAGGGCAACTGCAACTTACACAGACCCGGCTAATCCCGGCACACCTCTTAACGCAGAGTCTAATACTGTTGTCGTAACAGTCGCAGAGGTCGGCGGTCTAACTAATGTCCCTGCCGGTATCGTGGATGAGAACCTCGGTAGTATCAACTCCAATGACGTTGTTAACTACGATTTCTTACTAACGAATACAGGAAACTCAGAAAACGACATCGAGATTCCTCGTGACTCTATTACGAATCCCGATGGCAACTTAACCGTTAGTGGTTTTCTACTTGACCTCAATAACGACGGTGATTTTGATGACCCTGGCGAAAGTTTGGGCAACGACGGCTCTACACCATTTACAACAGATCAGACCGCAGCAAATATCCCAGCAGATGATTCCGTTCGGGTTCGAGTTGTTACAACCGTTAATGCTGGTTTAGGGGCTGGTGCTCCAGTAGCGATTCGTCTTGGTAGCACCGATGACCTACAAACAGGTCAAGATCCTACAGAAGAAAACGTTGTTGTCGATGCAGCTCAAAACCAAGACTACACAAACAATGGCGGCACAGAAGTATCTACTACTTCTACGGCTCCAGTAAACGGTCGACGTGAAGCAGCTTCATTACAGAGCTCTGCGACGTCCCTTTCTGTTACACCTTTAGCTTTGGCACAGGTTGAAAAGACTCGTTCTGCCTATGCACCAAATACACCAGCTACAAACGACGACCAGATAACATATCGATTAGATTTTGAGGTTGCGAGTACCTCCCCTGATCCTACTTCCTTCACACCAGCAAACTTGGAAGGTACAACGATTCGGTTGTCTCCTAACGCTGATGGTTCTGCTCCCCTTGATGTCCAGCGTATTTTAGTTTCGGATGCAATTCCGGCTGACACATCTCTGACAAGTTTTGCTCCTACAGCACCCACGGGCTGGAGAGTCGTTTACACAGATGACACTGTTGCAGCTGCGACACCAGTTGTTGGTGGTTTAGGTCAAAGCTCTGTAGTTTGGACGACCGCTGTACCAAGCGGTGGCGTCACATCCGTAACTCGTATTGGTTGGATTTACGTCGGTCCTAGCAACGTAGCCGACACCACAGTCGCTGGCCCGACCCTTGCTCCGGGTGTCACAACTAGCGGTGATGCGAATGGCTTCCAATTCCAAGTTGTCACTAGTGGCTTAACGGCAAATGGCAACCAAGAGGCGGGTACAATTGCGAATATTGCCCAAGCCTTTGGTGAAACCGTCGGTGATCCGAATGACGAAGTTGTTTACGATGAATCTGGTGACGATAATCCCAACAACTTCAACGACGACGACACCCCACCAGACCCAACAGGTAGTGACTATGATCCTGCCGATGACACTGGTGAGGCTGATCCCGGAACCCAGGGTACGGATAATAACAATGACAACACCGGTACTGGTGAAGAAGGTGAAGCCAACGTTATTTCCATTACTCCAGCCGGTGCAATCCTTAATGGACCTCTAAATCAGCCGGGTGCAGTCGGACCTAACGACAATAACGATGACTTTGTAAACCAATCAAGTTTGCTAGTTGATGATGGAAACCCAGCAACAACCAGCACAACCGTCTTTACAGCCACTCCTGGACAGATCTTCGATCCAGAGCCAATCGTCTTCGACAACACATTCCAGAATCCTCCTAGTAACTCTAGCGATCTGGATACAGTACGTTTGCTACCTTTACCACCAAATACGCCATCGGTAACAGCAACAACACCTGCTCAAGAAGCAACAGACATCCCTGATGGCACAATCATTACGATTACTGTCGGTGCTAGTAGTGCTCAGTACTCCTACGACGATGCAACAGGATACACCTATCTTGCTGCCTCTGGAACGGGTCCTAACTTTGACCCAGGGCCGAATACTTTGAGATTTGACAATGTCAATCCTGGAGTCTCGATTGACTACACGGTTACCATTGATCTTCCCGCTGGTTCGCAGCTATCCGCAGATCGATTTACGGCTAATGGTTCTTCGAGAGCGGGCTACTCTGTACCGATTGTTGCTTTCGTTGATAACAACAACAGTGGCGCTTTTGAGACTGCCAACGACAACGTCTTCAATATCAAAATTGATCGACTTTATCTTGGTCACCTGTCTCTACTGAAGGAACAGCAAGTTTTAAATGCTAATGGCACTGTTGATACTGCCTTCACAACGAACCCCATTACTGATGTCGAACCGGGACAATTCATCGAGTATCGAATTTCCTACGTTAACTTCTCGACACCAAGTCCAAGTGGTGGCTCTGGTAACGTCACTCTCGGCATTAGTAATCTCGTAATCACTGAGGATGGAACCACTGGAACTCTCGTTCCTGGTGCAGCTGGAACAGCAAATAACTGGGCATTACCATTGACTGCTCCTGTAACGACTCACCAACAAAATACAGTGGCTACCCAAGGGACACTTCAGTTCTTCAATGAAGGTACTGACCTTGGTTCTTTAGACCCGACTACTGGTGCAACTGTTACCCGATATGTCAATTCTGTCGGTACTTTGGATCCCGATGATGCGACTACTGCTAATGACGCCTCAACATATCAAGGAAGTTTCACTTTCCGTCGTGTGTTGAACTAAATTTCACAAGTCGATCTTTCCCAAGCTTCAGCGCTTCAATTCGTTGAGGCTTGAGGAAGTCGGCACTTCGTTAGATTTTGCCCTAGTTTTATCGCTGCTCTCAAAGGTGCTTAAACATGAAACAAGTCTTTCTCCCTTTCTTCGGTGCTGGTTTAGCAATTTCTCTGAGTTTTGCACCAGTCAATATCCCACAATTGTCGTCCCAGCCGGCGATCGCCCAAACACAACAGAGTCTCGAACTCGAACTAGTTGGTGAGCTGCGAGTTGTCAGGAAAAATTGGCGCGGCGAGCAAGAAGTTGCTTGGCGAAATCTTGAAGGCGGATTTTTCCGTTCTGCCCCTACCGTTCGTCCTGGTGACGTTATTCGTTACACCGTCAGTGGCAACAATCGCACTGATCAGCCAATTTCTGGCTTAGTCTTAACCGACGATTTACCAGCCAATATGGTTTATGTGATGGATTCTGCTGTCTCAGTCGGCGGCGCAACGATTACCTACAGCATTGATGGCGGCCAAACTTACACCGCCAACCCAACGATTCAGGTGCGACTACCTGATGGAACTTTTGAGACTCGCCCAGCTCCCGCAGATCGCTACACCCATGTACGTTGGACATTTCAGTCAGCAGTACCAGCAAAAAGCAGTGTCAACGGTCAGTATCAAGTTCGCGTTCAATAGACAGAATATTTCGTCTCCAATAATTTCGTAATTCATCAGCTGCATCCACCATCTATCTACTCTTTCTCCCAACCCAAGACACATCTACGCAATGAGAACAATTCTCCCGCAAAATTTATGGTTGCTCAAACGAACATCTCAAACGCTCGTTGCGGCTAGCCTAATCTTGGGTTTTCTTCCCAACCTTGCTCTAAGCCAAACACAAGGAGAAACTACTGCTTCAGGACTAAACTCTGCCGAAGCTTCATACTTTGTACCCAATGGAGTAACTCCTTTTAATACACGAAGCAATCAAGTGAATTTTGGTTCTAACCCGGATGCTTTGATTGACCCAACAGGTCTGATTGTCGGTTGTGAAGGAATACCTTTCGATAGTTATGCTGGCTTTTCGGTTTCTCTATTTAATGCAACCGGTGCAACTGGTGCAGAGCTTGGCTCTTTGGTAAATTTACCTAGTGTTTCACCAGAGGATCTGGCGAACAGCACAATCGTTAATGTTAATCCGAGCAACGATAATCCGTTTGATGTTGGTAGAACGGATAGTTTAGATGAAAATTTGCGAGGACGTTTTAATTTCCTCTTGGCTCCGGAGCAAATTCAACCTGATGACGCCTATATTTTGGTGATACAACCCCCGGCTGATCTATTAGTTGATGAACGCCGAATTCGTATTGCCGACTTTCAACTTACTGGGGACGTTGGCTCTGAGCAGCTTACCTATAGGGCTATTTCTCTAGATGGTTTGCCCCTCAGTGTGGAAGACTCTGTGCCTGTTGCGCAGGAAATCGTTGTGCCCCAAGGTCAACAAAATGCGATTTTCTTAACCACTTCAGTGACGCCGCTTTGTCAAAGTCAAGCGATACGTATTCGCAAAACTGCAGATAGAGTCACGACGCAACCCGGTAGCTTTGTTGTTTATCAAGTTACGGTTGAAAATCTAAGTACGGCAACGCTAGATAATGTCACTGTCAATGACCGACTACCTCGTGGTTTTTCTCTGTTAGAAGATTCGGTACAAGCCCAAATCGGTGACAATCCCGCAGCAGTTACAACTAACGTCAACGGACGTAGTGTCAGCTTTGAGTTTCAAGAGAGTTTACCGGGCGGCAGTGACCCAAGTAATAATCCTCTTGCAAAGATCGCCTACGTGACGGAGGTGAATCCCGATGCTCTACGGGGTGATGGTCGCAACGTTGCTCTAGCGACTGGCGATCGCACAGACAATAGTTTTACAGCAAGTGATGGACCAGCAATCTTCGAAGTTGATATTCGAGAAGATTTACTGACTGATCTGGGGACAATTATTGGGCGGGTGTTTGTCGACAAAAACTTTGATGGCGAGCAACAGTTTGGTGAACCGGGTGTTCCTAACGCCGTGGTCTTCATGGAAAACGGGAATCGGATTGTCACTGACAAAGACGGTCTCTTTTCTGTTTCGAACGTTTACCCGGGCTGGCACACCGGTGTACTGGATCTTACGAGTGTTCCTGGTTACACCTTTGCTCCAAATCCATACATCTTGAGAAAAGAGAGCCAAAGTCAGGCTGTGCGCTTGGAGCCCGGAGGGTTAGCACGACTAAATTTTGCAGTTACACCAGTAGTAGAGGAGGCACGCTAATGCAGTCACTTCCTACTTCTACATTGCTGACGGCACTTATTGTCCCGGGTCTGGTTACACCCGCTGTTGCGTTACCTGCCACTGATGCATCTAGCTCAGAATTTTTGCAATCTCCACTACTGATAGCTCAGACAAATGTCATAGCGGAGGACGCAACAACTACAGGTGTTAATGGTGTAAAAATTCTAAGTCCGCGAATAGGCGAAGTGCTGAAGAACAATTCTTCAGCAGTTGTGGTTGAAGCGCCTATTGGAAGTCAGGTCACATTAGAAATTAACGGCAAACCCGTTGATGCAAATCAAGTTGGACAATTAGAGACGAATCCATCGACTGGTACTGTTCGCCAAACTTGGTATAGTGTCATTTTCAGTGAAGGTGACAATAGCCTTAAGGTAACAGCCACTCGAGATGGCCAAACGACGACTGATGAAATTATTGTCCAAGCACCTGGTGCTGTTGCTGATTTAAGGATTGCAACAGTCGAACAGCGGGTTCCAGCTGATGGCCGTTCTACTGTAACGGTGCAAGGTTTCCTTTTAGACGATAACGGTAATATTTCTAATCGCGGTGGATTAATCACTCTAGTACCCTCTTCTGGCGAATTCGTAGGGGTTGATGCAGAACCCGATGCTGAGGGTTTTCAGGTTGAAGCACGTGAAGGTGAATTTAGGGCAACTCTTCAATCTTCTTTGGATAGCGGGACTGTCCAGATTCGTGCTGATTTACTCGGACTAGAAGCTTTTACTCAGGTGCAGTTTGAGACGGCATTACGTCCAAGCTTGCTGACAGGTGTCATTGATGTTCGGATCGGCGCTGAAAATACTAACTATTACGGTAGTTTTAGTGAATTTCTTGATTCTGATTCTGACGGTAAAACAGTTGTTGATGTTGACGGTGCTGCATTTGCCATTGGTGCAATTGGTGATTGGTTATTAACGGCGGCGTTTAATGGCGATCGCCCACTGAATGAAGCCTGTGATACCTGTACAAATCGCTTGTTCCGTGCCGACCAAGAGTCAGAAGAGCCTTATCCTACCTACGGTGATGAGTCTACTGTTTCGAATCTGACGCCTTCTCAGGATCAGCTATTTGTCAGATTTGAGCGCTCCCCCGGTATTTTAAATGCGGATCCCGACTACATCATGTGGGGAGACTATAGTACTGGACGGGAGTTTGCGACACCTTCCCAAGAATTTAGTGCTCTCAGCCGTCAACTCCACGGCGCAAAACTAAATTACAATCTCGGTGCTCTACAAGTTTCAGGTCTTTTCAGTCAAGGTGGCGAATCCTTCCAGCGGGATACCCTGCTCCCCGATGGCACTACTGGTTTTTACTTCCTTACCCAACGTTTTGTTGTACCCGGCAGTGAGGAAATCTACATTGAGCTAGAAGAGCTAGAGCGCCCTGGTACTGTTATCCAGCGCGATCGCCTCCAGCGCGGCATTGACTACGACATTGACTACGACCGCGGTAGCATTGTCTTCACTGATCCGATGTTACGGACAGAATTTAGCGATGAAGGGGCACTACTTGTTCGTCGCATTGTGGCCAGTTATCAACACGAAACGGATAGTGATAACAAGCTCTATGCCGGTCGCTTAAGGTATAACTTTAGCCGTGAGACAGGCGCCGAGAGCTGGCTAGGCACAACTTATTTTCACGAAGATAAAGGTGAGCGAGACTTACAAGTCTTTGGCGTTGATTCCCAAATTTCCTTCGGCAAAAATTATTCCCTTATTGGTGAATACGCCCGTAGTAATAACGATTCAACCGAGCTAGGCAACGTATCTGGCTCAGCCTATCGCCTAGATTTTATTGGGCAATTTAGTGACAACATTTCTGGACGCGCCTACTATCGCCACGCGGATACAGAATTTGCCAATGAATCTACGATCAGTTTTGTCCCCGGTCAGACCCGCTACGGTGCAGAGCTAGATGCAAAAATTTCTAGCAGCACTCAACTGCGATTTAAATACGACCATGAAGATAATGACGGTGTTAATATTCGTCCGATTGTTACCCTCGGAGATCTGTTAGCTGCCGATGATGAGGCGATCGCCGACGGTTTTGTTGACAATAGTTTGACGACTATTTCCGGTGGCCTGTTACAAAGAATTGGTAAATCGAACCTAACCCTAGACTTGATTTACCGTGATCGCGAAGATCGCATTAACCCAGACAATAGCGGTAGTTCTACACAGCTACGCAGTCGGTTTACTACACCTCTAAGGGATAACTTACGCTTTAGCATTAGTAACGAAACTACCCTCTCGGCTGACACCGACGCCGTTTATAACGACAGAACCCAAGTTGGTTTTGACTGGAAAATTCTTTCCGGTGTGAATCTCGGCCTCAAGCAAAACTGGTACACAAGGGGCAGCCTCGCTGGACAATCAACAACAAGTATTGACCTCGGCGGCCAATATCGACTCTGGAAAGACGCTGTATTCACTGGACGCTATCGTTTCGAAAACTTCGATACAGGTATTGAAGACAGTATCGGCTTTGGGATTAAGCAGCGCTGGACAGTCTTCCCCGGCTTCCATGTCGATGCAGCCTACGAAAAAGTTGTGGGTAATCTATTCTTTGGCGGCGATGGTTCTGTTTCCCAAGGTGGTAGTCGTTCCACACGAGTTCGGGATGGCGACAGCCTAAGTCTGCGGGCAAGCTATACCGATAATCCTAATTTCAAAGCTGAGGCTTTGTACGAATGGCGCAACACGAACGGCGGTCAGACATCTAATGTATCTGCATCGTTGTTAGGTAAAGTTTCGCCCTCTTTGACCACACTTTTTAATGTTGATCGGCGTTTTGCAGCGGGCAAGGCAACCAGAGATTTGCCTGCCAGCACAGATATTCGTTTAGGTTTGGCTTACCGCAATCCCTACAGCGATAAGTTTAATGCCCTCGTTAAATACGAATATCGCCATAATCCTGACACCATCCCCGAAACCCTATTACTCGGTACCGGCAACAGTTTGCGTGAGCACATCTTCGCTGGTGAAATGATCTATGCGCCAAATTGGCAGTGGGAATTTTATTCGAAGCTGGCCTACCGCCACTCAAGCATTGACCTTGCGGATAACTTTAGTGCGAGTAGCTCTCTTGGTTTGGCTCAGGTACGGGCAAGGTATCAAATGAATCGCTGGGTTGACCTCACCTTCGGTGGTCGTTGGATTCGCCAATTTTCTGCTGGTTACGATGAAATGGGTTGGCTGGGAGAAGTTGGGTTTCATCCCACGCCAAATCTAAGGCTAGCCGTCGGTTATAGCTCTGGTGAGATTAATCAAGACCGAGATTTTGATGGTACGCGTGCTGATGGTGGTTTGTATGCGGCGGCGACATTAAAGCTAGATCGCCTCTTTGGTGGGTTTGGTCTGCAAGAGCCATTACCGACACCTCAGGTACGTCGTCAGTTGATGGTGGAAAATACAGAAGGGGAAGAAGACACCACGTTGCAAGCCGCTTTACCGACACAACCGTTGCGACTTAATGTTTCCCAAACCATCGAATTTTCGCCGAATGCAACTTCGATGTCTCGTAAAGGACAGGTGGTGTTGGATAGTTTGATTACGGTGATGCACCAGTATCCTGATTTGAATATCGATATTCAAGGTGAATTGCCGCCCCTTGCGGAGTTGACACCAGACAATATTGAGGCTCAGCGTCTTCAAACTGCTCGTAAATATTTGCTCAACAAAGGAATTCAAGGCAATCGTATTGTGATTCGGTCTTTAGGGCAGACAGCACGTAATACGGTTCAAGAACAGCAAGAAGATAGACTCGTCAGTTTTGCGCTTACAGGTTCAGTTGAGACGTTTGAATTGTTGTCGAGTCAGCTCAGTAGCGAGTTTGTCGGTGCATTGTTAGGTGATAGTTTGCCTTCCTTGGCAGCACGTCAGCCTGAGCCGGAAGAAAATATTGTTGCGGTTAATCCTGTTAGCCCAGAAGTTCCTGAGCAGATTTCTACAAATATTGAAGAACCAGAGGAGCTTGAAACAACAGCGGTGGTTCCTCGTGATGCTGAGGATGAACCACTCTTTAGCTTTGCACCTTTGGCTGTTCCGTCTGAAGGGTTCGGTGAAATTTTGGTTCGAGAGGCAACGTTGGATCGTGAAGCTAGAGAAATGCTCTTGGGCGGTCGCCGAATTGACGAAACTGAAGGTATTACCGATGACTTCTTAACAACTGAGATCGCACCAGAAGAAGAATTGATTTTAGGTGATCGCCGCATTGATGAGGCCGAGGGTATTACTGAAGAATTCTTGACGACTGAAGTAGCACCAGAAGAAGAACTGATTTTAGGCGATCGCCGAATTGATGAGGCTGACGGTATTACCGATGACTTCTTGACGACTGAGGCAGCGCCAGAAGAAGAACTAATTTTGGGTGATCGCCGGATTGATGAAGCAGACACTGAAAACTTCTTCACTACTGAGGTGATACCGGAGGAAGAGCTGATTTTAGGCGATCGCCGAATTCCCAATGGTGAAACAGGCTTTAGCTTCTTCAATACTGACCAGTGGACAGGTGTTGATCTGCTCACGCTGACAAGTGTCAATTTGGATCTGACAGATGGCTTTACCAATGGTTTGATTTTGTCGCAACTACCTGAGTCTGAAGCGATGACAGTTCAAGAGTTTAACTTCTTCGCTGATGACCGCGACACCCTTGCCCTTGCGCCCACTGACGTAACGGAAGACACGATTGCTCAGTTGAGTTATCTCGAAGCGCGTCAACTAGAAAGTGTATTGAGTTTCCTCTTAGGTCGTGATGCAGAAACCCTCGATACGATTCTTGAGGCCGCTGCTCAGCAACAAGAATTACGAGGTGAGGTTATCGACTTTGATCGCCTGATGAACCAGAGCAATGATTTGGGAGGTCAACTATGAAGCCGATAAAGATAGCCACAGTGCCACAACGTTTAGTTGCATTCACAGCTTTGTCATTAGTCGCATGGGGAATTTCTGGAGCGAATTCTCTAGCCGCAGAGCCTGTCTATTCCAATCATGAGGAAGTGCCAATCCGACCTGCAAGTGTAGAAAACTATGCCATTGTGGTCAACAGTGCCGCCGATGGTGAAATCACACCGGATGAAAGCTTGACATTACGCGAGGCGATCGCCCTCACGAATAACGACATTACTCTTGCCGAATTGTCAGATTTTGAAAAGACACAGATTCAGCCCCAAGCCGACTATTCTTCAATTACGTTTGATCTGGTTGATACTCAAACCATTTATCTCCAGAACGAACTTCCTCCACTGCGCCAGGCCGGTTTAGTTGTCGATGGCACCCTTGATAATGACGGGAAAGTTGTATTAACGCCGGATCTTGAAGCAATTGCCAAGGCCGAAACCCTTGACGATGACGTTATTGACGAGAAAAACATCCTCAATAATTTTGATGGCGACAGCATTGATCGCTACATTCCAGTGGATGAGAAGCTGAAATACGGTTTGCCCATGGGTTTCTCCGTTATTGCCGATGATATTACCATCAAAGATTTTCAGTTTTATGGGTTCAACAGCAGCGCCTATAAAGCCTATCCATTCGTTGGCGCTGTAGTGATCAGTACTGGTCAGATGCTTTACGACCTCTGGCGTTTGCCGGACATTGTTCAAGTTGAAGCTCCCCAAAACGTCCGGATTGAAAACAATATTTTTGGCATCGATCCAGAGCAATTGACCGAAACTCAATTCACTTTTAGTTCCGGATTAGTCGTCTATGATGCACTCGCCGCGACGGTCACGAATAATGAATTTGTTTATCTCAATAGCAGCGCAATTCTGACTGGGAAAACCGCTAAATCTGTCGCGATCTCCGACAATTTGTTTTTGAAAAATGGCGGTAATGGCATGCGGGATGCCGTTCGCCTAGAGGGTGACATCCACGACATCTCCCTCAGCAAGAATCGTTTCTGTGGCAACAGTGGAGCGGGGATTTTCCTCTTTAAACCGGAAGGGGCGATCGCCGTGACAGACAATCTGTTTGATGGCAATGGTTCGCGGAACGAACAAGATTTTGTACTTACCCATCCCGATGACGGTGTTGCCGCAATTTATCTAATGGGTTCAGAACACGAAGTCACAGGCAATACAATCATGAACCAAGGCGGTTCAGGTGTTGTGGTCGCCGCCTATCCCCGCAGCCGAGGCAATCGCATTACCGACAACACATTTGCCAACTTACAAGGTTTAAGTATCGATCTTGCGACCCGCCGGAACATCGATATTCACACCTACCAAGACGGTGACGGCGCGAACCCTTGGCGCGACTCGAAAAATAGACGTATTGACACAGGCAATGGCGCGGTGAATGCTCCCCACTTTGCTAATCCAGAATTTTTTCCCTTCGGTGAAGAAGTTCGAATTTCCGGTCTCGCCGATCCCAATGCCACCATTGACTTTTACCGTGTCCTTGACCCAACGTCTGAGTTTGGTCCCCTCAGCGAATTTGTGACCCAAACTACTGCTGATGAGGAAGGGCACTTCGCCATTGTGCTTACTGAATGGGAGCTGGGCGATCGCCTATCCGCCATTGCCACAGATCCTATCTACGGCACATCAGAACCAGCGGAGAATGTCATTATTCAATCTCTACAAAACCCAGTGCCCCCTGTCGCTGAAACAGAATCTTCAGCCTCCAAAACCTCATCTTGTCCCTAATTTCTCCGAATGTTTCCCATGCAATCAAAGCTATCTATCTTGATTAAAAAAAGATTTTTATCGATTCATCCCCACAAACATGGTTCTGGATGAACATCCCCTAAGATTTTGGAAAAACTGCCTAACTTAGTACGAAAAACCAAAAGCTAATGTTATCCAACGCGCAGTACCCTACCCTTTAGCTTCAAAGCTTCGCAATTTCACTAAATAATTCACCCGCCTGACACTAAATGCCCTCCGAGAAGCCCCCACGCCAAAACCTTTTCCAGCTTTTGCCTGTCTTACTATGGCAAATTTATCTTGGCCTGTTTTACCGCGCGATGGGCTGGATATTGCCAAAGTCTTGGTGCCAGCTCGGAGAACCCGTTTCTAGTAATCCTGTTGTCGGCGGTTTACAACGGCGTAGTCAAGGATGGTTCCACAGAGGAAAAGCCCGTCATCGACGCTGGTGGCAAAAAAATATCAAAAATTCAGCCTTAGAACGTTGGTTTAGGCAGCAGAGATATCGGTTGCTCGGTGTCAGCTCCGCCCTCTTCTTTGTTTTCCTGAATTTTGTTGTATTTATTGCCCCAGCCCGAGCGGTCGTTAACGTTGTACCTGCGTTTTCGCCGTCTAGTATCAATCCTGGCGAGGTTGCAACGGCTATTGTTCAGATTTTCAATGCTGAAACTTTCCAACTTACGGAGGCGGATTTAGCAGTCAATCTTCCACCAGGTATGACCATTGCAAACCCGGCCAATGCAACTACTACCTGTGGCTCAGGTACGGTCAATGCAACGGTCGGAGATACATCTTTCGACCTAGAGGATGGCACTGTCCCTCCTCGTGTTGGTAATACGGATGGAACTTGTACTTTCTCTGTGGACGTGACAACTATCGAGCAGGGGACAAGTAATTTAGTTATTCCCGCAGACTCTCTAGAAACTGCGGAAGACGAAACCAATGAATCGGCTGGTTCTGTTGGTTTGACGGTCAACCCGGTTGATGACCCAAGTTTATCTAAGTCCTTTTCCCCGACAACTATTTTTGTTGATAACAGTACTCCTGGAGCTATCGATGAATCGGTTCTTACGGTCACTATTGTCAATAACAGCACTGTTGATCTAACAGAAGTCAATTTAACGGATAATCTTCCCGCTGGCGTAACAACTAACGGTACAGCCACGAAAGATGATGCGACGTGTCAAGGCGGCACGATTACAACAGGTGCCACTTCTGTAACGTTAGATAATGTCACCATACCCGCAGGAGATACTTGTACCTTTAGTGTCCCTGTGGTCTCTTCTACAGCTGGGACTTACGATAATGTGTTGCCAGCGAACAGCATTAGTACAGCACAAGGTGTGAGTAATGCAGAAGAAGCAACAGCAGGGCTAAGCGTCCAGGATGTGATAGTAGAACCGACGGTCTCGAAGCAGTTTCGTAATGATCCCGTTGGGGTTGGCGATCCGTCTCGCCTGAGAATCGAGATAAGAAATCGGTCTGATGTTGTTGACTTACAAGGAGTAGAGCTGATCGATCTTTTCACTGATCCAAATATTGTGATCGCTGATTCGCCGAATCCGTCAAAAGAGACAAATGGTGACTGTGATGGTGGTGGCTTTGTCGATGATGCCTCAGGTACTCCAGGAAATCCAGCTGCTGGAGATAACTTTTTTGGGATTCAAGGGGTCACAATTCCAGCCGGTAGAACCTGTCGTATCGAAGTGAATGTCACAGGGACTACAGGAGGTATTTTCCCGAATACTATTCCCGTTGGCGCCCTCAGCACCTCAAGTAATACTCCCACTCAACCTAATGTGACAAACAGTAATGAAGCGAGCGATAATCTGCGTGTGGCAGAAATCTTAGTAGGTAAAACTTACGCCAATGATAATACTGCGAATCTCAATGTCCCTACCACTCTGACTATCACACTAGAAAATACGATTGATGTGCCACTTACTGGTGTTGCGTTTACAGATATTTTCACTGATACATCTCCACCACTAGAGATCGCAGCGACTCCTAACGCGAGCACTACTTGTACGGGAGGTTCCGTCACTGCAGTTGCCGGTACTGATCAGTTCAGTTTGAGTGGTGCTACGATTCCACCAAATGATAGCTGTACTGTAACTGTTGATGTTATTGCAACCGGTACAGCAACTGGTCAGAATCGAAATGATATCAATGCCGGAGACGTTACAGCAGATGGGGGCATTAACAACAGATTCCGAACTCGTAGGAACTTGAATGTTACAGATGCTCCACTGCAATCGATTGAAGTAGACAAAACATTTTTAGATGACCCTGTTAATATCAATCAGTCGGCTACATTGAGACTACGTTTTCGACCTAGTTCGGATATTACGGATTTAACGGTGACTGATACTTTGCCAGCAGGTCTAGTCGTTGCTGACCCTGCAAGTATTGCTGTGGGTACCAATAATTGTCGCGATACATCGGGGGATCCTCGAACAGTTACTGCAACGCCTGGTAGTAATGAGATTCAAATCAGTGGTGTTGATATTCTGGAGGGGCAACGATGTGTCATTCGAGTAGAGGTCGAGTCTGATACGAATGGTACTTATCTCAACGAGATTCCGGTTGGCGCAATCACGACGGATGAAAATTCCACAAACACATCAGCCGCTAGCGACACACTAACTGTTATTGGTGTTGACGTAGAAAAAGACTTTACTCCTAGGACGATCGCCCCAGGAGGTCGTAGTCGTCTACGAGTAACTTTCACCAATGATCAAGCTTTCAATCTGACAAATGTAAATCTTACTGATAACTTTCCTGCAGGAAGCACGGCGATCGCCGTGGCCTCTCCGCCAAATGCCAGTACAACCTGTGGTGCAGGAGTCGCAACGGCAACTGCTGGTGGAACAAGCCTGAGTCTCAGCGGCGGCACCATACCTGCAGCTGCAAGCGGTGTTAGTGGAACTTGTACCTTAGAAGTAGATGTAACAAGTAATGAAAGTAGCGGGAGTTATGACAACACGATTCCAGTAGGTGCAATGACTACCGCCGAAGGAGTATCTAATCTTGAAGAAGCTCAAGCCACATTGAACTTTTCGCCGCTCAACCTCAATGTTTCCAAGAGCTTTACCCCCCTAAGCGTGACAGCGGGAACCTCATCACGGCTAACAATCCAACTATTTAACCCTTCTCCATCGGAAGATTATCTTGGTGTTGCTTTTGTCGATAATATGCCAACAGGCATGCAGGTTTTCGCACCACCAAATGCCGCTACAACCTGTACTGACGGTGTTATTTCTGCGAATTCAGGTGATGGTTCGTTTAGCCTTTCTGATGCAACATTACCAGCAAATAGTAGTTGTACAGTTTCATTAGACGTAACATCTACAGTCAATCAAACGTTGATTAACTCTATCCCAGAGGGAGGAGCTACGACATTCCAAGGTGCAACCAATACAACTGCCGCAACAGCAAGTTTGGCAAATTCTCCCGGCGTTGGTGTTGCCAAAGAGTTTAACCCCAGGATTGTTGAGCCGGGGGGAACCTCTCGTCTCACAATCACAATCATTAATGGTAGTGACACAAATGCTCTAACGGAACTTGAACTATCTGACGACATGCCGAGCGGTGTTGAATTTGCGCCCAATCCAAACGTTTCAACTACCTGTGATGGCACTATTGGTACATCTGCGACTGTAACTGCAATTACAGCAACTGATCCAGATCCAGATCGACTAGAGTTAACAGATGGAAGTCTTGGAACAGAGTCTTCCTGTCAGTTCTCCGCAGATGTCGTCGTAACTGCTGCAGGCACTTATCTCAATGAGATTCCTCAGGGAGCAGTCTCCACTGCGGAAAATGCATCAAACCCTGTCGCAGTCACAGATACTTTAGTGGCAGCAATACCTCCATCTCTTTCTAAGGTGTTTGCACCCGATGTCATAAATCCTACTGGTACTTCGACATTGACCTTGACTTTAGGTAATACGAATACTAATGCGATCACTTTAACGAGTTCTCTGACTGATACCTTGCCGACTAATGTAACTGTTGCTTCTTCTCCTAATATTGGTGGAACTTGTACAGGCACAGTGACTGCTGCTGCGGGTAGTAGCACTATTACCTATGCAAATGGCTCAACCATCCCTAATGGTGGCTGTACTATCACTGTAGATGTCACTTCCATCGTAGCTGGCAACTACACAAATACAATTCCAGCGGGAGAATTACAAACAACTGCTGGTAATAATCCCGACCCGGCGACTGATGATTTACTTGTCCGGACGCCGCCTTCTGTCACCAAGTCTTTTAATCCGACGAGCATTGCGCCTAATGAAACGTCTCTACTGACTATCACCCTCGGAAATGTCAATACCGACGCTCAGACTCTTACCTCAGATTTAGCGGATACTCTGCCTGATGATGTTGTGGTTGCGAGTCCGAATAATTTAGGTGGGACTTGCACTACTGCTAATGTCACTGCTGTCGCTGGAGCCAATACCGTAACCTACGCTAGCGGTTCTACCATTCCTAATGGCGGCTGTACTATTACTTTGAATGTGACGGCTCCGACAGAAGGAACTAAGGTTAATGTCATTCCGGCAGGTGACCTAGTGACAGATGTCGGTAGTAATAATGCTCCGACAACGGCAGATTTAGTCGTGACTACTGTCGTTTCGTCTGATCCGGATGTAATTCTCGTTAAGCGGATTACTGCAATTAACGGAACGCCTACGGCTACCATCGATCCGACTTCTACTCCTGAACCAGAGGATAATGATCCTGAGTGGCCTGGTGGTTTCCTGGAGGGTGATGTCACTGCATCTGTTGTTCCTAGTGATGTCGTTGATTACACGATTTACTTCCTGAATACGGGTGACGGTGTTGCTGAAAACTTGACAGTTTGTGACATCTTGGAGCCAGAGTTGACCTTTATTCCAGATGCATACAATGCCTTTAGCGCTGATGCGGATACAGGAATTGGGAGCGGTACGGACTTAGGAATTCTTCTTAATGACGGTGCTTCGACGAAGTATTTGTCTGCTCTATCACTGGATTTAGACCGAGGTCGCTTTATTGAGCCAGTAACTAATTTGACATCAGAGTGTGATCCAAATGGCACTACCGCGATTGACTATTCCAGTGCTGAAAACACTGTTGTTGTGGATGTGACTGGTAGCAATACTGATCAAAACCCCAATATTACGGCAGGTACAGCGGGATTTGTTCGATTCCGAGTCACAGTCGATTAGATTCATCAGACATCTGAATCAAGTAATGCTGTAAATGGGTGATATCAATCACCGTTTTAGAATCTTGAGCAGGGTTTCTGTCGTGAATGGTTTGGCTAAAAAATCACTGTTTGTTTGTTCCGAAAAACTTTTGCCATGATCGGAGCCGCTCATCAAAATTAGTTTTACTTTAGGGTTTTGCTGTCTGATGGTTTTGATAAAGGTTGAGCTTTCTAGGGACGGCATTTCAAGATCGCTCAAGACATACTGAATTTCTGGCGATCGCCTTCTGTAGATGTCGAGAGCTTCTAGGCTGTCTGTGGCAGTTAAAACGCGATAATTAAACGCTTCTAAAGTTAGCTTGAGGATTTCCCGAACAGACGCTTCATCGTCTATGACCAATACCCACTCGTTATTTCCCAAAAGTTTTTTTGGCAAAGATTCTCGGGAACTGTCATCAGCAATCACTGAAAAATTAACGGCAGGTAAATAGACATCGAAAGTACTCCCTTGGCCAATTTCGCTGTTTACTTTCAAAAAACCATTGTGATTTTTTACGATGCCAAAAACGGTTGATAATCCTAAGCCTGTTCCTTTACCCGTTGGCTTTGTGGAAAAGAATGGATCGAAAATATGCTCCATGACATCATGGGCAATGCCGCTACCTGTATCCTGCACGGTCACAACAAGATACACACCGGGTTGGGCTTCGATATTTTTTTCTGCTGCTGATGGATCGAGATAAATATTTTTCGCTTCTAGGGTCAGTGTGCCGCCTGTGGGCATTGCATCTCTGGCGTTAACGGCCAAGTTCATAAATACCTGCTGCATCTGGGTGGGGTCGGCTTTCACTGTCCACAGTTCTCTGGTCGGAATATCGATAATGGTGTCGATATTTTTTGGGAAGGTCTGGCGGACGATGTTGGCGACTTCTCTTAAGATGTGGCCGACTTGAGTCATATGTTGTTCGCCGTCTAAGCCCCGTGCAAAGGACAAAATTTGTTTAATAAGATGACTGCCTCGTCTACCGCTAGATTCAAGTAGGTCTAAAAGGCGCTGCGATCGCGGATCAATATCTCCTAAGCTTCTTGGCAACAGCTCAGAAGCGGCAATGATTGGCGTAAAAATATTGTTGAGGTCATGGGCAATCCCGCTGGCTAGGGTCCCTAAATTTTCTAGGCGCTGGGTACGAAGAAATTGCTGTTCAAGGAGGCGACGTTCCGTGATGTCTGTATCTACGCTGAGAATTGCCTTCGGTTTTTGTTGTTCATCTCGCACGAGTGTCCAACGGCTTGCAATGGTCAAACTTTTGCCATGTTTATTGATTTTGGTGAGTTCTCCCTGCCATTCGTCTTCGAGCAAAACGGTTCGCATCGCTGCTTTTACCTGATGGCGTAGGGTGGGAGAGGCATTTGCATACAACAATTCGTACAGCGAGACTCCCGTTACTTCGGCGGCAGACCAACCGTAGATTTTTTCGGCACCTCGATTCCAAAATTGGATCCGGTGGTTTAAATCCCGTACAAAAATTGCGTCGGTTGCCACATTGAGTAAGGCAGCTTGCTCGGAAATAGTGGCTTCTGCATTCTTACTTTCCGTAATATCGAAGCGGATCGCCAGGTATTGATAGGGCTTTTGGTCAGCATCGAGAAAGGGAACAATGGTCGTATCAACCCAGTAGTTCTGACCGTTTTTTGCTTGGTTACGGATCTCACCCTTCCAGACTTGACCTGCCGAAATTGTTGACCAGAGTTCTGTAAAAAATTCATGGGGATGATAACCGGAGTTGATTACAGCGTGGGTTTTCCCAATTAATTCGTCGCGGCTGTATTGGGAAATTTGGCAAAACTGGTCGTTAACGTAGGTAATCACGCCTTGGGGATCGGTAATGGCAACGATCGCCGCCTGATCAAGGGCATCTTTTTGGAGTTTGAGGGAGCGCAGGGTTTCTCGCAGTTCTAATTCGACGTAGTGGCGATCGCTGATATCGCGTCCTTCGGGGATGAGCATTACAATCTTTCCCGTCCCGTCTGGCACTGGTTTCAAGGAAAAATCGACAAAAACACTCTCACCATTTGCCAAAATATGTTCTGCTTCAAAGCGTACTAATTCTCCAGTGGCAGCCCGTTGAATGCCTTCTTGGAGCTGAGTTTGTAGCTGTGGGGAATGATCCCACCACGGAGACTGCCAAAAATAATGACCCAGTACGTCTTCTCTCGTAATGGCGATCGCATCAAGGGCTGTACGATTAGCTTCAAGAATCCGACCGTCGATGTCGAGCAGTCCAATAAATTGAAAGGTGCTGTCAAAAATTGCCTTAAACTTTTGTTCTGTTTTTTCGAGAGTGACTTCAATTTGTTGCCGCTCTAAAATTTCTTGTTTAAGGGCCTGCTTGTTGCCCCGCGCCAGTTGCAGCATTTGCTGAAATCGATTCACCAAATAAATGCTTCCGGTAGAAATAATGAGGCTGGCGATCGCCCCGAAAAAGCCATATTGCCAAAACGGTTTTCTGAGCGAGGCCAGATCAACCTGAGCCACGATATCCAGATTTGTCATGGCGATCGCCTGGGGGACAAGAAGGAGTGTTTGTCCTTGGGCATCAATGTGTGTCAGCGTCTGTTGCTCTCGAAAGCGGTCTTCCCCAAAGGGGAAAATAGTTTGCGTTGTTAGAGAATCCGAGTCTGATGTCACCAGAGAATTTGATGCATTCAGCTGAAGTATGTCCGTGCCTCGCTGCTGCAAAACAAAGAGTTCTGGTGTGAAAGCTTGGCGCTGATTAATCCGAACTCCGGCATTGAGAATTTGCTGGAGAATTTCTGCTGTCGCCGGATCGTCGATATTAATGGGCGTGGCTAAAGCGTTGCGCTCAATCATCAATTCGATTAGCTGGGCTTTATTGGCGACGATTCTCTGTAATTTGGTTTCGGTACGGCGCAGGTTAGCCCGATAGATCAGCAATAAACCCGCGCTGCTCACACTAAATAAGGAGATCGCCACCCCAAGAACACGTACTAAATTTGTGCTGTGGCTTCGAGTCTTTACCTTCTGATCACGTCGGTAGTTTTTCATTTTGCTCTGGGGACATCGCCATCAAGCGATGGAGGCTTTGCGAGACCCTAATTATGATTTTCTAGCTATGATTTTTCTGAAAATAAATCGAGCTGTTGGGGGCGATCGCCATTTTTAGGATTTGCCATGGGGTGTAGCCAAATGTCGTTTTGCGTTGTTGGCATCCGAATACCTACGGCCTCAAAGGCATATTTCAGGCGACGACGATACTCTCTGGCCACATCCCATTGTTTTAGCGGCAACGTTTTCAGCCATAGTTTGACGACCATGCCCCGCTCATTAAAATTATCCACACCCAATAACAGCGGGTCTTCTAATATTAAAGCGCCCCAAAACTCATCTTTGCGCATTGTCCAAGCCGTTTCGTTAATAATTTCTAAGGCTTGGTCAATATCTGTCTGGTAAGCCACCGGAATATTGAGACTGGCGCGCGACCATTCATTCGTCAGATTCGCCACAATTCGGACTTCGCTATTGGGAATCGTTACCAGTCGTCCCTCTTCATCCCGGAGCTGGGTAATGCGCAGATTGAGATTTTCAACAAACCCTGCCGCACTGCCAACACTAATCACATCACCAACGGCATATTGGTCTTCAAAAATAATACAAAAACCGTTAATCACATCTTTTAATAAATTTTGGGCGGCAAAGGAAATCGCTAAACCAATAATTCCCGCACCAGCAAGGATTGGGGCAATGTTGATATTCAGCACCCAGAAAAAAGCAAGCAGGGCGATCGCCAAAATAATGAGCGTGACGATACTGCGGGCAACCTGAGAAAAAGTATTAACTCGTAGCTGAAGCCGTTGATTTGACTCTTGGGTGATAAAGGCAAAAGCATCGAGGGCATTAGCCGTAAACAGTTGATTTCCCTTGGCAATGAGGGCATAGCTGATCCGAATCGCCAGGTAAGCAACAATGCTGATAACCGCAAAGATAATCGGGTAGCGGAAGATGCTTAGTAGCCAAACTTGCGCAATACGGGTTTGGGGAAACAAGCCCACAATAATAAATAGCGCCGCAATAATTGCCCCCCACCGTAAGAGCTGACACAGACGAAATTGCACTTCCTGAAGGTTATAAAACTGCCGCAGCGTTAGTTGGGTCGAAATAAGGGTGGTGTCCTGGGGAAATTCTTCTTCGTGCTCTTGGCGTTTTTTGAGTTTTTTGTACCAAGTCTTGCCGTATAAATTCAGGGCGATCGCCACCGCGAGAATGACCCCTGTCAAAATTCCTTTTCGCCTTAAAGCTTCCGGCGATCGTTCCTCTTGAATACCATTCAGGCTGGCTTCAATTTGTTCGATGATGTGGGTGGTTCGCCCCGGAATCGTTTCACCCTGTAGCTCTGCATCCCAGCGGGTGACCGTCATTAGCCGAATCGACTCCTCATCAATAGTGATCATGACATTGCTGAGACTGTCGTCCACCTTACGCCAAACTTTGACATTCGGTTCTTCTTCAAGACGATACAGTTTTTTCGCACGGTTAAGCTGCGTCTGAATGTAATTAAGGCGAGTCTCCATCTCCGAACGGGGAGCCGCCACCCGGAAAACACAGCGACCATCAAGATAAACACAACGTTCTATCACTAATTCATTGCCATCATTGGGCAAAATGCTCGCTAAGTCTGTCTCTGGAAACATGACATTAAACACGCCAAAGTTAGCAAGAACTGGGCTTTGAGCACTGATTGTAATGAGTAGCCCTAGGCAAAATGCTAAGCAAGAAAGGAGCGATCGCCGCAATGTCATACACAAAAAATCGAGATATGGATCAGCTCGACCTTAGCAAATATAAAAAGAAGTTGAAGTCACCGGTGACCAAAAGAGTATGGGCAGTGGGGTGAGTTATTTGGGAGATGACACGGTGTGAGGGGAGAATGGGGGACACGGTGAAGAGAAGGTGAAAGGACAAAGCTTAATTCTGTAATTTCAAATGTTGAATTTTGGCGTTGCTCGATCTTGTTTTGCCGTTATTGTTCTCGCCGTGTCTCTCTGTCGCCGCGTCTCCCCATCCCTCAGCAGAAATTACCAAGCTCACTCCAAAAAACTAACCTTCTTGGACAGCAGCGCTACTGGTTTGGGCGAGGTAAATGCCTGTGAGCACAACCGCAAAACCTAGCCATGTCGTAAGTCCGAGGGCTTCGGTGAAAATTGCCCAAGCGAGTAGAGCACTGACAATTGGTTCTAGTAATAAGAATAGCGATACAAAGCTACAGGAGAGCTTGTCCATACAAGCCGCAATTAACCGTTGTCCAAAGCCCTCACAGACAATCCCCAAACCTAAGACCGCGAAAATTGCCACCTGAGTGGTCGGGAAAAATTGTCCTTCGGTAAAAAAGACAAGAGGCACAAGCATGGCGCTACCGACACCGCAGCGCCAGAGCAAAATAGTGGTCGCGTCAAAGTTATTGCGGAGTTGCTCAACCATCAAAAAATAGGTTCCGAGGAATACTGCCGACGCCACCGCAAGGATGTCGCCAATCAATAGACCGTCACCCCCCTGCAAGTCCTCAAAACCCAACCCCAATGCTCCGGTCAGGGCGATCGCCATCCCGATCAAAAAACGCTTATCAAAACTTTTGCCAAACAATAACCAGCTACCCAAACTCGTAAAAATTGGGGTGAGATTGTTGAGCAGCATACATTTAGCGACGGTCGTATATTGCAGCGAAATTGCCCAGAGCACTAACGAAATAATCGAAATAACACCCACACCACCAAGCAACCACCATTGGGATTTGGCGATCGCCTGAGGTTCTTCTATCTCAAGCTCTTCTTCTGTTTGACTTGTCCCACGGGTCACTAATTTTCCTAAACCGAAGACCGTCAAAAAGATAAACATCCGGTTAAAAACCGTCGCATTGGCTCCCAGCTCCGTTTCACTAAGACGAATAAAAATTGGCGCAAAGGAAATCGCCATCAATGCCAAAGTCAATGTGGCGATCGCCAACACATAGGAGCGATTAGACGATTGAGGTTGAGACAACTCAGAAGATTGCATGGAGTCTATAAATTCAAATAAATCAACGACAGGGCAAAACAGTTCCACAGTCTAATGACGGCTAGGGATCTAGGGCTGTACTCAGTAATACAAATGTCAATATTGCAAGATATCTTTAGAAAATTGGCTCTGTCTTGTAAGCAACTAGAAACTGGTAGTGAAAAGGGTCAAATAGAAATTCACTATCTCCAGATTTTCTATCCATTGCCCTTGAAGAATTGGGCATATAGAGGCTATTATTGTAAGCTGTGTCGATTTATAGAAATTTATATGCCTAAACTAAAAACACGTCGCGCTGCTGCGAAGCGATTCAAGGTGACGGGAAGCGGCAAAAAAATCACTCGTCGTAAAGCATTTAAGAACCACCTGCTTAACCACAAGAGCTCTGAGCAAAAGCGTCGTCGTCTTTCTGGTGCGGCACTTGTGCATGAGACTGATGAGAAGGCTGTACGCCTCATGATGCCTTACTCCTAAGAATTTAGCTCGTCTCTAAATTTCTCTGAAGATTTTATTTTTATTCTCACTTTCTATTATTTAGGTACACCTTATGCCAAGAGTTAAGCGCGGTAATGTTGCCCGTAAACGCCGCAAAAAAATCTTAAAGTTAGCGAAAGGTTTTAGAGGTTCTCACTCTAAGCTCTTCCGCACTGCTAACCAGCAGGTTATGAAAGCCCTCCGTAATGCTTACCGCGATCGCCGTAAGAAGAAGCGTGATTTTCGTCGCCTGTGGATCGTTCGTGTCAATGCTGCTGCACGCATGAA
The DNA here is from genome assembly GCA_964638765.1 of uncultured Synechococcus sp. GTDB lineage: Bacteria > Cyanobacteriota > Cyanobacteriia > Cyanobacteriales > MRBY01 > MRBY01. The sequence goes on along the minus strand of CAZXBK010000001.1, from coordinate 20,244 downwards.
CGGCATTTCCTACAGCCAACTGACTCATAAGCTGAAGCAGTCCAATATCGAGATCAACCGTAAGATGCTTGCTGAGCTTGCTGTTGTTGATCCCGCAGCCTTCACCAAGATTGTTGAAGTCGCCAAGAGTGCCTAGTCTGTGGCAAAATCACAATTAAAGATTTGATTGTATGAAAACCCTGAAGTTATTTCGGGGTTTTTTGTTGGAGGTAGATGAGCTTCTTTTCCCTGCATAAACGTTTCGGTAGTCTGGGTTTGGCGATCGCCTCTATTTTTGTTGCAAATCCGTTGCTGGCAACGCCCCTCGAAGATATTCAGGAACGCGGCACAATCCAAATTGCCGTTAAAGAAAATGTTCGCCCCCTAGCCTTTCGCGATAGTGCGGGCAATTTACAGGGTTTAGAAATTGATATTGCTCGCCGCTTAGCCAAAGAGTTGATGGGAAGTGATGCGCAGGTCGAGTTAATTCCGGTTAAGAACCAAGAACGTCTAGATCTACTTTTACAAGGAGACATTGACCTGGTTATCGCCCAACTTGGTCTAAATGCATCGCGACAAAGATTGGTGGATTTTAGTCATTACTATTATCTGGACGGGCTTGGGTTTGTGACGAAACAAGCTAACTTGGCCGAAGCCCACCAAGTTACAACTCAACGAATTGCAGTTCTAAATTCCTCAGAGGCGATCGCCGCTGTGCAAGCATATTTCCCTGCAACAACTTTAGTAGCGGTCAATTCTTACCAAGAAGCTTTGGCGAGTCTCGAAAACAATCAAGCAGATCTTTTTGTCGGTGATCATTCTGTCCTAACGGGTTGGACGCAGGACTATCCTGAGTATCGTTTGTTGCCCGCTTGGCTCGAAGGTAATGCACTGGCGATCGCCATCCCTAAGGGTGATCAACACCAAAGTCTTTACAACGAAATTCAAACCATCATGGCGGAATGGCGGGAAAGCGGATGGTTACAGGATCGTATCAATTACTGGGGACTCCCCTAAAGAACTGATACACTAGCAAAACGGTCGCATTGGCGGCTGTCTTTTTATATAAGAAATTATTTAAACGCTCATTTTTTTTGCTATGGATACCGCTTCCTTACCGATTTTTTACCTATCAATTCTCATTGGATTATTAGGCGTACTTGGTATCTTGCTATTTCGCCAAGTCCTCAAAACACGACGTGTAGAAACAACTTTTGGCAAGCTCCAAAAAAAGCTCCAACAAGAAGCTGGTACTGCAAAAGAATATTACGAACTTGGTAGTTTGTACCTCGACAAAAAGCTCCATGTGCAAGCGGCTCAACTGCTCAAAAAAGCTCTTAAAGTTGAGGATGAATTAGAAGCAGAAAATAAGGCTCTTATTTACAATGCCCTCGGCTATGCGTACTTTGCCCAAGAGCAATATGACCTCGCTATTCGTCAGTACAAAGAAGCTCTCAAAGCGTTGCCTGAATATCCGACGGCTTTAAATAATCTCGCCAATGTCTATGAGAAAAAACAGATGACAGCGAAAGCCCTTGAAACCTATGAGGCAGCCTTAAAAGCAGATCCTGAAAATAAGGTGGCGAAGAAACGCGCAGAGTCCCTACGTAAACGGTTTGTTGCTTCCAAATAATCAGTCGAGATTGTGATTGAAAATTTAGTGAAATCCTTGAGAGTCAATATTTATTGGTTCTTTTTTATTGGCAAAAACTACATCCTTACGAAGAAGCGGCGATCGCCTGACCTGCCAGCCAACTTGTTGTCCATGCACTTTGAAAATTAAAGCCTCCCGTAACCCCATCAATATCTAGAACTTCGCCAGCAAAATAAAGATTCGGACAAACGCGACTTTCCATTGTTTTGAAATTAATTTCTTTTAGTTTCACGCCGCCACAAGTGACAAATTCATCTTTAAAAACGCCCTTCCCTTGGATTTGATATTGCCCCTGAGTGACTTCTTGAATAATGATATTGAGCTGTTTTTTTGATAAATCTGCCCAGTTTTGCTCCGGGGCGATCGCTGCGTATTTCACAAAGCTTTGCCACAACCTTTTCGGGATATCAATCGGGGAAAAAGTATGGATTTTTTTCTTGGGATTTTGAGCTTTAAACTTTTGGATTTGTTGGCGTATAGTCTCTGGGTTTTCAGAGGGCAAAAAATCCACCTTGAGGAGCATTTTGTACTTGTGTTCCGCTAAGACTCTCGCGCCCCAAGCCGATAGTTTCAGGACAGCAGGACCACTTAGTCCCCAGTGGGTGACGAGTACAGGGCCACTTTGTTCAAGCTTTTTTTTCTTGTCTAATTTAATAGTGGCGATCGCCTCAGGTACACTCACGCCAGCTAAATCTTTGAGCCGTTCATCTTTAATCTGAAATGTGAATAATGATGGTTTTGGTTCAATGATTTTATGACCTAAAGCTTTAGCAAAACGGTGACCGCTGGGATGGCTTCCAGTCGCAATCAGGAGGCGATCACTAACTAATTCTCCGCCATTTTTTGTGGTGATCATAAATTGCCCTGCTTCGTTTCTAATAATGCTTTTAACAGGGGAAGAAGTGCGTAATTGAACACCCGCTTTAGTTGCTGCTTTAGTTAAACAATTCACAATCGTTGCCGAATCGTCTGTCACTGGAAACATACGACCATCGGCTTCAGTTTTGAGTTTGACTTTCTCTGCCTTCAGCCAAGCAACCATATCCTTCGGCTGGAACTGACTGAACGCTCCCCGCAGTTCGCGATGGCCTCGTGGGTAAGCCTTTGTAAGTTCTAACGGATCAAAACAATGGTGAGTTACATTACAACGACCACCGCCGGAAATGCGCACTTTTCCTAAAAATTCTTTGCCTGCTTCTAATAAAATGACCTGCAATTTTGGATTACTACGGGCTGCGGCGATCGCCCCAAAAAAACCAGCAGCACCACCACCAATCACAACTAATTTGGTCATCAATATTTCCTAATAATTTCTTGTCCAGTCAAGACCATAAAAGATACCAGAAAGTATCGTTAAAAGCAGCATTATATTAATAATGCCACCGGGAATCAAAGTAAATGGCGGAATACCAAAACCCCTTAAAATCCACAATAATAAAAAACAAACAAAACAAGTAACAAATAAAGTTAAAAGACTAGAAGAATTAGAGCGGTTCATAATAGTTTTTGACCGAAATATACATTTACCATAGCATTGTCAATTTTCACTTTACGAATCCTTGCATTGAACCCTTCCAAAAACCGATATGATAAACGGTTGAAAAAATACCTAGATCAAAGCTTTTTATGACCCAGCAATATAGTATTACCCTCCTTCCCGGCGATGGCATTGGCCCCGAAATTATCACGGTGGCGGTGGATGTACTCAACAGTATCGGCAAAAAATTTGATCTAGAGTTTAATTTCACCAAAGCGCTCATGGGTGGTGCAGCGATTGATGCGACTGGCGATCCGCTACCTGCTGAAACCCTTGATATCTGTAAAAAAAGTGATGCTGTTCTCTTCGCGGCGATCGGTGGCTACAAGTGGGATAATCTCCCCCGCGAAAAACGTCCAGAAACAGGTTTATTGGGATTGCGGGCTGGTCTCGGACTCTTTGCCAATCTCCGTCCCGCGACGATTTTGCCTCAGCTCATTGATGCATCTTCCCTTAAACGCGAGGTGGTTGAAGGCGTAGACATTATGGTGGTGCGCGAACTAACAGGTGGCATTTACTTCGGTAAGCCTAAGGGCATCGCTGAAACAGAAACTGGAGAAAAGCGCGGTTTTAATACGATGGTTTATGACGAATCAGAGGTAGACCGTATTGCTAAAGTTGCTTTTGAAATTGCCCAAAAACGTAATAATCACCTCTGTTCTGTCGATAAAGCGAATGTCCTTGATGTGTCGCAACTATGGCGTGATCGAGTGAATCTCATGGCAGAGAAATATAGCGACGTGGAGTTATACCACCTCTATGTGGACAATGCAGCAATGCAACTCATCCGTGCGCCGAAGCAGTTTGACACGATTGTGACGGGAAATTTATTCGGGGATATTTTGTCTGACGCGGCGGCAATGTTAACCGGCAGTATTGGTATGTTGCCCTCGGCAAGTTTGGGTGCTGAAGCACCGGGAGTTTATGAGCCTGTTCACGGTTCTGCGCCGGATATTGCAGGGGAAGATAAAGCGAATCCTTTGGCGATGGTGCTTAGTGCGGCAATGATGTTGCGGTATTCCCTCGACCAGCCTGAAGCTGCCAGCAAAATTGAAGCAGCTGTCCAAACAGTTCTGGATCAAGGCTTCCGTACCGGTGACATTATGTCTGAAGGAATGGAGTTGCTCGGCTGTAAGGCAATGGGTGAAAAACTCCTTGCTGCTCTCGAAGCATAAATGACAATTTGGTAGGGTGCGTTAATGGAATGTAACGCGCCTTTTTTTAGTTAATTTGTGCGTTACGCTTTGCTAACACACCCTACGGATTGACCACTGCCATAGCAAACAGGTTATGACTGAGAAAAAAGGCGATCGCCCCCATTCGTAAAAAATAGAGCGGTGATCGCCTTTTATTTCACTCTAAAAAATTAGAGATTAAGGTTTTAGCTCATCAAGAATAGTGAAACGAATATGGTTAAGTGCAAGTTCACCAATCGAGGTCTCTTCCTTTGGGATCACTTCACCATTACGATAGAGCTTTTCAAACTTCACACCTTTTGCCATTTCTGCGTGATACCACGCCAAACCCATAAAGAATCGCGATGGGTAGGGGCCACCTTCTTGAAGATCGTCAGGATTTGATTCCATTGGTAACCAGCCATAACCCGGCAAATAAAATTCCATCCAAACGTGATTGTAGTCAGGCTGCAAAGGCATATTGCGCTCATGACCATGGGCAGGACATTTGTAGCGTCCGACTGTGCGACTAGCAATGCCATTGAGGCGAGAGAGGGCTAGCAACACGCCAAGATATTCGCCGCAAGAACCGACACCACGTCGCAAGGCAATATCGGGTGTATCAATGTGGGGCTTAATGCCGTAGGACAAATGATCATAGACATAATTGCGAATGGAATACATCTGCCGCAAAAAGTTGACTTCGTTGCCGATCGCCTCGGTTGCTGCCCTGGTGATGATGTCTGTATCCATCGCCAGATTGTCGTTATCGACAAGGTACTGCGCGGCAAATTCTGGCGTTAACTCCGGTAGTTCTTCGCAATCAAGGGGATTGAGTTGGTACTTAATGCCCCACACCTGCAACTTGGCGCGCCACCCAAAAACGTGACGTTGTTTCGTGGTGAGGTGATCAAATTTAAAGACGGCGACCCGTTGACCATCGTGATTTTCCTCGGTGAAAGGAATGCCAATGGGTTCTAGCTCAATGATTTGTTGGCGATCTGTTTCAGCGGGCAGAGCAATTTTCCACTCTAAATCTTTTAAATCAACAGGATCGAGAGGAGACAACTCCTCCACATAGCTCATCTCGATCAGAAAGCCATTCGATAGAGCAAACTTGCGGTCTTCGTAATAGCGGAAATACAGCGGGTGCAAAAAAGTGACATCGCGATATTGCAGTTCGTAGTTGGGGTCGGCGTTGGGGTTATCGCGGATATAGGGTTCCTGCTCGGCGTAGGCAACATAAAGGACTTCTTCGCCAGTGTCGGGATCGGTGTAAAAGGTGACGCCTGTGGGGGAGGCAAAGGGAGTCAATAAACTAAATTGAATTTCGCCAGTGGCACGGTCGAGACAATAAACGGTTTGTTCGAGATTATCGGAAACCCACAACTCTTCGTTGTGAATGTAGAGATTTTCGATGCCGATACCGGGGGCATAAAGATTGGTGATTTCTTTGCCGTTAACTGCGTTGTAGACGGAAATTTCGCCGCGCTTCTGGCAACTGACATAGACGCTATTTCCAGACACCGCAACGCCACTGGCATTGTCCCGTAAACGTAAAAATAGTTCGGGATTCCACTGGCCGTCACTCATGGAACATTTATAAACATACTCGCCGCTCGTAAACCAGAGAATACCGTCGGCGATCGCCAAACCCGTTGCGCCGATAAAAACAGACCAATTTTCAGTGTTGAGAATTTCTGTCGCGTCTGTTTTCGGGTTAATGCGCATTAAATAACCGTTAATCGTCTCAATTGCCCAGAAATACCCTTCATGGAAGGCAATGCCGTGGAGCGCGTAGGTGGCAATCGGGCGAATGGTACGGTGATTGGTAGGAGTCGCAGTATTCAATCTCTCTGGTTCCGGTCTATTAAGTGTCTTGATCCAATAGGATTATCACCTATGGAACTGCTTCTCTTAAACTTTTTTCCGTCGGCATTTCATAAGATTTGCGGATCGATTTTGACGAAAATCTGAGGTGTATAGGTAATGGGCTGCGCACAAAGCTTTGATCGACAACGGGCGATCGCCTGGCTTGAGAATAATGTGTCAGAGCATCGTTTAAACCATATTTTCGGGGTGGAGGCGATGGCAGCAGAGCTGGCAACAATTCACGGTGTAGATCGCCAGAAAGCAAAGATTGCCGGGCTATTGCACGACCTCGCAAAGTTTTTCCCGCCCCCAAAACTTTTGGCGATCGCCGAGGAAGCGGCTCTTGAAGTAGATGAGATTTGTCAGCGCGTGCCTCATTTAATTCACGCGGATGTGAGTGCTGTAGTTGCTCAACGGGAATTTGGCATTACTGATCCAGAAATTTTATCGGCGATCACCCTGCATACTTTAGGCCAAGCAAATATGAGCGATCTGGACTGCATTATTTTTGTTGCCGATGCCCTCGAACCCGGTCGCGGCGACGATAAAAAGCTCAATAAAATGCGCGACCTCAGCAAAAAAAATCTCCCGAAAGCAGTTTGGTATGTTTGTGACTACACCCTTAAACACCTCATCAAGGGCGATCGCCTGATCCATCCCCGCGTCATAGATACTCGCAACTGGGCAATGCAAGTAGCACGTTCAAAACCCGGTCATTCATAGGTTCCCTTGATATGTTGACAGATCCCGATGAAGCTTTATCGGATCGTCATCAAAGAAAGAAAAATGTTTGTCATAATTGACTCAACTTGATTGAAACTATCAAAAATCATTGTCTGCATCTTCACCGTTCACGCTTTATGATTAATCAATCTTTCCGCCAGTGGGGCTTATACGCGAGCCTAGTGATTGTTGGGGGAGCGATTGGTGTGGCAAGCCATGCCTACTGGATGCAAGGTCAACTCAATGAGGCTTTGCAATCCTACGAAGAGTTCTATGGCAGTGAACCCCTCACAGCAAATCCCCGCAGCGGCTCAGTAAACTTTATTGCCCAGGCAGTTCAGGAAGTGGGTTCGGCAGTTGTACGTATCGATGCGACAAAAGATTTGTACAACCAAGACATGTCCTCGCCGCTGTTTAAGCGCTTTTTTGATCAAGATATTCCCAGTTTTGAGCCAGACGTAGAAGAGGGAACGGGCTCGGGTTTTATTCTGAGTAGCGACGGGCGACTGATTACAAATGCCCATGTGGTGGAAGGCAGCTCCACGGTGAAAGTCACCCTCAAAGATGGTCAAGTATTTAATGGCAAAGTAATCGGCGTAGATGAATTAACCGATATCGCTGTGGTCAAAATTGAGGCGAATAATTTACCCACTGCCAAGCTCGGTAATGCGGAAACTCTGATTCCCGGTGAATGGGCGATCGCCATCGGTAATCCTTTGGGCTTTGATAATACGGTCACCATCGGCATTATTAGTGCTCTAGATCGACCCAGTGCGCAGGTTGGTATTCCCGATAAACGGGTGAGATTTATTCAGACCGATGCCGCGATTAACCCCGGTAATTCCGGTGGCCCCCTCCTCAATGTGCGGGGCGAGGTGATTGGTTTAAATACGGCGATTCGTACCGATGCTCAGGGTTTAGGTTTTGCGATTCCCATCGAAACAGCGCAGCGCATTGCCGAGCAACTTTTCACCAAAGGCGAAGCAGATCACCCCTACCTCGGTATTCGGATGTTGACCCTAAATGGTGAAGGCAAAGAGCGAGTCAAAGAATATTTTCCTGACTCCATTGGCGATATGAGCAATGAGCAAGGTGTTTTAGTGGTTGGCGTTGTAGAAGATTCTCCGGCAGCGATCGCCGATCTCCGGGAAGGAGATATTATCCAAAAAGTCGGCGATCGTAAGGTGCACACGGCTATCGAAGTGCAAGAGGCAGTCGAAAATAGCGTCATTGGTCAAGTACTTTTGGTTGAAGTGAAGCGACAGGACAAAATGGTCACCCTGAAAGTGCGCCCCACGAATTTTCCCATGACCTACTAAGCTCTAGTGGCCGTAGATTTATTCCAAAGGCGATGACGACAACCTTTACTGCTCTGATGATTGGTAATTCTCGCTATCACTGGGCAACGATTGTTGATGGCGAAATTAAGCGGGTATGGCATTGCGCCCACGACGAGCCGTTACCACAACTAGAAAATCCTCTGATTTTTGCTTCCGTTGTACCGATCCAGAGCGATCGCCTGAAACAGTCTTTTCCGAATGCCCGCGAAATTACGCTATCCGATATTCCCCTCAAAAATCTGTATGCCACCCTTGGCATTGACCGTGCCCTAGCAATGTACGGAGCAGGCGAAACCTCTGGTTATCCCTGTCTTGTGATCGACGGTGGCACAGCCCTTACCCTATCAGGAGTCGATGGCGATCGCCGTTTTGTCGGGGGCGCAATTTTACCGGGACTCAGGCTGCAATTTCAGATGCTTTCCCAAGGTACTGCTGCATTACCCAAGATTGATTTACCAGAGCAATTACCCCCTCGCTGGGCACAGGATACACAAGGGGCGATCGCCAGCGGTATTTTGTATACAGTCAAAGCCGGACTAAAAAGTTTTATCGATGATTGGTTGACGCAATACCCAGAGAGTCAACTCATCATTACGGGAGGAGATGGTCTTCAACTTAAGCAATTTGTTCAGCCATCTAATTTAGTGAAATTCAATCCAGATTTAGTTTTAGAGGGATTTATCGCGTTAGCAAAATCTTCTAATAAGCTCTAAATGACAAAAAAGAGAAAGACACAAAGCCTTTCTCTAGCAAAAATCAAGGAATTAAATTATCAGCAACAAAGTTTATATCACATGATTACACTTTACACTTGGTCAGACTCGCCACCTTTACGACGGGAAGCTGCACCAAACAAACCACCAAGAATAGGAAGTACAGCTGCGGGAGTAGGAACTTCTTTTGGAGGCTCACATTCTTCTTCACAGCCACCTTCAACGTTAGTACCGTAAAAAGAGATGTGGGAAACACCACGGTTTAACTCTTGAATGTTTGACCAAGGATTAGTCCAGCTAATATCTGTAACTTTATTATCCAAAAGATAGCCAACAAGAGTTGTACCATTGCCACTCTTAAAAATAGCCATCACTGTGTTGTAAGCAGACCAATCTACTTGGGAACCTTCGTCTATATCAGTCGTAATGTTAGTTGTTTCGGTAGCTCCACTTTCTCCTTTACCGTCGTTCTCTTTACCAATTAACGTCCAGTCTGTAATACCAAAGAAACCTTTATCGGAACCAGCTGCTAGACCAGCGGACTCATCAGCCGCATCCCAGAAAACATTATTGACATTTACTTTCTTGCCATTTACCGGAGAGTAGTTGCTGACATCGATAGCTTCGTCATTGTAGATATTTGTACTTTTATTATCTACAGGTGTAGGTGTGATGTATTGACAAGCGGATGCTGCAAGAGCGGGATTAGTATCAGCGACACTGCAACCTTCTAATTTAAAAGCTTGCGCTTTTTCTGCAGTCATAGCGTAACTTAAGCCAAGTGTGCTGAGGGCGATCGCGCCGAAGAGGAATTGCTTTTTCATTATTATCTTTGGGGATTGTTGGTTGAATTGGAAGATTGTTTCGAGCAAGAGGCTAGATGCAATTCAAAACTAGTAATCAGTCAAAAATAAAAATCGGACAAATGACAAAAACTTAATTTTTATCGATTCAATTTAAAATGGTCAAATTGAATACCAACTGATTACATCACTAACAATAACCAGTAGTCTCTTTCGGCAACAGATCCTAAATGTCTTAAGTCTGCGAAGATTAAAGCGTTTAAACATATTTCCTTGATGAGAACTTCATATCTTTTCGCTACATAAAATAGGAAGAACGACTCAGGGAAAACGCCACAATCTTTTTGGGGAGGGCACTCCAGACTTTTGATTGTGTTGTTTTATGCACGATTTTTCTTACGTAGTTGAGATCCCCTAAGTATGTTTATCCTGATCTAATCAGCTCAATTTAGGAACGGAATTATTCTTTTAAAATCAAAAAGAAAGGCTTTCCAAACTCTTTTTTTATTACTTAAGTATGTGAATCAAAAGATACTTCCCCCAACACGATACCTATGTAATAGCACTAACTTTTTCGGATTCCTTGCTCGTAAGCTATCTATTTAAAGGAGCTTCGTAGAGATTCCTAAATAGTTGTAGATCGTTGAATTCTGGTCTGACATACCCCAACAACTCAGACTTACAGATTTAGAGGATCGTTTTAGTCGGTGATGCAATTAACCCTTATATGGGCTGAAAACAGTCAACTCATCGCTGCATTAGTTTTGTCTTTACTCACCTTGATGCTCTGAAGGAGATTTCGATACGTTCTCGAAAGCGACCATAAACAATTCAACAAAAAAGAGACAGGCAAGAAAACCCATCTCTAATCATCTGCAATATTCAGTTATTTGAAACTTTCACTGTGCAACGAACTACCTAAAGTGTTTTAGGCGTCTGCATCTTCGTCATTCTTACGACGGGATGCTGCGCCAAACAGACCACCTAAGATAGGAAGAACTGCTGCAGGAGTAGGAACAACGTTTGTTTCTCCTTCTCTGTAGTAGAGGGTGATATGCGAAACATCTCCAGGATTATCATTTCTAGAGTTTGCAAAAGGAGTTGTCCAAGTGCCAGTCCAGTCAATAGAACCATCGATTAAATAGCTGACATATGTTTCTGGCTCGATATTACCTTGACCGCCTTTGAAGACTAACATCACGTCTGTCCACGAATCTTCAACGACAGAACTTAAGTCGTAAGTTCCGTTTGTTAAGGAATCAGGAAAAGATGTAATCTCACCTAAGCCTTCGTTATCCTTGCCAGCGACTTCCCAGTCATCATATCCAAAAATACTGTCTACGTTAACTTGCAGAGGGTTTTGAAAATCGTTATTGGTCGTGCCCAATTCACATCCCAAATTTGTTCCTGTGCCAGCATTATCTACATTGTCTGTATAGGATGCAGCACATGGGCTATCGATAGATAGTCCGTAAGCTGAAGGAGCTGCAATAGAGGAGCCAATTGCTAATGCAGATGTAGCAATCGCGCCTAAAAGTAATTGTTTTTTCATAGTTGACCTCAATAATAAGTCCATTAGATTTGAGATTTAGAAAGAATTTTTTGAAGTGAGCTGAAGCCAATCACCCTGAAGTCTTACAAGTAGAAAAAATTGCTGCCCTCTAGGAAAAACTGTCTCGCGAACTCAATCTAAAGAATTAGTCTCTGATTTCTACTCACTCTGCCTGAAGTATAACCTCTAATCACTTAAGTACATCAGCCAGAACACTTACCCCCTAAGGTAGAGAGAGATTTGCACACCTCCGTATCTTCACCTTACCTTCATATAAAGAGAGTCGAGTTCTTTATATTTCAAAAGCAGTTTTCCCTCAAACTATTGATACGAATAGAAAACGTCAATAGTTACTTTCTTCATATAACAATCAAGAAACACGCCGAAAATCTAAAGAAAATCTAAAACAGCCTCACAAAATAGCTTTTTTAAAGATTCTGTGAAGATGCTTTTTTGATTAAAAAACGTAATATTTGAAGCTATGGAGAATTATAATTTTGTGTACGTCTTGCGTAAATTTACGTCTATGCCGACGTTTTTCAAGACCTACAGCAATCAACACACTGTGGAAACTACAACTGAAACTCCGACCTTGAGCTACAACTTCTCATGAAATAATAGGCTCTCAATGTACGAGACAACCTATCAAAAAGCTCTTCAAAGTACCCCGTAAACGATTCTTTTCACTGCCAATAAAAAACCTTCTCTAGATTCTAGAGAAGGCTTTCTGAGGTATTTATTGGTGGTATGCGGATGGCGAGACTCGAACTCGCACAGCGTGAGCCACACGCCCCTCAAGCGTGCGTGTCTACCAATTCCACCACATCCGCTTGTTTTTGACCTAAACAAATCTAGCATGGGTCGATTGTCTTTGCCAAGATCTATTCATTAAAAAAATAATCCTATAGGTTTCTATTTCTAGGCGATCGCCATTCAGATGATTGATTTTACGCGCCAAAGCCTATTGATAGTCTTTGGTTTGAGGTGTTTCTGATGCCCTGTTGCGGGTTGCGAGATCACGTTTTGACCAATTTTCTTGTACAGGTTCTAGCTGGTTAGCGATTTGAATTTGATTTTGCAGTTGCTCTGTCGATGAAACAAGTTGACTTAAACCATTCACGAGATCAATTAAGTTCTGGCGGAAGGCGGGATCTCCGGTTAGCTCATCAAGATCTGAAGTGATTTTCTGAGTGTTCTCAAAAGTGACTCGTGCGGCATCGAGGGTTTTTTGAAGAATCGTAATATTGGCTGGGTCATTGAGGGTGACAGAAATATCTTTAAGGTTGCTAGAGGCGATCGCCGCATTATTCGTGAGGGTCGCGAGATCTTGCATCAGTTGCCGCGTATCTGTCACCGCCAAGCCGTCATTTAAAGTGCCTAATGCGACATCAAGGGAGGCGATCGCACTTTGCATCTGATCACTCGTGCGGCTAATACTATCCAGCGTGCCCACAAGGGTTTGACGATTTTCGACGACAAGGGCATTAAGATTGGTTGTTAGCTCCGTAATGCCGCCCATTGTCCGTTTCAGGTCAGTAGAACTACTAATCGCTGCATCGGTGATGGACTGGGCATTCTCGGAGAAATTTCCGACCTCTCCACGCACATCTTTTGAAAGCAAGGTTAATTCGGCGGTTAAGGTCGCTAACTGCTCCGCTGCACTGGTAGAACTTTCCACAAAACTCGCGATTAGCGCCACAAACTCTTCGTCACTATAGGCGCGGCTAAATTGCTGAGTGAGACGCAGGGTTTCTTCAAAGCTCACCCCAATCACGCCGTCGAGATTATCATTGTGACAAATAATTTCACCGAGTTCTGCACAATCTCTTGCTAGGGGACTTTGGGCGATCGCCGCTTCACTAAGTACCGCACCGGGCACAATTTCAATATCTGGCTCTCCCACTAAACCCGCTTGATTCGTTTCGATTATCGAGTCTCTGGGCATCACTAAATCAGGAGAATTCACCTGAATTTCGACATTTACCCCATTACTATTCGGCTCTACCGCAGACACTCGACCAATTTCGAGACCCCGGTAACGAACGACAGCCCCCTCTTTTAGACCATTCGCATCCGCAAAATTTACATTGATCGTATAAGTTTTGCGTCCAAAAGTTGCCCCAGTCAACCAAATCAGCACCACTCCGAGGAGCGATAGACCGCCGAAAATAAACAAACCTAGAGAACCTTCTTTAATCGTGCGAGCGCGCATTTGGATTTTGGACTTTTCAGTAAACTTAAGAGCTATTGTATGGGGGATTTTCCAGATTTAACCGACAACTTTAATCGGGCCTTCCACTGCGGCGCTAAAAAATTGGCGCACTAGGGGATTATCTGTACTGTCAATTTCATCGACGGAACCCATCCATTGAATTTTGCCGCCGTAGAGAAAAATTACGCGGTCAGCGGTGCGACGAATTGTACTGTCTTGGTGACTGACCATAACGTAAGTGCCGCAAACCCCTTGCATATGTTGCAACTGGCGCACTAGGTCTTCAATGACCGTTGACGCAATCGGATCCAGACCCGCCGTCGGTTCGTCGTACAAAATCACATCGGGGTTCAGTTCATCATTGTCGGGATTTGCCATGATTGCCCGCGCAAAGCTCACTCGCTTCCGCATACCACCGGAAAGTTGAGCCGGATAGCGATCGCCGACACCGGACAGACCCACCATTTCCAATCTTTCTTCTACCAGTTCTCGAATACGACGGCGCGGCAGCTTGGAATGTTGATGCAATAGAAAACCGACATTTTCCGCAACGGTGAGGGAGTCAAATAACGCCGCCTGCTGGAAAACCATACTGATACCAAGGGGGTCATTGCCATCTTCGATCAGACCGATACGCCTCTGACCCATCACGTAAACTTCCCCGTCGTCGGGTTCGAGCAATCCCGCGATAATGCGCAAAATGGTGGATTTACCAGTACCAGAGGGGCCAATGATGACTAAAGCTTCGCCTCGGTAAATCGTGAGATCGACATTATCAACAATGACGGCAGAACCAAAGGATTTTGAAATGCCTCGAAGTTCGATGAGGGGTTCTGCTTGCGTCATAACCAGAAAAATGGATGCTAAATGTATTGCCGATGGCATTAGCTTGCATCTTAGCGGATTGCGCCCCATTGCGGCGATCGCCAAGCACTTTATACCGAAAAAGTATGATTTTAGATGGGCGGGGTATGGCAATCAGGCGGAAAAATTTAGCCTACTGGCAAGCGATTATATTTCAGTAAAAATCCGGCAAAGAGGAGTCCAATAATGCCTAACGTGCCCAACCCAACCCAACTGGGAACCCAAAATACCACGTCAAGATGATTCAGTTGTCCCGGTTGCAATGTCCAGATCAGGCGATCGCCATCCTTGCGTGTGACAGTCTCCGAAAAACCATCATCGCTGACAACATTTGACCAAAGCGGCGTTTTTAAACTGACATCAAGATCTAGCAGAGAACCTGGACTGAGAATTAAACTACCCTGCTGGGACAAAACGCCCAAAGCTCGTAAATCTACATCGAGGGTGGCACGATTCCGCTCAAAGAAGAGCCAGTTACGCTGATCGAGTGCCAATGTCGATTTGAGCTGTACAAGATCTAGTTCATCAGATTGGAGGTTTTGGCCTTCAGGATTGAAAAAGCGATTAAACTTTTCCACCATATCCTCGCCATTATTAAAAGGAATGCGCACATCCAGTTCTTGCTGGGAAATACGCTTCACTGAACCGTGCAAGCTTTTGGCTCGTTTTTCCACACTGCGGAGCCATTTTCGCGATTCCTGCTGATTGAAGTTTGTAAACTCTTCACCCAAACGCAAATGTTGATGAATTTCGCCGTGGTGCTGATGATCGAAAGCAATTTCGACATCGTAGTCCACACAACCGCCCAGAACTAAAACACAGACTAGGCAGGTGAGGACAAAGCGTAGAATCGGATTTTGCGTGAGGGCAGCCATAGCTCGCAGTAAAGGAAAAAATTTATCAGTCTAGACTTCCAAATTCTAAACCTCGCGCGACGCAACCCCCAACTTCCCAAATAACATCGATGGCATTAGGGCACTACCACCAACCCATTCGCGGCGATCGCTAAGATCGATTAAGTGGTCAAAGGCTTCAAAAATACTGCCAGCGACCATCGTATTTTTTAGACGACCCACAATTTCGCCATTTTCGACTTTATAGCCGAGGTCGAGGTTGACGGAAAATTCTCCAGCCAATTGGTTTGATTGTCCAGCACCAAGCACTTGGTCAACAATCACGCCCTCTTTCATGCCCTTAATGAGTTCCTCAAGGGGAGTGCTGCCAGCGCCCATACAGAAATTCACGGTGTCGGGACGAGGACGAGATAAACCACCCCGGAAACCATTGCCCGTTGCCTCTGCATTACCGCGGGCGGCCCACTGGCGATCCCAGTAAAACTGTTTCACCACACCCTTTTCAATAAAGGTCTTTTTACTGGTGGGTGTACCTTCATCGTCAAAGGGACAAGCAGAAACACCAATGCTTGGATCTTCGTAAATGGTGAGCAAGTCGCCGAAGAGCTTTTCGCCGAGTTTGCCAGCCAAAGGAGAAGCTTTCTGAACAACCACTTGACCGGACAAAATTGTGTCAAAGAGTCCACCAATGGTACTGAGGGCAGCGCGGGGGGTGAAGAGAACAGGATAGGAACCACTGCTAATACTTGCCGTTTTTTCGGCGTTGGTATATTTCTCGATCAGCGTCGCTAAAATCTTCTCGTAATCAGGCTCACCGTTTTTCGCCACATCGTAGCCGTAGGCTTGGAGAAAATCTTCGCCTTGGACTAAATTACCGCCGAGACTAGCACTCACAACCTTACTATTGCGCTCACCGTACACACCGCCTGTTGTCGCAAGTTTCGTTTGACCAGAACGAATATGGAAACCTGCACTGACTAAAATGTCGCTGTTGTAGCCGTGAACTTTCTCGATCAGTTCTTCACCAACTTTGACGAGCTTAGCGGTTTCGGGAAGTTCGTAATCGCTTTCTGGAACAACTTCTTTAAAATCTTTGGCAAATTCAAAATCAACGGGATCACCAATCTCCGCGGTAGCGATCGCCGCATCAACGACATCTTCGAGGCGAGTCAAATCTGTAGAGCTAGCAAAACCGAGCTTGCCATCAACTACCACACGTAAAACAACCCCTTGAGTTGCCTTTGTTTCGAGGGACTTAAGGCGATTATGCTCAAAATCGATCGGAGTATCCCGACTGCTGCGGTAGTAGACCTCCGCTTCAATGCCCTTTTGCTTAGCGAGATCTAGAATTTGCTCGACGACCATAGGTTTCTCGATGATATTTGCCGTCAACTATTGTAAAAGATTCTGAATTAATGACACGGAGAGCAGGGTATATGATGACGCGGTGAATAGGGAAGATGGGGACACAGTGAGGGAAAGACAAGGAGATCAAGTGAACTTTCTCTTACTCTCTTTGACAATATTTTAAGCGCGAGATTTGAGTGTTTTCGTCTTGACTTCTGGCTGTGTCCCTCACTCTCCGCGTCTCCTTGTCTCCGTGTCGCCTTTGACAAAAAACGCTTCTAGCATGAGTGCCTTAATGCGCCACCAACTCTCTACCATGGCGTTGTTGTTCGATTTCCTCAGACCAGTAGGTCAATTGATACCAAGTCGTAATGTCCAGTTGCCCTGTTGTCGTCACCTCCAAATATTGCTGCAAACCGAGTAATGCGCGCTCAGTTTTGAGGTCAAAAAAACCATTTAATGCGCCGTTGTAAAGGCCTAATTCTTTGAGAATGATTTGTAATCGCTGCACGTCACAGCCACTGTCGTTCAACTTGAGGCCGCAGTCTGGCTCAAGGGCTTTAATGGACATGAGGGCGATGGGCGAAAGACGAAGTAGTTGTTTTGGCATGACTATATATTTGAGAAAGAAAGAAATTGTTGAACTGAATTAATTTCATTGTCGGGCGATCGCCGACTTAATTCAGTGAGATGAGCCAAGGGGTTCGTGTACTTTTGATCAACCAGACCTACTGGGCAAAAACACGTAGAACACGAGACGCAAGACCCTACGGAGAGTGATCTAGCGCACAATGCACACCCAATACGTAGGGGATTATATGGATTAGCAGGC
Organism: uncultured Synechococcus sp.; assembly: GCA_964638765.1. Classification (GTDB taxonomy): domain Bacteria; phylum Cyanobacteriota; class Cyanobacteriia; order Cyanobacteriales; family MRBY01; genus MRBY01. Next base: position 2,787 of record CAZXBK010000001.1, on the reverse strand, counting down.
GCTTTTGTGAAGATTCCGGTAAGTTTTCAAAAAAATACCCCTCAATCGTTCAAGGATTGAAGGGCAAGCACTATGTTTAAGAATTCGTTTAAATCTGAAGCGTAAGGTCGTCACCATTGCCCATCGCCAACTCAAAACCTCAAGGCAAACTTCTGAGCGGCTGGGCAAGAAACATAAATTTATTCGCCAAAGGCCCGCCACATTTCGCCTTGGTGGGGCACGACAGTATTCTCAACCGCTGCATTATCCGCAGTTGTCGTTTGAGAAAGCACGACGCGACTCGCAGTGTAACCAGCCACAAACATTACTAATGCAGCCATACAAGCCATCACAGCGCGATCGCCAGTGGAAATATCATTAATCTGTTGGGTTGTTCTCAAGACTCAGCACCTCAACTTAAATAGATGTGTACCTAAGTATTGTCCCAACTTTATTCGGTAGCAATCGCTACGCTTTGCAAAAGTTTAGTCTTAGAAAGATGACTTAACCTGAAAAGAATCGGTCATCTGCTGGGCGAGGGACAAAGGTAAATCTGCTTGGTGGGAAACGATACCGTGACCAATGCCGGCCATCAAACCGAGAAAAGCGGGCAGGGCAAGGGAAGCAAGAGTTTTCATAGATCCTTCGTTAAAGTTCCAAGTAGTGTTGCCTAAGTTACATTTACCTTTCGTGTGCTATCTGACGGTTTACGTCAACAAATCCCTTATCTACATCGTTTCAATGCGCCTAAAGAATATCGTGCGTTAAATCCAGTGGCAAAACACCTCTTTAATTCATGTAAGCAAGGCGATCGCCCTGTAATCCGGACATGGCAAACGATGAAATAACGGTCGTACAATAGAAGGCTCAGCAAAATCGCCCCACACCATCGACCCATGCTCTCTGAAATTACGTCTTTAGCCGAAAAGTTAGCGCCTCGCCTCATCGAAATTCGTCGTCATCTACATACCAATCCAGAGCTAAGCGGTGAAGAGTATCAAACGGCAGCCTACATTGCTGGGGTGCTTTCTTCAACGGGTATTCACGTCACGGAATCTGTCGGGAAAACGGGGGTAGTTGGTAATTTACAAGGAGCAACAAAGCAAGAAAATACCCTTGCCATTCGGGTGGATATGGATGCTTTACCAATCCAAGAATGTAATGATTTTGAGTTTGCTTCGACCAAGCCGGGAGTCATGCACGCCTGCGGGCACGATGTTCATACAACGGTCGGTTTAGGCACAGCGATGGTTTTGTCCCAGCTATCCGAGGCGATCGCCGGCAATGTGCGGTTTTTATTTCAGCCTGCTGAGGAAGTCGCCCTAGGCGCAAAGTGGATGGTCGAGGCAGGGGCGCTAAAAGACACCGATGCCATTTTAGGGTTGCACGTATTTCCCACTATTCCGGCGCAATCGGTTGGGATTCGTTACGGGGCGCTAACTGCCGCGGCTGATGATCTAGAAATTTTTATTTATGGTGAATCGGGGCATGGTGCTCGTCCCCACCAAGCAAAAGACGCCATCTGGATTGCATCCCAAGTGATCACTGCTCTCCAACAATCCATTAGTCGCACCCAAAATCCCCTGCGACCGATTGTGTTGACCATTGGACAAATTCAAGGAGGAAGAGCACCTAACGTGATCGCCGATCAAGTGAAAATGACTGGAACCGTGCGATCACTCCACCCCGAAACCCATGCCAATTTACCCGAGTGGATCGAAAATATCGTCGCCAATATTTGCAATACCTATGGCGCTAAATACAAGGTCAACTACCAACGGTGTGTGCCTTCTGTTCAAAACGACTTTCATCTCACCCAGATCCTAGAGCGGGCTAGTCGTGAAGCCCTCGGTAATGAACATGTGCAAATTTTGCCGGAGCCTTCCCTCGGGGCAGAAGACTTCTCCGTTTACCTCGAACATAAGCCCGGCACCATGTTTCGTTTGGGCGTGGGTCACCAAAATCGCCTCAACTATCCCTTGCATCACCCGTTATTTGATGTAGACGAAAGCGCCATTCGCACTGGCGTGATTACCCTTGCCTACACAGCGTATAAATATTTCCAACAGTCTGAAGCAAATGACGAGGAAATATAGAGAATAGGAGAAATGATTCGCTGTTCTCTACGACGGAACCCTGATTGCTATGGCCTTTGACAAACGCGCAGTCCGCAAACTCCACCGCAGTTTAGTGCCAATTATGGTTGCGCCATTAATCATTACTGTGTTGTCTGGCACTTTATTCCAAATAGCTGCGTTAACGGGGCGGGGAGTCGATTTTATTTGGCTACTCAATCTCCACAAAGGCAATTTGGGTTTTATTAATTTGGAAAAAATTTATCCCTTTCTCAATGGTTTTGGGTTGCTGTTATTCGTCGTGAGTGGCGCTGTGATGTGGTGGACAACCCGCCCTAGAAAACGGAAGAACACTTGAAACTTGATAGGATTGTGACATTCGCGATTGATAGATAGGGTATGACCATAAAAATTGCCCATTTAGGCCCAGCTGGAACTAATGCAGAGGCGGCGGCATTCACGTATCAGGAATGGTTGCAGTCGCAACAACAGGAGGATGTCGCCCTTGTGCCTTGCCAGAGCATTGCCCAGAGTTTGTACACTTGGGCGCAGGGTGAGGTGGATTTAGCGGTTGTACCTGTAGAAAATTCAATCCAAGGGTCAGTAGCTATTTCTTTAGATCTTGTGTGGGAGCTGCATCCGCTGCATATTTGCCATCAGATCATTTTGCCGATTCACCATGCTCTGATGGCAAATATGCAGCGGATGCAGCTCCCACACAAGAAGTCCATTC